>DASXJW010000151.1:0-16677 GCA_036497165.1 Solirubrobacteraceae bacterium
AGCGCGCGGGCGCCGCGGCGGACGAGCTCGCCGAGCTCCTCCTCGCCGAGCGGCTCGAGCTCGAAGACCTGCATCCGCGAGAGCAGCGCCGAGTTGAGCTCGAAGTACGGGTTCTCGGTCGTCGCCCCGATCAGCGTCACGAGCCCCTCCTCGACGCCGGGCAGGAGCGCGTCCTGCTGGGCCTTGTTGAAGCGGTGGATCTCGTCGAGGAAGAACACGGTCCGGCGTCCGCTGCGCAGCCGCTGGCGGGCCCGCTCGATGACCGCCCGGACCTCGGCGCGCCCCGCGGCCACAGCGCTCTCCTCCTCGAGCGCCGCGTCCGACGCATGGGCCACCAGGCGGGCCAGGGTGGTCTTACCCGACCCGGGCGGGCCATGCAGGATCATCGAATGGGGATGGCCCTCCTCGATGGCGCGCCGCAGCGCCGACCCCGGTGCGAGCAGCTGCTCCTGCCCGACAAGCTCATCGAGGGTGGTGGGGCGCATCCGGGTGGCCAGCGGGATGTCGGCCTGTGCAGCGGCGGCCGCGCCGCCCGCGGCTCCTGCGCGCGCCGCCGGCGCTTCCCGCGGCGCGGCCTCCTCACCGAACAGTCGTTCCATGACCTGAGTATGCCCCCGCCGGGCGGCCTCACCCGGCGATGATCTGACGGGCGGCCTCATGGAGGAGACCGTTGGTGGCGATCCCGTTCCCGCCGGCGGCGGTCGGCGTCCCGGCGAGGTCGGTGAAGCGCCCACCCGCCTCCTGCACGATCACCAGCGGCGCCGCCACGTCCCAGATCGACACCGTCGGGTCCAGGGCGATCTCGGCTGCGCCCTCGGCCACGAGCATGTACTGCCAGAAATCCCCGTAGCCCCGGGTGCGCCAGCACCTCTCGGCGAGGGCCAGGAGCGCGTCGAGGCGCCCGGTCTGGCGGAACTCCTCAAACCCCCCGAAGCACATCTGCGCGTCGGCGAGCTCGCGCACCGCCGAGACGCGCAGGCGCCGGGGCTCGGCGCCGGCCTCGCGGGTGAAGGCGCCGCTTCCGCGCGCCGCCCACCAGCGCCGTCCCAGCGCCGGAGCCGACACGACGCCCACGGCCATCTCGCCGTCCTGCTCGAGCGCCAGCAGCGTGGCCCACACCGGCATCCCTCGCACATATCCCTTCGTCCCGTCGATGGGGTCGACGATCCAGCGTCGCGAGCCGTCCACTCCGGCGTCTCCGTACTCCTCGCCCACCACCGCGTCACGGGGCCGCATCACCGCCAGACGCTCGCGCAGGCCCTGCTCCACGGCGCGGTCGGCCTCGGACACCGGGGTCAGGTCGGGTTTGGTCTCGACGACGAGGTCGGCGGCCCGGAACCGGCTCAGCGTGATCGCGTCGGCGGCGTCGACCAGCTCCAGCGCGAGGTCGAGGTCGTCGCTGGGGCCGGACACCGGCGGCATCCTACGCCGATAGTCTGCGGAGTCGGCATGACCTCAGACGAGCTTCAGGCCCACAGCGTCGCCCTCCTGCAGGAGCTGATCCGGTTCGACACCGTCAACCCGCCCGGCAACGAGCGGCCGGCGATCGAGCATCTCGAGCGCTACCTGAGCGACGCCGGGTTCGAGACCGAGGTCCTCGCCGCCGATCCTGCGCGCCCCAACCTCGTGGCGACGCTGGACGGCCAGGGCGACGGGCCAGTCCTCTGCCTGCTCGGGCACGTCGACACGGTCCTCGCCGACGCCTCGGAGTGGCGCCACGATCCGTGGTCGGGCGAGCTGGCCGACGGGTTCGTCTGGGGGCGGGGCGCGCTGGACATGAAGGATCAGGTGGCGGCCGAGGCCGTCGCGGCGGTCAGCCTGGCCCGTGGGGGGTGGCGCCCCGCCTCGGGCGCGCTCAAGCTGGTCTTCGTCTCCGACGAGGAGACCGGTGGCGACGTCGGCGCCCACTGGCTCACCGAGACCCACCCGGACGCGGTCCGCTGCGACTTCCTGCTCAACGAGGGCGCCGGGGAGGTCTTCGAGTTCGAGGGCCGGCGCCGCTACGGCGTCTGCTGCGCGGAGAAGGGGATCTTCCGCTTCAACGTGACCGCGCTCGGCATGGCCGGTCACGCCTCGCTGCCCCGCACCGGCGACAACGCCCTGCTCAAGCTCGCGCCCGTGCTGAGCGCGCTGGCGCAGCACGGGGCGGGCGGGGAGGGGTTCTTCGAGCTGACCGAGGCGCCGACCGCGCTGCTGCGCGGGCTGGGGTTCGATCCCGAGGACCCGTCGGCGGCCCTGGCCCGGATCGAGGCCGAGGATCCCCGGCTGCGCACGCTGTTTGAGCCGATGTTCGGAGTGACGCTGACGCCGACGATGACCAGCGCCTCGACGAAGATCAACGTGATCCCGTCGCGCGCGCAGGTCCGCGTCGACTGCCGCGTCCCCCCCGGCCTGGGCGAGGAGGCGGTGGCGCGGCGGATCCGGCAGGTGCTGGGTGAGCCCTCCGACGAGCTGCGCTTTGACTTCACCGAGCAGGTGATCGGCAACGGGTCGGCGGTCGACAGCCCGCTGATGACCGCGATCGACCGGTGGATCTCGGCCGGCGACCCCGGTGCCGCCACCGTCCCGATGATCCTCGCCGGCTTCTCGGACTCGCGCTGGTTTCGCGAGGCCTTTCCCGAGTGCGTGGCCTACGGGTTCTTCCCCCAGCGCCACCAGACGATGCTAGAGGCCACCCCGCTCATGCACAACGCGGACGAGCGCATCGACGTCCGCGATCTCGGCTTCGCCACGGGCTTCTACCGCGACATCATCCTCGAGCTGCTCGGCTGAGCCGGTGCCGGCGAGCCGCCGTGTCGAGCCCGGGAGCAGCGCCAGGAGCAGCATCACCAGCGCCGCCGCCGCACCAACGCTGAGCACGGTGCGCGCGCCCCACGCCGAGGCCAGGGGGCCGGCGATGGCAAAGCCCAGCGGCAGCAGCGCCAACGATCCCATCCAGTCATACGCGCTCACCCGCGACAGCGCCTGGGGCGGGATGTTGCGCACCAGCGCCGTCGCCCACCACACCTCGAACAGCGTGAAGCCCAGACCGGCGCCGAAGGCCAGCGCCACCACCCCCGCCAGCGGCGCGGCGGCGGCGAAGGCCAGCGTTTGCAGGGGCCAGAAGAGGGTGAGGACCAGGCCCACCACCATCGGCCGGCGCGGGCGCCAGCGGATGCCGACCAGCGCGCCGACGACGGCGCCGGCCCCGGCGACGCTCTCGAGCAGGCCGAATACGCCCGCGGAGCCATAGAGGTCGCGCGAGACGACGGGCGCGAGCGCGTACCACTGCGCGTAGGCGCACAGGACCGCGCCGGTGAAGGCGGCGATGGTCGCCCACACCCACGTGCGTGAGCGCACCTCGCGCCACCCCGCGCGCAGCTCGTGCATGACGGTCTCGCGTTGCAGAGCCTCGCCCCGGGCGCGGGGGCGGATGTGGCGCAGCAGCTCGGCGCTCAGGACGAAGGTCGCCGCGTCAAGCGCAAAGGCCGCGCCGGCGCCGACCGTGAGGACGAGCGCCGCCCCCAGCGCGGGACCCACGAGGATGGCTCCGTTCTCGGTGGTCGAGGACAGTGCCCGGGCGTCCTGGGCGAGCCTGTCGGGAATGGTCTGGGGCAGCAGCCCGGAGTAGGCCGGCTGAAAGAACGCGCGGGCCGCGCCGAACAGCGCCTCGATCACGATCATCTCCGCCACGCTCGCCCCGCCCAGCGCGATCGAGACCGCCAGCACCCCGTGTAGCAGCGCCCGGGCGTAGTCGGCGGCGGTCATGATGCGATGGCGGGGCAGGCGATCGGCCCACACCCCGCCGAACAGGATCAGCCCGATGAGCGGCAGCGACTGCGCGGCCAGCACGAGGCCCAGGTCCGTCGGCGATCCGGTGCGCTGAGTGATGTACAGCGCCAGGGCGACGATCACGACCTGGTCGCCGACGGCGCTGGCCGACTGGCCGAGGAACAGATATCGGAAGTCTCTGTAGCGCAGAACGCGCAGGTACTGACTCATCACACACACTCACTGACTCAGGGGAACGACGGAGCGTGCGGCGGGCGACCATCAGGGGGTCGCGGCGCACGCGGCGGGGAACGGCGTCAGCGTGGTGTGATGCTCAGCATCGCGTGGCCAAGCCTACCACCGTCAATAGACTCTGCGCATCTCCACGCAGGTCTCAAACCGCCTCGACCCCGCCATCTTCCGGCTCCCCGTCGACCGGATCCGCGACGGCTACTACTCCGACGCCTACTTCGTGCTCACCAAGCAGCTGCTGGAGGCCGAGGGCGAGCACCCGCACGTGACGATGCAGGTCTTCCAGAAGGACGAGTCGATCCTCGGCGGCATCGACGAGGCGATCGCGATCCTCAAGACGTCCGCGGGCCACTACGAGGCCGGCGAATGGGTGCCGGGGTGGGATCGCCTTCAGGTGCACGCGCTCAAGGAGGGCGATCGCATCGCGCCGCGTGAGACGGTGATGACGATCGAGGGCGACTACTCGCTGTTCGCCCACCTCGAGACCGTGTACCTGGGCTCGCTGGCCCGGCGCTCGCTGATCATGCGCAACGTCACCGAGGTGGTCGAGGCGGCCCGCGGCAAGCAGATCTTCTACTTCCCCGCCCGCCACGACCACTGGCTGGTGCAGACCGGGGACGGGTGGGCCGCCCACGTGGCGGGCGCCATCGGCGTCTCCACCGACGCCCAGGCCTCGTGGTGGGGCGGGCGCGGCATGGGCACCGTGCCCCACGGGCTGATCGCGGCCTACGGCGGCGACACCGTGAAGGCGGCCGTCAAGTTCGCCGACCACTTTCAGCGCGACATGAACGTCACGGTGCTCGTCGACTTTCACAACAACTCCGTCGAGACGTCCCTCGAGGTCGCCGAGGCCCTGCAGGACAAGCTGTGGGGCGTCCGCCTGGATACCTCCGAGACCCTGGTCGACCGCGCCCTGTGGCACGAGATGGGCAGCTTCAAGCCCACCGGCGTCAACCCCCGCCTCGTCGAGAAGGTCCGCGGGGCGCTGGACGGCGCCGGCTTCCCCGGCGTCAAGATCGTGGTCAGCGGCGGCTTCACCGTCTCGCGGATCCGCGAGTTCGAGGCCCAGGGCATCCCCGTCGACGCCTACGGGGTGGGCTCGTCGCTCATCCGCGGTCAGAACGACTTCACCGCCGATGTCGTGCTGCTCGACGGGCGCCCCTGCGCCAAGGTGGGGCGCTCCTACCAGCCCAACCCGCGGCTCGAGCGCGTCCAGTAGGCCCACGGCGCCGCCCGCGCCGCCCGCGCCGCCCGCGCCGCCCGCGCCGGCGAGCCGCCCGCGCCGGCGAGCCGTCCAACCTGGAGAACGCGACAAACCACGATTCGCCGGCCACGTTTGACGCGATTTCCAGGTCCCAGCTGGATTTCGCGACAAACCGGCCGCGCCCACGCAGCTGTCCCGCGTTTTCCAGGTCGCGGCCAGCCCGTCCAGGCCGCTCAAGCCACGGCGCGTGGCTGCCGATAAGCGCGGCAGGCATGCTCTTCCCCGCGTTCCTCGGCGACCCCGACGTCATCACCTGGATCCACGACTGGGTGCCGCTGATCTTCATGGGGCTGCTCGTCGTCCTCGTGGGCATGACGATGCGCCTGGTCCCGCGGACCAAGCCGGCCGAGATCCGCCCGGAGACCACGCCGCCGATCGCGTGGGACGACATCGCCGGCGCCGAGGAGGCCAAGGCCGAGCTGCGCGAGATCGTCGAGTACATGCGCGACGCCAAGCGCTTCCGCAGCGTCGGCGCGCACCTGCCCGCCGGAATCCTCCTGCACGGACCCCCGGGCACGGGCAAGACGCTGCTGGCCAAGGCGGTGGCGCACGAGTCGGGGGCGACGTTCTTCTCCCAGTCGGCCTCCTCGTTCGTCGAGATGTTCGCCGGCCTGGGCTCGGCGCGCATCCGCCGGCTGTTCAAGGAGGCCCGCAAGCACGCGCCGGCCATCATCTTCATCGACGAGCTCGACGCCGTCGGCACGGCCCGCTCGGGCGGCGCGGCCAACCGGGAGTATGACCAGACGCTCAACCAGCTGCTCGTCGAGATGGACGGCTTCGACGGCAAGAAGGACGTGGTCGTCATCGCCGCCTCCAACCTGCTCGAGAAGCTCGATCCCGCCCTGCTGCGTCCGGGCCGCTTTGACCGCCACATCTTCGTCTCCCCGCCTGACGTTGTCGGGCGCGAGCGCATCCTCGAGGTGCACTCCCGCTCCAAGCCGGTCCATGAGAACGTCGACTTCGCCATCCTGGCCCGCCAGACGGCCGGCCTGACCGGCGCCGACCTGGCCAACATCTGTAACGAGGCCGCCATCAACGCGGCCCGCCGCGGTGCCGCCGCGATCGAGGTCGTCGACTTCGATCAGGCGCTGGAGCGCGTGGTGGCGGGGATGCAGTCACGCCGCCGGCTCAACGACCGCGAACGCCGCGTCGTCGCCTTCCACGAGGCCGGGCACGCCCTGTGCGCCGAGCTGCTGCCGTCCGTGGACGCCGTGCACCGGATCTCGATCATTCCCCGCGGGCGCGCGCTGGGCTACACCCTCAACCTTCCCGCCGAGGACCGCTACCTGCGCACCCGAGCCGAGCTCGTGGACATCATGACCATGCTCCTGGGAGGACGGGCCGCCGAGTCACTCGTGTTCGGCTCGGTCACCAACGGCGCCACCGACGACCTGCGCCGTGTCGCCGACATCGCCTACTCGATGATCCACGACTACGCGATGGGGACCGGCTTCACCTCGCTGCGCGTCAACTCCGAGCTTCTGTCGGAGACCACCCGCCGGGTGCGCGATGAGGAGGTCCGAGAGCTGGCCGACGAGGCTTTCCGGGCCGCCCAGGAGCTGCTGCGCACCCATCGTGCCCAGCTCGACCAGCTCGCCGCCGCGCTCCTCGCCGATGAGGTGCTCGAGCGCGACGAGATCGATCGCGTCATGGCCGGGATCCCGGTGACGGCGCCTGACCGCCGTCCCGGCTTCCCCCTGGGCATCGCGGCCGCCGCCACCGAAGCGGCCGCGCCGTCTCCGCCGCAGTCGCAGTAGGCCGCCGGCGCCGCGCACCAGACCGGCCGGTGAAGCCCGATATGCTCGGCGGCGCCATGCTGTCCGCGATCGACCACGTCGGAGTCGCCGTCGAGAGCATCGACGGCGCCCTCGCGCTCTACCGCGACCAGCTCGGCATGCCACTCGTCCATCGCGAGACCGTCGCCGAGCAGGGGGTCGATGCCGCCCTGCTCGACGTCGGCGACAGCCACATCGAGCTGCTGCAGCCGCTCGGCGCCGACACGGCGGTGGGCAAGTTCCTGAGCCGCCGGGGGCCGGGACTGCACCATGTCGCCTATCGCGTGGACTCGGTCCAGGCCGCGCTCGACGCGTGCGCCGCGGCCGGGATGCGTCTCATCGACGAGATGCCGCGCACCGGGATTCGCGGCTCGCGGGTGGCCTTCCTTCACCCCGCCTCCACCGGCGGGGTCCTCACCGAGATCGTGCAGCCAGCGGAGGAGCCTCACTAGTGCCCGACGACGACAAGCCCCTGAAGATCAACATCGGCTTTGCCGGCGGCCCGGTGCTCAGCGCCCGGGTCCAGCCCAACCACCTCCAGAAGCTGCGCGAGGCTCTCGGGACGACGGGCTGGCACGCGCTGAAGGCCGAGGACGGCGAGGTCTCACTCAATCTCGAGAAGATCGTCTACCTCCTCGTCGATACCGAGGCGCACCGCGTGGGCTTCGGCGGCTGACGCCTCGTAGAGTCAGGGCGCATGCCCTGGCTTCCCACGCTCGATCGGCGACTGCTCCGGACCGGTCCGGGCGTGCACCACCCCTCCGACGTACCGGCGGCCTCGATCGTCGGCTCGCTCGCCGCCGGAGGTGGCCGCGGATGCCGATGAAGGTCGGGATCGTGGGCATGCCCAACGCCGGCAAGTCCTCCCTGTTCACGGCGCTGACCGGCGTCGCCGCCGAGGCCGCCAACTACCCGTTCACCACCATCGAGCCCAACGTCGCGATCGTGCCCGTGGCCGACGAGCGGCTGGAGACGGTCGCCGGGATCGTGCGCGCCTCCAAGGTGGTTCACGACACGATCGCCTTTCACGACATCGCCGGGCTGGTCGCCGGTGCCCACCGCGGCGAGGGGCTGGGCAACCAGTTTCTGGCCAACATCCGCGAGACCGACGCGCTCGTGCACGTGGTGCGTGCCCACGCCGACGAGAGCGTCGTGCACCCCGAGGGCCGCGTCGATCCCCTGCGCGACATCGAGACGATCGAGACCGAGCTGGTCTACGCCGACCTCGAGCAGGCCGAGCGGCGCCGCGAGCGCGTGGTGCGCACCGCCCGCGGCGGGGATCGTCACGCCATCGCCGAGGCCGAGTGGCTCGGGCGCGTGATCGAGACCCTGCAGGCGGGCCGGCCCGCCCGCACCGTCCCGCCGCCCGTCGACGCGTTGGACGCCATGAGCCTGCTGTCCCCGCTGAGCGCCAAGCCGGTGCTGTTCGTGGCCAACGTCGAGGAGGGCACCGACGAGGTGCCGGCCGCGATCGCCGCCCATGCCGCGGCCCAGGGCGCCGAGGCGGTGGCGGTCTCGGCCCGCCTGGAGGCGGAGCTCGGAGAGCTGCCCGAGGAGGACGCCGCCGCGATGCGCGACGACCTCGGGCTCGCCGAGTCCGGCCTGCAGCGCGTCGTCCGCGGAGCGTTCTCGCTCTTGAACCTCATCGCCTTCTTCACCGCCGGCGAGGACAAGCCGGCGCAGTCGTGGCATCTGCGCCGTGGCCTGTCGGTGTGGCATGCCGCCGGCCTCATCCACTCAGACATCCAGAGGGGCTTCGTCCGCGCCGAGGTGGTGTCCTGGGACGCGCTGCGCGACGCCCGGGGCTACGCGGGGGCCCGCGACCGCGGCACCCTGCGTCTCGAGGGCCGTGACTACGTGGTCGCCGACGGCGACGTGATCACGGTCAAGTTCACGCCGTAGCCGTCGCTCAGAGGTCCGCGAGCGACGAGGCGGCCTGGAGCCGCTCCGCCAGCCGGCGCATTCCCAGTGCGCGGGCCGCCTGCGCCCCGCCGGCCAGGTTGGTCTCCTGGTCTGCGGGCAGGTGCACCTGCGCCGGGCGCAGGGTGGCGATGTCGCGGAAGGCCCGCAGCTCGTCGGCGTTGTCGCGCAGTGCGGCGGCGATCCGGGGCCGCTCCTGATCGGCGGCGGCGATGGCCGCCTCCAGTGAGCCGTAGCGCTCGAGCAGCTCGGTCGCGGTCTTGGGGCCGATGCCCGGCGCACCGGGCAGCCCATCGGACGGGTCGCCGCGCAGCGCGATGAAATCCGGAACGAGGCTCGGCACGACGCCGTAGCGCCGGCGGACCTCCGCGGGGTCCACCTCCTCGAACCCGGCCGAGCGCTGCTTGAGGTAGACGACGCTGACCCGCTCGCCGGCGCACTGGTACATGTCGCGGTCGCCGGTCATGATCAGCGCCCGGCCGCCCGCGTCGACCTCAGCCTCGGCGAGGGCGCCGAGCAGGTCGTCGGCCTCCAGGTCGTCGCTGGACGCCGACGTCCAGCCGAAGGCGCCGAACAGCTCCGGAGCGTGCTCGAACTGCCACTCCAGGGCATCGGGCACCGGCGGGCGGGCGGCGTGGTAGGCGGGATAGAGCTCCACGCGGTAGCCGGCGGACTCGGCGCCGAAGCAGACCACGATCGCGCGCGGGCGACGGTCGGCCGCGATCCGCAGGATGAGGTTCACGGCGCCGAGCAGCGCGTTGACGGCGCGGCCGTCGCCGTCGGTGATGGAGTCCGGCAAGGCATAGAACGACCGGTACAGGACGAACGGACCGTCGATGGCCAGCAGCGGACCGGGCATGCCCGGGAGGCTATCCAGCCCTCCCGATCTCAGTCCGGCGGGTCAACCGCCTTCAGTGGACGGTGACCGCGGGACCGTTCAGCGATCCGTCGACGATCCGGTAGCGCCCGGCGGGCAGCCGCGTGCTGTAGCCACCCGCCGCGGACACCGGCACCTGCCCGATGGCGCGCCAGGCGGTGCCGCTCTGCGCCTGCACCGTGACCGAGCCGCCGGCCGGCGCCGGGAGAACCGTCCCGCTCAGCGTGCCCAGCGGATCGTTGGTGGTGATCGCGGTGAATGCCGCCCACGTGTCGTCGAGGCCGAAGCTGTCCTGGAGCTGGCCGCCGGTGACGGTCGTGGTACCGCGGGTGCCGACGACCTGGGCCTGGACGATCCGCGGTGAGAGGCCGTGCCGCGTCACGCGGATCCCGATCAGGGTCCCCTTGACCAGGCGCGCCAGCCTGCGAGCCGCCGACGCCAGGCTCATCTGCGCTACCCAGGTGTGGTAGGGGTCGTGCGCGGCGCCGTCGTAGGGGTCGGGGACGCCAACCAGCCACGGCTCCGGGCCGGCGCCCGCCCACACGTTCTGGATGCTCTCGGTATGACCCCCGGAGGAGGCGAAGAAGTAGGTGACCGCGGGCTTGCCGCCGTAGGTGACGATCTGGCCGCTGGTGGACGCCACCGCCGCATCCGTGGCCGCCGTCTCGGCGCCGACGCCTCCGTACATCTGCGACCGGGTGTCTGAGTACAGGTCATACCCCGGAGCCCCCACGCTCGTGGTCAGCGCGTAGGTGCGGGCCGCGACGGCCTGGGCCTCGAGCGCCGCCGGCGCCCAACCGGCGGGCATCTCGGCGGCGACCACGCCCCGGACATAGTCGTCAAGACCGACGAGATCGACGGTCTGCACACCGCCGGCGGCGGGCGAGAGCTGCAGCGAGCCGCGGTAGCTGCCGTGCCCTGGCACGGTCAGCGGCGCCGGGCCCGACACCGTCAGCGGCGCCGCGAAGGTGCCGATCGCCTTGCCGGCGGCGGTCGCCAGCACCAGCTTGGGACCCTTGGCGCTCACGGTGTAGGTGGTCGTCGCCGACAGGTGCGTGGACGATCCGGAGATCGCCGTGGCGCCGCTGACCGATGCCGTGCCGGTGGCGAGCAGCACGCGCACGGTCTGGCGTGGACTGACCGCTCCGAGACTGGTGCCCTGGTAGTAGTGGGCCAGGATGAAGCGGTAGTCGGCACCGTGCAGCGCGTAGCCGTAGGCGCCGTACTGGCTCATGCCGATGCCGTGGCCGTCGCCGCCGCCGCGGATGTAGAGGACGCCGTCGGCCCGGGCGGCAGCGGTGAAGCCGGCCAGCAGGACGACCGCCGTGAGCGCGGCGCGCACGCCGCGCCGGGTCCAGCGTCGCCGCCGGGCCGCGGTTAGCCGGACGGCCAAAGCGGATAGTGTGGATGGGGTCGTGAGCGAGCGCAAGGCGTCAGATGTCTTCGTGGAATGCCTGGAGGCGGAGGGCGTCAGGTACGTCTTTGGGATCCCTGGTGAGGAAACACTTGATCTCAACGAATCTCTCGCTGATTCCTCTATCGACTTCGTGCCCGTCCGGCATGAGCAGGGCGGCGCCTACATGGCAGACGCCTATGGACGGCTGACGGGGCGCGCTGGGGTCTGCCTGGGGACGCTGGGCCCCGGCGCCACCAACCTGGTGACCGCGGTCGCCGACGCCTTCCTGGACCGTGCGCCGCTCGTGGCCCTGACCGGTCAGTCAGATCTGGAGCGGATGCACAAGGAGTCACACCAGTACATCGACCTGCTCGGGATCATGCGGCCGGTCGTGAAGTGGAATGCACGGGTTTCGAGCCCGGAAATCGTGCCCGAGGTGGTGCGCAAGGCCTTCAAGGTGGCCGAATCGGAGAAGCCGGGCTCGACCCATCTCGAGCTTCCCGAGGACGTGATGGCGCGGCCCCTGGACGCGTCCCCCCTGCCTCGCCACGCACCCGTCCAGCCCGAGCCGGGGATGAAGGAGCTCCAGCGCGCCACCGAGGTGATCATGGCCGCGGAGAACCCGATCATCCTGGCCGGCAACGGCGCCATCCGCACCCACGCCAGCCGGGCGCTGCGCGCCTTCGTGCACACCACCGGGATCCCGGTGGCCGAGACGTTCATGGCCAAGGGCCTGATCGACTATGAGGACGCACATGCGCTGGGGACCGTCGGGTTGCAGGCGCGCGACTACGAGCTGGCGGGATTCGACGACGCCGACGTGGTCATCGCCGTCGGCTACGACCTGGTCGAGCACAAGCCCGAGCACTGGAACCCCAGGGCCGACAAGCAGATCGTGGTCATCGACACCGTCGCCGCGGAGATCGACGAGTTCTTCATGCCCGAGGTGGAGCTGATCGGCGACATCGCGCACGTCCTGGCCCGTCTGGCCGCCGGCTGCAGCCGCAAGGACTCCTCGCCGCCGGAGTCCGATCGCCTGCGCCACCTGGTCTCGAGCGCGCTGGCCGAGGCCAGCGGCGACAGCCACTTCCCCATGCGCCCCCCGCGGGTCCTGTGCGACATCCGGCGCGCGCTGCGGCGCAGCGACGTGCTCGTCTCCGATGTCGGCCTGCACAAGCTGTGGATCGGACGCATGTTCCCGGCGCACGAGCCCGGCACAGTGCTCATCGCCAACGGCCTGGCCGGCATGGGCTTCGCCCTGCCCACCGGGATCGCCGCCAAGCTGGTGGACCCCCACCGCCACGTGGTGACTGTGTCGGGGGACGGCGGCTTCCTCATGAACTGCCAGGAGCTCGAGACCGCGGTGCGGCTGCGCACGCCGGTGGTCAACGTCATCTGGGAGAACGGGCAGTTCGGCTCGATCGTGTGGAAGCAGGACAACAAGTTCGGCCGCCACTTCGGGGTGGACTTCGGCAACCCCGACTTCGTCAAGCTCGCCGAGGCCTTCGGCGCCCCGGCATGGCGCTGCGCCGACGCCGACGAGTTCTCGCAGCGGCTCGAGCACGCCCTCACCCTCGACGTGCCCTCCGTGATCGTCGTCCCCATCGACTACTCCGTCGACGTGGCCATCTCGCGCGAGCTGGGCGCCGAGACCGTCGCCACCTAGCCGCCGGTGACGGGGGCCGTCCGAGGGGGCATTTCGCGGGAAACCCGTCGCGCGGTTCGCGGTTTGCCGCGATCTGCGCCCCTGAGGGCTCGTACGTGGGAAACGTGGCCGGGGCGAGACGGTTTCCCGCGTTCTGCCCCCACGATCTCGCGTCATCCGCCGCGGCCGGCGGGCGCGCAAACCCGCCGGCGCGATACCCGGCGTCAGGTGTTGCCGCGGGCCATCGCCCGCAGGTCCATCGCCTTGTCGTAGGTTTCCTCGTCCACGCCCTTCTCGTAGGCGACCTCGCGCAGCATCCGTCCGGAGCCGGCGGCCTCCTTGACGATCTCGGCGGCCTTGTCGTAGCCGATGTAGGGGTTGAGCGCGGTCGCCGCCGCCAGGGTGGACTCGGCTGAGCGGGTCGTCCCCTCCTCGTTGGCGGTGATGCCGTCAACGCACTTCTCGGCGAAGATGCGCGCGGTCGAGGCCAGCAGGCCGATGGACTGCAGCAGGTTGCGCGCGATCAGGGGCACCCGGACGTTGAGCTCGAAGTTGCCCTGCAGCCCGCCGATGGTGATGGCGGTGTCATTGCCGATGACCTGAGCCGAGACCTGGAGGACGACCTCGGGGATGACCGGGTTGACCTTGCCGGGCATGATCGAGGAGCCCTTCTGGAGCTCGGGGAGGAACAGCTCGCCGATGCCGGCGCGGGGCCCCGAGCCCATCAGGGCCAGGTCGTTGGCGATCTTGGTCATGGATACGGCAACCACCTTCAACGCACCGGACAGCTCGACCAGCGCGTCGCGGTTGCCCTGGGCCTCGAACGGATCCTCGGGGGCGCGGATCTCCAGGCCCGTCGCCTCGGTCAGCCGGGCGCGCACGCGGATGGCGAACTCCTTGTGGGTGTTGAGCCCGGTCCCGGTGGCGGTGCCGCCCAGCGGAATCTGCGCCACCTGCGGGAGCGCGTTGCGCACCCGCCGCGCTCCAAGGCGGATCTGCGCGGCGTACCCGGAGAACTCCTGCCCGAGTGTGACCGGGACGGCATCCATGAGGTGGGTGCGCCCAGATTTGACGATGTCGGCGTACTCCTCGGCCTTGGTCCGGAAGGACGCCTCGAGCTGCTCGAGCGCCGGGAGCAGGCTGTGCTCGGCGCGGTCGAGCGCCGCCAGGTGGACCGCCGAGGGGAAGACGTCGTTGGAGGACTGGCCCATGTTGACGTGGTCGTTGGGATGGGCCGGCTGGGCGGGCTCGTTGTCATTCGCGAGGTTGGCGATCACCTCGTTGGCGTTCATGTTCGTCGACGTGCCGGAGCCCGTCTGGAACACGTCGATCGGGAACTGGTCGTCGAACTCGCCGCCCGCCACCCGATCGGCCGCGACGGCGATGCGCTCGGCGAGAACGGGATCGAGGAGGCCCAGTTCGGCATTGACGCGGGCGGCGGCCGCCTTGACCTGGGCCAGCCACCGGATCACCGAGACGGGGACGGTCTCGCCGGAGACCGGGAAGTTGCTGACAGCTTTGGTCGTCTCGCCGCCCCAAAGCTGCTCTCTCTCCTGCAGGCTCATGAGGTCCTTTCACGTTCGTTCGTGTGCGCGCGCGCTGGCCTGACAACGCTAGCGCTCTGCGCCGGGCGATCCAGGTCAGCCGCAGAACGCGATCAGCTCACGGGCCACGGCGACGGGATCGTCGTAGGCGATGAGGAATCCGGTACCGGCCAGCGTGCGCAACTGGGCGTCGGGCAGAACGTCGAGCGCCTCCGCGGCCGCCTGCGGCGGATGGGCGAGATCAGTATCGGCCCACAGCAGGAGGACCGGCATGCGCATCTGCGGATAGGCGTCCAGCAGTTTGCGCTGAGCCTCGACCGGCCACCGCCGCGCGAACTTGGCCCAGGACCGCGCGCGGTTGCCGTTGCCACCGACGTCGGAGAAGGCATGCCGGATGAGATCGCGAGCGGCGGCGTTGTGCTGGACCGACAACCGCTCGCCCACCGCCGGGCGGAAGACCAGCTTGGCGCCGTGCGCCATGACTCGGTCCAGGCCGGGCAGGGCGGCCACGCGACACGACGCGCGCCATGCCGCGCGCGTGGCGGCGAACTCGTCGCGGTGATGCAGGCGGTTGGACATGAGGACGAGACGAGTGGGCTCCAGGCGCCCGGTGCTGACCGACAGCAGCGCCAACTCGGCGCCCAGGTCGTGTCCGGCGACCGTGCACCGCGGCCCGCCGGCCTCGCGGCAGAACCCGGAGATCACATCGGCAAACCAGTCGGGCGAGTAGGGGTGGCGCGGGCGGTCCTCGGAGTCTCCGTGCAACGGCAGGTCGGGGAGCACCACCCGGAAGCGCATCGACAGCGCCGCGACGATCGGCTCCCACTCGCGATGCGACAGTCCGAGCGAGTGCAAGAGGACCAGGGGAGGCCCGGTCCCGGTCTCCCGGTAGGCTACTCGCGCGCCGTCCTGGTGGTGGTAGAGGCGCAGCCGCATCGTGGGGATCGTGCCACCGATGGGGTCAACCAGACGTCCACCCCATGATCCGTAATGAGCATCGGTGGGTACCTTTGTTGACGTAAGCCTGCTCCCCTCTTACCGGGTTCTGGATCATTGGGACGGCAACCACATGATTTGCCGTTAAAAGGTTGTGCAATTGCTGTACTTGTCTAATTATCGCTCCGCAAATAGCGCTGAAATGGAGTCATGAGGCAAATTCAAGGAAGCCCGCTGGGCCTGTCCACGTCACAGGCCGCTCAGGCGCTTGGCGTCTCGCTGGGAACGATCCGACGTTGGTCGGACATGGGCTATCTGCAGTCCTACCGCACGCCAGGAGGGCAGCGGCGCTTCAGCCAGGAGCAGATCGACAAGTTCGTCGGCTCCCTGGAGCAGCAGAGCTCCGATCCCCTGCTTGACCGTCAGGTCGGCTGAGGACGCGGCAACCTGACCCAAACAGACGGCGGACCCACCGGCCCTGGCGGGCCCGCCCCATAGACATACAAACCGCGTGACGCGGCCCGCTCAGCGGCGCCCGTGCCACACGGCGCCCGGCCGTACCGGCGCCCTGAGCTGATCCTGCAGTCCGAGTGGGAGGACAGCTGGGGCCGCCGGCCCGTCGGCAACCACTGTGCCGGCGACCTGTACGCGGCGTTTGGAAACGGCGCGGGTTGGCCGCGCCGGACGCGGGTCAGCCGCCCGCGCCCGCCTGGTTGATGCGGCGTTCCATGTCGAGCTCGGCGTCGAAGTCGGCCATGTCCGCGTGGCGGTATTCCACGCCCTCGCCGCTGAGCAGGTTGGCGAGCACCTCGACGTAGCGGGAGTCGACCTGCGTGCCGGCCACGCGGCGCAGCTCGGTGAGCGCCTCGAACGAGCTCATCTGCGTACGGTAGGTGTCCGAGGCCGTCAGCGTGTCGTAGACCTCGGCCACGGAGATGATCTTGGCGATCTCGGGGATCTGGTCCTCGGTCAGCCCGGCCGGGTAGCCGCGGCCGTCGACGCGCTCGTGGTGGGCGATGACGATCTCGGCGACGGGCCCGTACATGCCGAGATCGCGCAGCATGTCGGCGCCCAGCTCGGGATGGCGCTGGATGGCGACCCAGTCCTCGTCGGTCAGGGTCCGCCCGCGCTCGGCGACGCGATCCGACAGAGCGAATCGCCCGATGTCGTGCAGCAGCCCGGCCGTATGGGCCAGCTCGCACTCGGCCTCGCTCATCCCGATGGCCTGGGCGATGTCCCGCGCGAACCGGGCCACCGCCGCGGAGTGGCGGGCGGCCCGCTGGTCGCGGATGTCGAGCGAGCGCATGAGACCCGCCAG
>DASXJW010000152.1:0-9691 GCA_036497165.1 Solirubrobacteraceae bacterium
GTCTCGCCCTTCCACGCGAACACGGGGACGCCCTTGGGATCGTCGGCCGTGCCTTCGGGGCCCACCACCACCGCGGCCGCGGCGTGGTCCTGGGTGGAGAAGATGTTGCAGCTCGCCCAGCGGACCTCGGCGCCCAGCGCCGTGAGGGTCTCGATCAGCACCGCCGTCTGAATGGTCATGTGCAGCGAGCCGGTGATCTTGGCGCCCTTAAGCGGCTGGCTGTCGGCGAACTCGGCGCGGGTCGCCATCAGGCCCGGCATCTCGTGCTCGGCCAATCTGATCTCCTTGCGGCCGAACTCGGCCAGTGACAGGTCCGCGACCTTGTAGTCGACCTTCTGGGCGGTGGTGCTCATGCTCTCTCCAGGACTCGTTGTCAAACTCATTTTTCGTGGGGCGGCGGCCCCGCGCTCTCAGGCGGCACCGACTGCCGCGAGCAGCCGCTCGTGCTTCTCCTGCTCGAAGCGCAGCCACTCCTCGGCCTGCACGTCCTCGGGCCGGCTCGCCTGCGCGCTCAGCCAGGCCTGCACGGCGTCGCTGAGCTCCGCGTCGGACGCCATCCTCGCGGCGAAGGCCATATCGGACAGGGACACGTCAAACTGCGCCACCAGCTCCTTGAGCGTGCGCAGCCGCTGCAGCTCCGCCGCGCCGTAGAGCCGGTAGCCCGACGGCGACCGTTCCGGGGCCACCAGGCCCGCCTGCTCGACGTAGCGCAGCATGCGCGGCGACCAGCCGGTCGTGGCCGCGGCCTCGTTGATCGTCAGGGAATCCATCCGACCCAAACCTTACCACGAATGTGTCAAGGTTTCGAGGGCCGGGACCGGCCCCCGGCGTCAGTCGCGACGCTGGGCCAGCGCGGCCTTCAGCTGGGTGATCGGCGCGATCTCCGCCGGATCCCGCCCCGCCAGCACGGCCATGTAAGTCGAGACGAGGTCCCCGAGGAGCACGAGGGAGACGAGCCGCTCGACCGGGGTCTGACCCCGGGTCTGGATGCGGTGCGCGGCCGCTGCCTGATCGCCGATCACGTCGAGGGTGAGCTCGATGCGGTCGCGGACGCGCGGATGCAGGTCGCAGTCGTCGAGGAACACCGCGCTGAAACGGCCCAGCTCGGCGGCGCTCTCCCAGCCGACGATCTCGTTGTGGTCGAGCTCGGGGAGCTCGGCGGCGAACGCCGGGGCATTTGCGTTCTCGTTGATCTGGGTCTTCCAGCGGTAGGCGATGGGCGCGGTCAGCCCGGCGCCGGCGATCTGGGGCGTGGTGCCGTGCAGCGACCGGGCCAGCGATTTGGCCAGGCTGTCCTCGGGCGCATCGGGCCCCCAGTCGGCCACCAGCTGCTCGGCGTGGGCGGCGGCGACATCGATCTCGGTGTGCAGATGCTCGCCGCAGCCCGCCAGGGCGGCCACCTCGAGCGCCACCACGAGCCCGTAGCCCACGGCGGCGCGGGGCTGAAAGCCGCCGGGCAGGGGGATCACGGGCACGCCGTCGGCCCGGGCGCTCGCGGCCAGGGCGCCGCCGGTGGTGGACACGATCCGCCGCGCGCCCAGAGCCCCGGCGGCCTCGTAGGCGGCGAGCGTCTCCTCGGTCTCACCCGAGTAGCTGGCGCAGAGCACGGTCGTGTCGGGCGTGGTCCAGGGCGGCAGGCCGTAGTCGCGGGCGACGAAGATGGGACGTGAGGCGCGGTCGCCAAGCGCTGCCACGGCCAGGAGGCCGCCGACCGCCGAACCGCCCATCGCGGCCACCACCAGCCCGCCGGGCGAGTCCTGGGGGCTGAGGTTCGCGGACTCCACCCGCCACAGCGCATCACGCAGGTGCTCGGGCAGCCCGAGGACGTCGGACATCTGACCGGTGGGGTCGACCGCGGCGATCGCCTCCCGCGACAGCGCGCTGGTGGTGCTCAAAACCCGATGGCTCCGTCAGGGAGCTGCACGCCCGGAAAGATACGCATCCCCTCGCGCAGGGTGTTGCCCGATCCCACGCTGACCCCCTGGCCGAGCACGACGCGCCCCTCGACGCGGCAGCCCGCGCCGATGCTCGCGCCTGGGCCGATGATCGAGGACGTGATCCAGGTGCCGGCGCCGACGCTGGCGCCGTCGAGCAGCACCGAGCTCTCGATGTGGGCGGCGCTGCCGACGGTGACTCCGCGGCCCAGCACGCTGCGGCTGCCGACCACGGCGTCCGCGGCCAGGATGCAGTCCAGATCCACCAAGGCCGGACCGTGCACGATGCCCGTGCCGTTGCCGCCGCGCCGCAGGACCCCGCCGGCCGCGGCCACCTCGCGGCCCACCTCCGTGCTGACGTCGCCCTCGAGGATCTCGAAGGTCGCCTGCAGATAGCGCTCCGGCGTCCCGATGTCCTTCCAGTAGCCGCTCGCCTCCCAGCCGTACAGGCCGTTGCCCACCAGTATCGGGAAGACCTCGCGCTCGATGGAGATCCGCGTGCCCGCCGGCGCCATTTCGGCCAGCACGTCGCGCTCGAGGATGTAGGCGCCGGCGTTGACGAGGTGGGTGCCGCCCTCCTCTGGGCTGGGCTTCTCCACGAAGTCGTGGACCGCCCGGTCCTCCTGGAGCCGCACGAGCCCATAGGAGGACGGATCGTCCACGGCGATCAGCGCCAGCGTCGCCCGCGCGCCGGTGGCCTCGTGCTGGCGCAGCTGTGCGGTCAGGTCCATGTCGGAGAGCACGTCGCCGTTGAGCATGAAGAAACGCTCGTCGAGCAGATCCTCGGCGTACTTCAGCGCGCCGCCGGTGCCGAGGGGCTCAGGCTCCTCGATGTAGCGCAGCCGCACGCCCAGCGCGGAGCCGTCGCCCAGGACCGCCCGCACGCCGTCGGCCATGAAGCCGCAGGCGAGGATGACGTCGTCCACCCCGTGGCCGCGCAGCCACTCGATCATGTAGGCGATGAACGGCCGGTCCACCAGCGGGACGACCGGCTTGGGCACCGTGGAGGTCAGGGGGCGCAGCCGCGTCCCCTCCCCGCCGGCGAGGATCAGGGCCTGCACGACGCCACGGGGGTCACCGGCCGATCCCCTCGTAGGTGAACCCGGCCGCCTCGACCGTCTCAGGGTCGGTGAAGTTGCGCCCGTCGATGAGCAGATTCCCGGCCATCCGACGCTTGACCTCGCTCCAGTCCAGCTCGGCGAATTCCGGCCACTCCGTGACCAGGATGGCGGCATCGGCCCCGTCG
Source organism: Solirubrobacteraceae bacterium (assembly GCA_036497165.1). Classification (GTDB taxonomy): domain Bacteria; phylum Actinomycetota; class Thermoleophilia; order Solirubrobacterales; family Solirubrobacteraceae; genus Palsa-465. The sequence goes on from DASXJW010000152.1 coordinate 3,181, forward strand.
ACGGCGCCCAGGGCCGAGTCGGCGAACTCGACGCCGCTCATGCGCTTGCGAGCCTCCTCCTCGGCGATCGGGTCATAGGCGCGCACATGGGCGCCCTCCCCCTGCAGCCGTGATGCCAGCACGAGCGAGGAGGCCTCGCGCATGTCGTCGGTGTTGGCCTTGAAGGCCAGGCCCAGCAGGGCCACGCGCCGTCCCACCAGGGATCCCAGGTGTTTCTGGAGCTTGGCGATCACCCGGCGCTTCTGGAGCTCGTTGACCTCGATGACGGCGGTCAGCAGCTGGAAGTGGTAGCCGGAGTTCCCGGCCAGCTGCTTGAGCGCCGAGACGTCCTTCGGGAAGCAGCTTCCGCCGAAGCCGATGCCCGGCTTGAGGAAGTGCTTGCCGATGCGCTGATCCAGGCCCATCCCCCGGGCCACCTCGAGCACGTCGGCGCCGGTCTCCTCACAGACGTTGGCGATCTCGTTGATGAAGCTGATCTTGGTGGCCAGGAACGCGTTGGCCGCGAGCTTGACCATCTCGGCGGAGGCCACATCGGTGCGCACGACCGGCGCATTGAGCGGCGCGTAGAGATCCACGACGGCGTCGCCGGCCCAGGTGCCGTCATCGCCGACGACCACGCGGTCGGGGGCCAGGAAATCCTGCAGCGCGGAGCCCTCCTTGAGGAACTCCGGGCAGGACACGTAGGCGAAACCGTCCTTGTCGTGCTCGGCGAAGATGCGCTTGATCGAGGCGCCCGTCCCCACGGGGACGGTCGACTTCATGACCAGGGCGTGCTCGTCTGACCGCGGCATCGACGCCACCACGGCATGCACCGCGGACAGGTCGGCGTCGCCCGAGTACGTGGGCGGCGTGCCCACGGCCACGAACAGCAGCCGGGCGTGCTCGAGGGCGGGCGCCAGCTCGGTGCCGAAGTGCAGCCGATCACGGTTGCGCGCCACCGACTCCTCCAGCCCGGGCTCGTAGATCGGGATCTCGCCGCGCTTGAGGCGATCGATCTTGTCCGCGTCCACGTCGACGCACCAGACCTCCGAGCCCAGCTCGGCAAAGCCGACGGCGGTGACCAGGCCGACGTAGCCGGTGCCGATCACGGCAATGGGTTGACGCTGGGAAGACATGACGAGGCGAGGGTAGCGGGGTGGCGCTCGCTGACGACGGTGCGCCCGGAACGGTGCGCGTCGCGGCGCTCAGCCGCGGGCGTGGGTCAGGGAGGCGGCGATCCCCACCATCTGCGGATTGGGAATGGCGCTGGTCAGCGTGTTGGAGATCCAGTACACGTCGGGCCCGCTGTGCCAGGCCACCGTCGTCAGGCGCCCACCGTTGGCATACAGGAACAGCTTCTTGCCGGCGATCGTCCGGGTGCCCGAGGGGCTGCGCAGCAGCGGGGGGTTGCTCCACGTCGTCCCCTGCACCCCGTAGTACTCACCGAGGACGGGGTTGAGCTCGAGGGTCATCCGGTAGGCCGCGTGCGGGTGGCCCTGCTGGTCGCGGATGAGGTACTGGCGGGGGTAGGAGTGGGCGTACTCATCGGCCGGCTCGCCCCCGCCCTCGCAGTTGCCGGCCAGGGCCGAGCAGTATTCGCTCCCGGTCTTGATGAGGTGCGGGTAGTACACCGGGAAGCCCACCCGGGTCAGGGCCGCCGCCTGTGCGCGGCCGTCGCTGTCCGCGGAGGTCAGGCCCCCCGTGGGGATCTTGCTCAGGCGCTTGTGGCCCTTGAGCGAGGCCGGCGTCACCTTGGCCTTGTTCGCCGCCGCGGTCGACGCCTTCGGCGTGGCCGCCATGAACCGCTGGAAGGCGGCCTGCTCGGCCTGCTGGTTGCTGGTCACGACACACGAGGTCGCCGTGCAGGGCTGCAGGTCGGCCGGGAAGGCCACCTGACGGATGGTGCTGGCGTCGGAGTTGAGCACAAGGTCGAACAGCTCGAGGATCTGATCGGTCGACTGGAGGGTCTTGTCCAGCGTCGAGTGCTTGCCGAAGATCCGCAGCAGCTTGTCTTTCTCAGCCAGCAGGTTGCTGATGCTGAACTGGTCCTTGGCCCAGCGGATGAAGTCCTGCTGGCGGGCCTCGCGCACGATGTCGGAGTCCAGGTGTCGGAAGCGCACGAACGGGAGCGCGCCTGTGACCGACTGGTTGTGGCCGCACAGCTTCTGATAGCCGGGTTGGATGTCGATGCTCGAGTAGTTGTTGGCGCCGGGCGCGCTGACGTTGAAGTAGCGCCGGTCGACGTCGGAGTAGACGCAGCCGATGGCGTCGACCAGATCCGAGAAGCCGGTGAAGTTCGTGTCGACGATGTGGTTGACGCGCAGCTTCGGGAAGACGTTCTGCTTGATCGTCTTGATCAGCAGGCCGTAGCCGCCCTCGCTGTAGGCCGCGTTGATCTTGTCGATGCCGTGACCGGGGATCGCCACCTGGAGGTCGCGGGGGATCGACATGACGTTGATCGTCGACGAGTGGGCGTTGAGCCGGACGAGCAGCATCGTGTCCGTATTGGCCCCTTGCACGGGCGCACCCGCGCGGTGGTCGGAGCCGATGAGCAGGATCGTCTGGGGCGCGCCCGCCGCGGGCAGGACGATCTGCTTGGTCGTGATCCCCGGGTTCTGGGTGATGTCCTTGACGATGTCCTTGACCTGGAGCAGCCCGGCGACCGCCGTGGTGGCCGCCGCGCCGGCGACCAGCAGCACCCCGCACAGCGCGAAGCGCCACGCCATCCCCAGCCGCGTCCGCGGGATCACGCCGCGCCTCCGTCAACCGCCCGCAACGCGCCGCCGCCGCTCTGCAGCTGCGCCAGGCGTTCGGGCAGCGTCCTCACGAAGTCCGCCAGCGCGCGCCGGTAGCGCTGCAACGACGACACCGACACCCACTCGTCGGGGCCGTGGTGGCCGCCGCCCTCGGGACCGAACTCGACCGCCGGGATGCCGGCCTCGAGGAACGAGGCGGCGTCGGAGGCGCCGTCGCGGCCCACGCTCATCACCTCGCCACTGTGAACGCGCGACACGGCGTCGCGCAGGACCTGGACGTAGGGGTCCGAGCGCGACACCGTGACCGGCGGGTGGATGAAGGTCCGCGTCACGTCGATGGCGGCGATCTGGCGCACCTGGGAGAGGATCTCCCCGGGATCCTGCCCGGGCAGGTAGCGGACGTCGACGGCCATCTCGCAGCGGTCGGGGACCTTGTTGAGCGCGTCGCCGCCGGCGATCCGGCCCAGGTTGATCGAGGGGCGGTCGAACATCTCCGAGGACTCGCGGCTGAAGGGGAGCGACTCGATGGCGCGGAAGACGTCGACGGCCTTGAGCACGGCGTTGTCGCCCAGCCAGGGCGTGGAGCTGTGGGCCGAGCGCCCATGGACCACGATCCGCATCGCCAGCACCCCCTTGGCCTGCACGCCGATGTGCATGTTCGTAGGTTCGCCGGTGATGGCGAAGTTCCCGCCCAGTCCCGCGCTCACCACCGCATCCGTCGAGCGCTCGTCGATCTCCTCGGACTCCTCGTCGGGGACGCACACGAACCGTACGCGAACCCGGTCCTGTGCGGAGATGTCCTTGAGCGCGCACATCATGGCCGCCAGGCCGCCCTTCATGTCGTAGGCGCCCCGCCCGATGAGGCGGTCGCCCTCCACGCGCGCCTGAAACTGCTCGGGCCGGCCGGGCACCACGTCGAGATGGCCATGCCAGACGATGCAGGGCGCCTGCTCGCTGGTGGCGCCCACGTCAGCCATCAGCACCGGGAATCCGTTGTGGTCATGGTCAGAGACCTCGATGTCGCGCGACTCCAGCCAGCCCTTGACGAAACCGGCCGCCGCCACCAGAACGTCAGGGCGCGCGGTCTCGTAACCGATCAGCCGCTCGGCCACCACCAACTCGTCAACCATGGATCGCGGAGGGTAGGGAATTCGGATGACGGCGAGCTAAGGGCGTGCCGCTACCCGCCCTCGGCGATCCGCAGAAACGCCTCCCAGCGGCGCTTGTCGCGCTCGGCCACCCGTCGCTTCTCCGAGTCCTCGCCGGAGTCGTCGAGCTCGCGCTCGGCCTGCTGCAGGCGGTCGCGCAGCTCCGAGGCATCCAGCGAGCCAGGCTCGTGGGCCTCCTCGATCAGCAGCAGGGCCCGGTTGTCGGCCACCTGGAGGTAGCCCTCGGACTGGGCGAAGCGGACCACGTCGGAGTCCGACCGGTACAGCCGCAGCTCGGTGGGGTCCAGCATGGCCAGCAGCGGCGCGTGATGAGCCAGCACACCGATCGAGCCGATCGTCGTCTTGGTGGAGATCATCTGCACCTCCTCGGCGAACACCTCGCCTTCGGGCGTGAGAACCTCCACCGGGAACTTCTCGTGGTCAGCCATCGATGACTAGCCGGCCTCGGTGCCCGACTCGCCCTCGGCGCCCTCGGCGCCCTCGGCGCCCTCGGCGGCCGAATCATCCGAATCCGAATCCGAACTCGACTCCGACCTCGAACCCGCCCTCGAGTCGCGCTGAGCGCCGGCGTCGGCGACGACCTCGTCGATCGTCCCCTTCATGAAGAAGGCGCGCTCGGGGATGTCGTCGTGCTTGCCCTCCAGGATCTCGCTGAAGCCGCGGATGGACTCCGCGATCGGGACGTACTTGCCGTCGATACCCGTGAACTGGGTGGCTACGAAGAACGGCTGGGACAGGAAGCGCTCGATCTTGCGCGCCCGCTGCACCGTCACCTTGTCCTCGTCGGAGAGCTCGTCGATGCCGAGGATGGCGATGATGTCCTGCAGCTCCTTGTAGCGCTGGAGCACCTCCTTGACCCGGTTGGCGACCTCGAAATGCTCGTCGCCGAGGATCTCGCGCTTGAGAATCGTCGAGGTGGAGTCCAGCGGGTCCACCGCCGGGTAGATGCCCTTCTCCGAGATCGACCGGCTCAGCGTCGTGGTGGCGTTGAGGTGGGCGAAGGCGGAGGCCGGCGCCGGGTCGGTGAGGTCGTCGGCCGGCACGTAGATCGCCTGGATCGAGGTGACCGAACCGTTGCGCGTCGACGTGATCCGCTCCTGCAGCTGGCCCATCTCGGACTCCAGGGTCGGCTGGTAGCCCACCTGCGACGGCATGCGGCCCAGCAGCGCCGAGACCTCGGAGCCCGCCTGCACGAAGCGGAAGATGTTGTCGATGAACAGGAGGACGTCCTGGTGCTCCTTGTCGCGGAAGTACTCGGCCATCGTCAGCCCCGACAGGGCCACGCGCATGCGGGCACCGGGCGGCTCGTTCATCTGCCCGAAGACGAGCATCGTCTTGTCGAGCACGCCGGACTCCTTCATCTCCAGCCAGAGGTCGTTGCCCTCGCGGCTGCGCTCGCCCACGCCGCAGAACGCCGACAGACCGCCGTGCTCCTGGGCCAGGTTGTGGATGAGCTCCTGGATGATCACGGTCTTGCCGACTCCGGCGCCGCCGAACAGGCCGACCTTGCCGCCCTTGGCGTAGGGCGCGAGCAGGTCGACGACCTTGATCCCGGTCTCGAACATCTCCGTGGTCGGGGTGAGGTCCTCGACGGTCGGGGCGTCGCGGTGGATCGGCCAGCGCTCCGTGTCTGAGGGAATGTCGTCGCCGAGGTCGATCGGCTCGCCGAGCAGGTTGAAGATCCGACCGAGCGTCGCGTCGCCGACCGGCACGGTGATCGGCGCGCCCGTGTCGATCACCTCCAACCCGCGCGACAGGCCGTCGGTGGTGTCCATGGCGACGGCGCGGACGCGGTCGTCGCCGAGGTGCTGCTGGACCTCGCACGTGACGAAGTGGTCCTTCTGAGCGGCGATGTCCTCGTCCTCCTCGGCGCGGGCGGCCTCCGGCCGGGGCACGAGGATGGCGTGGTTGATCTCGGGCAGCTTGTCGGGGAAGACGGCCTCGATGACGACGCCCTGGATCTCCTCGATCCGCCCGACGTTGCGCTGCTCGTTGCCGCTGCTGGTTTCGGTTTCCTGGGTGGCAGACATACGTGTGTTCTCTCCTTATCCGAGGCCTTCTGCGCCGGCCACGACTTCCATTATCTCCTGCGTGATCTCGGCCTGGCGGGCCCGGTTCATCTCCAAGGTCAAATCGTCGATCAGCGTCGACGCGTTCTCTGAGGCGTTGCGCATCGCGGTCATACGGGCACCGTGCTCGGACGCCGTTGACTCCAGCAGCGCCCGGTAGATGGAAATCTCGACGTAGTCGGGGACGAGGCGCTTGAGGATCTCCTCGGGATCGGGCTCGTATTCGACAAGCGCGCGCTGCTGCTTGTCGGCATCGTCCGTATCGTCGTCGGAGGAGTCATCCTCGTCGAGCAGCGTCGCCTTCTGCAGCGGCAGCAGCGTCTCGCGGCGGATGACCTGCGACAGCGGCGAGATGTAGCCGTTGTAGAAGATCTCCACCTGGTCGACGTCGCCGTCGACGTAGGCGGCCATCAACTGCTCCGCGATGCGCCGCGCGTCGGAGTACGCCGGGCGGTCGGTGAAGCCCACGTACGCGCCCGCGGGGTCGCGCTTGCGGAAGCGCAGCGTCGAGACGCCGCGACGGCCCGACGCGTACCAC
>DASXJW010000153.1:0-40901 GCA_036497165.1 Solirubrobacteraceae bacterium
GCCGGCGTTCAAGTCCGGCGACATCTGGATCACCTACTCCTGGCAGGACGCGTTCGTGTCCATGGCCAAGGCGGGCCTGAAGGTGGCCTACCTCAACCCGTCTCAGGGCAAGCTGAGCTGGTTCTGCGGATTCACGCTGGGTGCGCAGACCCAGAACTTCTTCCACGCCCACAAGTACATCGAGTCGTTCATCAACCACAAGGCCTGCGTGCAGATGACCAACCTCTTCTACTACGGGACGGCCGACAGGACGATCAAGCCCTCGGAGATCCAGAACGCCAAGCTCGCCAAGCAGCTGGACATCGGTAACCCCACGGCGATCGAGGCCTCCGACGTCCACCTGCAGAGCTGGCAGCCCCAGCGCCCCAAGTACGAGCTGGCGTGGCAGGAGGTGCTGGCGGCCTGAGCACCACCGTCTCCGCATCTGCGCCGCGCCCCGGGCGCCGGCGGCTGAGGTGGTTCAGCTCGCGATCGTTCGCGCGCATGCTGACGGCGGTCACGCCCTCGGCATACGTGGTGATCGTGCTGCTGGTCCCGATCGTGCTGATCGGGCTCTACAGCTTCGGGCTGATGACCAACGTCGCCGGCACCCACACCGCGTTCTCCACCAGCGACTGGTCGGATTTCCTGACCGGCGCCGGTAACCCGTTCCGCGGTCGCTTCTTCACCTCGATCATCGTGACGGTGGTGGTGTCCGGCGCCGCGGTGCTCGGCGCCTACCCCCTGGCCTATTTCCTGGCCTTCGTCGCCGGGCGCCACCGTTACACGGTGCTGCTGCTGGTGCTGGCGCCGTTCTTCACCAGCTACCTGCTGCGAGTCATCGCCTGGCAGGTGATCCTCAACAACAACGGCGTCATCAACAGCGCGCTGTGGCAGCTGGGGCTGCGCGCCCACGGGCATGCCATCACCTGGTTGATCTATTCGAAGTTCAGCGTGGCGCTCGTCCTCTTCTACGCGTGGGTGCCGTTTGTGGCCCTGCCGATCTTCGTGGTGCTCGACAACGTGGACCGGCGCCTGCTCGATGCGTCGCACGATCTGGGCGCGGGCCGGTTCAGCACGTTTCTGCGGGTGACGCTCCCGATGAGCCTGCCCGGCGTCGCCGCGGGGTTCGTGTTCGTGCTCATCCCGACCACTGGTGAGTTCATCGCCCCACTGCTCGTGGGCGGTCCGTCCAGCCAGCTGTTCGGCAACTCCGTCCAGGCGTTCTTCTCCGACACGCCCGACTGGAACTACGGGTCGGTGCTGGCGCTGACGCTGGTGGGCGTGGTGCTCATCATGCTCGCGCTGTTCGGGCGCTTCATCGGCCGGGATCTCACCCAGGCGGAGGGGGAGGCGGCATGAAGGCGGTGGGTCGCCTCGGCCGCACGCTGTTGACCACCTACTTCGGTCTGCTCGTGCTGTTCCTGTACGCGCCGCTCGTCGTGCTGATGGTGTTCGCCTTCAACTCCGGCAACATCCCGTCGCTGCCGATCAAGAGCTTCTCCACCAAATGGTTCTCCAGCGCCTTCTCCGACACGACGTTGACCTCGGCGCTGCTGCGCAGCTTCCTCATCGCCGTGGTCAACGGGTTCGCCGCGACGCTGCTGGGGGTGATGGCGGCGGTGACCCTGGCCCGGCGGCGCCTGGCGCTCCGCACGGTGGTGGTGACGCTCATCCTCCTCCCGCTGGTGGTGCCCTACATCGTGCTCGCCGTCGGCATGGTCGTGCTCCTGCACCAGCTCGGGATCGCCACGTCCCTGGCGGCGGTGCTCGCCGGCCATGTGGTGATCTCGCTCCCCTACAGCGTGCTGGTGATCCTGCCGCGGCTGCGCACGCTGGATCCCTCGATCAGCGAGGCGGCCCTGGACCTCGGTGCGTCTGAGCTGCGCGCCTTCTGGTTCGTGACGCTCCCGCTGCTTGCTCCGGCGCTCTTCTCGAGCTTCCTCATCGCGTTCACGATCAGCTTTGACGAGTTCGCCATCGCGTCATTTCTCGCCCCGCCCGGGTCCCCCACCTACCCGGTGGTGCTCTACTCCTCGAGCCGCACGCCTGCGCTGCTGCCCGAGGTGATCGCGATCGGCTCAATCGTCATCGTCCTGTCGCTGGCGCTCGTCGTGCTCGCCGAGGTGGCTCGACGTGCTGCCGAGCGCCGCATCGAGGCACTGTCACAGGCGCCGCCGCTGACGGCGGGATGAGACGAGCGGCGGTCCTGCTGGTGGTGGGCGCCGCGATGACCCTGGCGGCGTGCGGCTCCTCGGCCCGCCCGGTGGCGACGCTCCCCGCCCACGCGGTTCCGGGTCTGCCCAGCACGCGGACAACGCTCACCGCGGCGTTTCTGGCGCGCGAGACGCAGGCAGCGCCGCTGCGCACACGGCTGCGGACGTGGGGCTTCGTCGCGGGCGCCCGCCGCTACTTCCAGGGCGAGTCCCGCGCCCTGCAGCTCGTCGACTCCCGCACCCTGCGCTTTCGCGCACCGGCGGGCGCCGCCGCGTTCGTCGGCTTCCTGCGCACCCACCTCAACGCCTACGTCGGGTCGTTCGCGCGCACGCGCCGCTTCACCGCGCAGGGCCGATCGGGGTTTCTCGCCGTCGGCCAGGAGTGCCAGTGCCATCTCGCCAACCCGACCTATCTGGCAGCGCTGTCGGCCCGCGGCACCGTGACCTGGCTCGAGATCAACGGGCCGGGCGCGACTCGGGGCAGGCTCACGGCGCTCTTGGCTCAAGCCCCGTGACCGCGCCCGCGGCTCAGCGCGCGGCGGCGGCGATCATGTTGCCCACGTCGCTCATCAGCTCCTCCTCGGCGGTCGTGACCCGAACGTAACCGGCGAGCCCGAACTCTGACCCTGCCCGGACCAGAACACCATCGCGGGCGAGCGTCTCGGACACCTGTAGATCGTCGGCGCCGAGCTCGAGCAGGACGAAGTTGGCGTCCGAGGGCAGCGCGCGAATGCCCGCGGGCGGCAACGGCGCGGTGAGCCGCGCGCGGGCGCGCCGGACCTGGTCGCGCCGATCCGGGAGCAGGGACGTGCGGCGCAGGCTGGCGATGCCCGCCGACAGCGCCGCGCGGTTGACGTTGAACGGCTCCTGCACGGCGTCGATGTGCGGGGCCAACGCTGCGTCGACGAGGAGGTAGCCGAGGCGCAGCCCGGCCAGCCCGAAGATCTTGGAGAAGGTGCGCAGGACGATGACGGGGCGCCCGGCGCGGATGTCGGCGAGGCGATCGATGCGCCGCCCGGGCTCGATGTAATCGTGGTAGGCCTCGTCGGCGACGGCCACGCACCCGTCCGGCAGCGCGTCGAGGAAGGCGGCCCAGCCGGGCGGGGTCAGCCGCAGGCCGGTGGGGTTGTTGGGATCGCAGATCCACACGAGCTTGGCCCGGTGCTCACGCGCTGCGGCCGCCACCGCTTCGAGGTCGAGCGCCAGCGTCGGGGCATTGTCCACGCGCACCACGCGCGCGCCGGCGACCGCGCACGCCTGGGCGTAGAGGCCGTAGGTGGGGCGCGGAACGATGACCGCGTCTCCCGGCTCGACGAACGTGGCCACCACCGCCAGCGTGAGCGCCTGGATGCCGTGGCCGGGGATCACCTGCGCGGGCTCGGCGGCCGCCCACCGCGCGATCGCCTGGCGCAGCTCCTCGTAGGCCTCCTCCGGATAGGCCCACACGGTGTCCAGCTCGGCGGCGACGTCGTCCAGGACGCCCGGCAGCGGCCCGAACAGGTTCTCATTCCAGTTGAGGCGGATGAGATCCCGCCGGCCCAGCCGCTCCTTGACCTCGGCGGCACTGGCGCCCGGGACGTACGGCCCGACGCCGATGACCGAGCGGCGCAGGAGCGGGGTGACGGTCATGACGTCGGCTGCGCCGCGACCAGCTCGGCCTTGAGGATGACCGCGGCGGGGCCCGGTTCGCGCAGCGCCCAGCCCAGGTGCTCGGGCAGGTTCTCGGGCACGGCGGTCCGCACCGGTACGCCGAACGCGCTGGCCACACCGGCCAGGTCCTTGCCCGGCAGTTCGACCGCGGTGGTCTCGCCGAAGCTGTCGCGCTGGTACTCGCGCAGGATGCCGTAGCCGCCATCGTCGACGATGAGCAGCTTGGCGCCGATCCCGTGCTGCGCCGCGGTCCCCAGCTCAGCGAGGGCGTACTGGACGCCGCCGTCGCCCATGACGCTCAGCGTGGGCCGGTGCGGGTGGGCGATGCGCGCGCCCAGCGCAGCCGGCCACGCGTAGCCCAACGTGCCCGAGCCCAGGGGGTACAGGAACTGCTGGCCGGGACCCAGGCGCAGATGCGGCGCCGCCCAATAGCCCAGGATCGTCATGTCCCACACGGTGATCGCGTCCTCGGGCAGCGCCCGCTCGATCGTCTCGAGCACACCGATCTCGGTGTGGCGGCCCTGCGCCTCGAGGCCCGCGCGGATGCGGCGGCGGATCTCGGCGGTTCGCGCCGGGGCGTCGCCGGCGTCGCGGCCGGGCAGCTCGGCGGCGAGCGCGAGCAGAGTCAGCTTGGCGTCGCCGACCAGGGGCAGCGCACGGTAGGTGGCGCCGATGCGTTGCGGCGCGGCGTCGAGATGGATGACCTGGCCGCCGAAGCGCAATGCGTACTGCCCGGTGGTCTCCGCGCCCAGCTCGGTGCCAACGCAGAGGACGACATCGGCGCCCGAGAGGAGCTCCTGGAAGGCGGCCTCGTCGCAGCCCGCACCCGCGGCCAGAGGGTGGTCGTCGGGCAGGGCGCCCTTGCCCATGTAGGTGGTGGCGACCGGCGCCTGCAGGCGCTCGGCGAGCTCGCGGAGCTCGTTCTGAGCCCCTGAGCGGATGACGCCCCCGCCGGCCCAGATCACGGGGCGCTCGGCGCGAGCGAGCACCCCGGCGGCGGTCGCCAGCTCCTCCAGCGGGGCGCACTCGCGTTCCACCATGGCCTCGAGCGGCCCGGCGTGGCGCCGTGCGGCGGGTGCGGTGAGCACGTCGACGGGGATCTCCAGGTACACCGGCCCGCTCGGGGGCGTCAGCGCGATGCGCCACGCCTGCGCCAACAGGCCGGGGATCGACTCGACGCTGTGCGCGCGGGCGGCGTGCTTGACCACGGGCCGAAAGACCGACAGCTGATCGGGCAGCTCATGCAGGTAGCCCCGCCCGCGGCCGATCAGGTCGGCGGGGATCTGACTCGAGATCGCCACCACCGGCACATGGGAGCTGGCCGCCTCCATCAGCCCCGTCAGTGAGTTGAGCGCGCCCGGGCCCGTGGAGAGCAGCAGCGGCGCCGGTCGTCCCGAGCTGCGGGCGTAGCCGTCGGCAGCGAAAGCGGCACAGAGCTCGGTCCGCGTGCCATAGACCGCGAGGGGGCCCCCGCGCAGCGCCTCCCACATGGCCAGCGCGTGCACGCCGGGCACCCCGAAGGCGACCTCGGCGCCGAGCGCGGTCAGGCTCTCGGCGACGACGTGGCCGCCGATTCGCGTGCCGGCGGACGTCCAGGCGTTCATGCACGCGCCTTGGGCAGCGTCAGCCGCTGGGCCTCGAGGCCCAGCTGCTCGGCGGCGAAGGCCACCAGGAGCTCGCGCATCCGCTCGGGCGTGCTCCAGGGATAGCCCACCACGGTTTCGAAGCCGAGCCCGTCGACGAGGGCGATCAGCCGCTCGGCCACGACGTCGGGGGGAGCCGCCGGTGTGAACGCGCCCGCCGCGACGCCGTCGGCGACCACGTCGAAGAAGAAGGCGCGCCACCGCTCGGACAGGTCCTGGAGCGCGGGCAGGTGCTCGGGGGAGCGCAGGACGAGCGCCCACACCTCCATCCACAGCACGTACTCGTCGCGTCGCGCCTCGGGACGGTCATACGGGATCGCCAGATCGAGCAGCGCGGCCAGGCGCGCGGTGGCGTCGGGTCCCTCGGCGCTCTCCAGGCGGGCGAAGAGCCGGTCAGACGCCCAGCGCAGCGCCGCGACCAGCACGTCCTGCTTGGAGTCGAAGTAATAGTGGATGGTGCCGGTGGAGGTGCCCGCGATCTCGGCGACGTCGCTCACCCGCGTGTCGCTGAAGCCACGCTCCACGATCGCCTGGCAGGCGGCGGCGAGGATCTCGTCGGGCCGCCCGGGGTGGCGCAGGACCGCCGTGCGGCGCGAGGTGGCAGACATGCCGCGCGACGCTAACTGACGCGTCAGTCAAAGTCAACGATGGCGCGCGTCGCCTCCAGCACCGCCTCCTCGAGCGTGCGGGGGCCCAGGACGTCGCCGACGCGGACGGCGCCGGGGTGCGTCTCCAGCTGGAGCCAGAGATCGTCGGCCGGCACCCGCCCCTGGGCCAGCACGACGCTCTGCACGTCGGGCAACGGCCGGCGCGCCCGCGAGAAGACATGGCGCAGCCCGCCCTCGGCCAGCTCGTGATGGTGCAGGATCTCTACGCCGAGCTCGTCCAGGCGCGCGAGGTAGAGGTTGCGCTGGTACTGGTGCAGGGTCTCGCCGGGAACGAGACCGGCGCAGGCGAGGGTCACGGTGTGACCGGCGCCGGCCAGGCGCTCGGCGGCATCAAGGCCATCCCAGCCCCCGCCCCAGTCAGCGACGAGGACCGGCCCCGTCACGATCTGCGGCTGGGAGATGGCGTCCCAGGCCTGCGTGGCCGGTACCGGAAGATCGGCGGTGTCGGGCGCGTAGGGCCGCGCGCCGGTGGCGAGCACGACCAGCTCATAGCCGGCCGCCCGCTGCGCCTCGGCCTCCACGCCGAGCTCGCACCGCACCCCGGCGGCGCGCAGCCGAGCCAGGGTGGAGCGGCGGTAGCGGTTCCACAGCTCCTCGTGAGCGGGGGCCACGCCCGCCAGGCGCAGCTGGCCGCCGAGCTCGGGCTCGCGCTCCACCAGCGTCACATCGTGTCCCTGGTGGGCGGCCTCGAGGGCCGCCGCGGCGCCGGCCGGGCCGCCGCCGATGACGAGCACGGGCACGGGCCGGCCGCGTCCGGGCACGGCCGGTGGCAGATGGCGCTCGCGGCCGGTGCGCGCGTTGACCGCGCACCCGATGGGCACGCCGGCGTGGTAGTGCCCGATGCAGGCCTGGTTGCAGCCGATGCATTCGATCACCTCCGCGGTGCGCGCGGCCAGTGACTTGGCGATGAGCTCGGGGTCGGCGATGAGCGCCCGGGTCATGCCGATGAGATCGGCGACGCCGTCGCGGACGAGCTCGTCGGCGGCGGCGAGGTCGGCCACGCGGGTGGTCGCCAGCACCGGCAGCTCAGGCGGGAGGGCGGCCCGGATCGCCGCCGCGGGCGGGGCGATGGCCGCGGGCGGAACGGGCGGGGGTGGGGCGATCCACGTCGAGGCGGCGGGGAACGCCGAGTGGCCGAGGACGAGCGACACGAAGTCCAGCAGCCCGTCGTCGTGCAGACCGCGGATGGCCTCGATGCAGTCGCTGATCGTCATCCCTCCCGGGGTCAGCTCGTCGGCCGACAGACGGGCGCCGATCGCCATCGGCCGGGTGCCGACGGCGTCGCGCATGGCGCCCAGGACCTCGCGGGAGAAGCGCAGGCGACCGGTGGCCGAGCCGGCCCATTCGTCGCCGCGCCGGTTGCTCTGGCGCGAGAGGAACTGGGCGGGCAGGTAGCCGTGGGAGATCGACAGCTCCACGCCGTCCAGCCCGCCCTCGGCGGCGTGGTGGGTGGAGAGGGCGTAGCCCTCGATGAGGGCCTCGATCTCCGTGACGGTGAGCGCGCGCGGCTCGGTCTTGAAGCGCAGGCTGGGCACGGCCGACGGCGCCGCGGTGGGCGCCCGCGGCGAGCTTGAGATCTGCTCGCGCCCGCCGTGGTTGAACTGGACGAGCAGGCGCGTGCCGTGTGCGTGCACCGCATCGGCGAGCCGGCGGTAGGCGGACACGACCTCGGGGAGAAAGCCGCCGATCGTGTGCGCGGTGAGGAGCCCGGTCGGATCGGTGGCGGTGGCCTCGAGGAAGACCGCGCCGGCGCCGCCACGGGCGCGCGCCTCGTGGTAGGCGACCAGGTCGTCGGTCGGCAGGTGGTCGTGGACCAGGCTGGTCTGATGCGAGGTGGAGACGACGCGGTTGCGCAGCTCGATGGGGCCCAGCGCGATCGGCGCCATCAGCGCCGGGTGGGCTCCGGCACTCACCGGGTGGGGGCGGGCAGCTGGTCGGCGGCGAGCGACCCGGCGGCCCGCGGGGACGACTCGTGGGAGCGGGAGGTCAGACGGGCTCTGATGACGGGTCGCAAGGTGAGCACCATGATCGCGGAGAGGGCAAGCAGGGGGACGGCGTCGGTGGTGGCCTGAGACAGGTTGGCCGCGGCGGGGGCGCCGATCACCTCGCCCACCGCCCAGGCCAGGTTGAGCATCATCGTGGCCACGACCAGCGGGATGCCCAGCCGCTCGGAGGTGTCGGTGATGACGGTGAGCGCGGGGATGGTGTACGCGGTCAGCGGCCCGCCCAGCGCGACGACGCTGACGATGGCCAGCAGGACCCACGAGTGCGGCAGCGGCAGCGTGGCCATGAGGATGGCGGTCAGCGTCAGGCCGATGCACAGCGGCACGGCCGCGCCGCGGCGGTCGACGGTCCGCCCGATCGGCGCCGACACGGCCATGCTGATCAGCGAGGCGACCAGGAAGACGGCCCCGATGACCACGCTGGCTGCGCCGAGGTGGGCGAGGCGCAGCGGCAGCAGGGTGCTGGTGGCGCCGATCGTCGCCGCCTCGAGCAGGATGAGCCAGGAGCCCAGGCGGATGCGCGAGCTGCGCAGCATGTCGCGCAGCGGAGTGGGCGTCTCGGGCGCGGTGCGGGGCTGAGGCGCCGGCTCGGGATGCCGGGCCGTCCACGCGGCCAGGCCGAACGAGATCGCCCCCACCACCGCGAACACCGGGCCGGTGCCCAGCGCGACGGCGAGCGTGCCCAGGATGGGTCCGAGCAGGGTGCCGAAGATGGCCGCGCCGATGACCGAGCCCAGCATCTCGCCGCGGCGCTCGCGGGGCGCGACCGCGATGACCCAGGTCAGGCCGCCGCCCCAGATGAAGCCGCAGCCGGCGCCCTGCAGAAAGCGCAGGGCGTCCAGCGTGACGATGCTGGTGCCAAAGCCGAATCCGGCGATCGAGACGGCGAAGAGGAGCAGCCCGACGAGGCACGTGCGGCGCACTCCCGCGCGGGTGGCGATCCACGCGCCCAGCAGCGACCCCGGGATGATCCCGGCCGGGTAGGCGCCCGCGAGCACGCCCACCGCGGGCTTGGAGGCGCCCAGCGCGTGGGCGTAATGGGGCAGGACGGGCGTCACCGCCGAGTACATGGCCGACTCGAAGAGGAGTAGGACGCGGACGAGCACGACCGTGCCATGGGCCGGGTCCTCGCGGCTGGTGCGCGCCGCGTGCAGGCGGGAGCGCAGCAGGCACATGATCGTGCTCACGGCTGCGCCACCAGTGCGGCGGCCAGCCGCCGCAGTCGCGGGCTGAGATCCTCGATGGTGCCCGAGGCCAGCTGCTCGAGCAGCAGCCCGTCGGTGGCACCGAGCAGCAGCTCGGCGTCCTGGCGGGCGTGCGCGGAGCCGGCGCGCTCCAGCAGCCGGCTCAGAGTGAGCAGGTACACCTCGGTCCAGCGCTGGGCGATCTGCTGCAGCGCCGGCCGGCGCGCGGCCTCCAAAAGCAGCGCGAAGGTGGCGATGAGCGAGCCGCGGTTGGCCTGGGAGCCGTCGTCGCATTCGGTGATGGCGCCGACGACCGCGTCGAGCGGATCCGTGCCCGACTGCTCCATCTCGGCGCCGTACTCGAGCAGCCGGGCGGTGTCGCGCTCGGCGGCCAGCTCCAGCGCCGCGGTCAGCAGGTGCTCCTTGGAGTCAAACCAGTAGGTGGTGGAGGCCAGGGGCAACCCGGCGACCTCGGCCACCCGGCGGTGCGTGACCGCATCGGGGCCCACCTCGGCCACGATCTTCAGGACCGCCGCGAGCAGCGCCTCGCGACGCGCGGCGCCGCGGGGGCGGGGTGCGTCCGGGGTGGGGCGCGATGTGGACGAGGTGGCCATTGGTACAAGTGTACCAATGATCGGTACATCTGTACCGATATGTCGCTCCCGGCCCTGCGCCCTACACAGACCCCAGCAGCTGCGCCAGCTTGGCCGGCGTGTTCTCGTCGCGCAGCGGCGAGTAGAGGATCATCCGCTGCTCGGGGGTCTCCTGGGGGTGGAAGACCGCATGCTCGAAGAGCATGGTGCCCAGCACGGGGTGATGGATGGTCTTTCGGCCGCTGCCCGACTGGGCGACCTCGTGCTTGCCCCACAACTTGCAGAACTCCGGGCTGGACCTGCGCAGCGTCGCGAGGAGCTCCTCGAACGAGGGGTCGCCGATGTGGCGGGCGGAGTCGGCGCGGAACTTGGCGGCCATCAGCCGCGAGCTGCGCGCCCAGTCCGGGAACCTCTCGCGCCGCGCCGGGTCCATGAAGTGCATCCAGAGATGGTTGCGGGCGGCCCGAGGCACATCGTCGAGATCGCCGAGGATGGCGCACGCCGCCGAGTTCCAGGCCAGGTAGTCCCAGCGACGGCCCAGGACGAACGCCGGGTTGGGCCCGAGGTTCTCGATGAGGCGACGCACGGTGGGGTGGACGCGCTCGTCGGACTTGCAGGGCGGCGGCGCCTCGCCGCGGCCGAGCAGCAGGAGATGGGTGCGCTCCGCGGGCGTCAGGCGCAGGGCCCGCGAGATCGCCTCGAGCACGTCCAGCGAAGCCCGCACGTCGCGCCCCTGCTCCAGCCACGTGTACCAGGTGGTGCCCACCCCGGCCAGGTGAGCGACCTCCTCGCGGCGCAGTCCCGGCGTGCGGCGGCGCCCGCCCGAGGGGAGCCCGACCTCGTCGGGCTTGAGCTGCGCGCGACGCTTGCGCAGGAAGTCGGCGAGCTCCTCGCGGCGGCGCTCCTCGCTGGCGCCGAGGATCTGGGCGGGCTCGAGGGCGGGAGGCTCAGAGACGGTGGGGGGAATCTCCACTACCAGGATAACTCCTTCTCTTGTACCTGGATAAGCATGGGCGGAGACTACCACCCATGCTCGCAACACGAAACTTCCTGAAGAGCCGGCTGGCGTCGACGAACGCCCTTTTGGCGGTCGTCTGCCTCGCCCAGTTCATGATCATCCTCGACGTCTCGATCGTCAACGTCGCGCTCCCGTCGATCCACGACGGGCTGCACTTCTCCACCACGGGGCTGCAGTGGGTCGTCAACGCCTACACGCTCACCTTCGCCGGCCTGCTGATGCTGGGCGGTCGCGCGGCCGACCTGCTGGGGCGGCGCCGCGTGTTCCTGTCCGGCACGGCGATGTTCGCGCTGAGCTCGCTCATCTGCGCCCTGGCGAGCTCGCGGGGGCTGCTCATCGGCGCCCGGGGCGTGCAGGGCATCGCCGGCGCCATCACCTCGCCCGCGACCCTGTCGATCATCACCAGCACCCTGCCCGAGGGCCGCGAGCGCAACCGCGGCCTCGCCCTCTGGGGGGCGATGGGCGCGCTCGGCGCGTCCTCGGGAGCGCTGCTGGGCGGCGTGCTCACGCAGGCGTTCGGCTGGCAGGCGATCTTCGCCGTCAACATCCCGCTCGGGGCGGTCGTGGTCGGCCTGGGGCTGCTGGCCATCCCGCCCATCGCGCCGGTGTCCGATCACCCACGCCACTTCGACGCCCTCGGCGCTGCGCTCGTCACCGCCGGGCTCATCGCCGCCACCTTCGGAATCGTGCGCACCGACACGCTCGGTTGGGGCTCGACCGGCGTCCTGGCCCCCCTGGCCCTGGGCGTGGCGCTCCTGGCGGCGTTCGTCTACGTCGAGGCGCGCGTGGCTCGGGCGCCGCTCGTGCCCCTGTCGATCTTCCGCATCCGGCGGCTGCGCGCCGCCAACCTCATCGTGCTCCTGATGTACGGAGCCAATTTCCCGGCGTGGTTCTTCATCACCCTCTACCTCCAACAGGTCCTCCACTACAACGCCATCGAGGCCGGGCTGGCGTTCCTCCCGATGACGCTGTCGATCTTCACCGGCTCGACCCTGGCCCCGCGGGTGGTGGCGCGATTCGGCGCGCGCGCCGTGATCCTGACCGCGATGCTGGCGATGGCCGGGGGGATGGCGCTGCTCTCGGGCGTCACGCCCGGTGGCACCTACGTCGGCGACGTGCTGCTGGGAGCCCTCCTCACCGCGCTGGGGATGGGGTTCAGCCTGGTGCCGGCCACGATCGTGGCCATGCAGGGGGTGGCGGGAGCCGAGAGCGGCGTCGCCTCGGGCCTGCTCAACACGAGCCGCCTGATGGGCGGGGCGCTTGGGCTGGCCGTCCTGTCGACGATCGCCAGCGGCCAGACGCGAGGGGACGCGGGCGTCACGTCGGCCCGGGCGTTGACCGACGGCTTCGATCTCGCCTTCACGGTGGCGGTCGGCTTCGCCCTCCTCGGCGCCCTGGTGGCGGTCTACGCGCTGCGGCCCGGGACCGAGCGCGCCGGCGTCGTGGAGCTGCCCGAGGCGGCCGAGACCGACGAGGCCGCGCCGGTCGCAGCCTGACGGTGACGCTTCCGCGGACCGAAGCTGACCGGGTCGCGCCCTAGCGTCCCGCCGCGGAAAACCACACGCGGAGGGAGCACACATGGAAATGAAGCTGGAGCTGATCGCGGTCCCGGTCAGCGACGTCGATCGGGCCAAGGCCTTCTACACCGAGCAGCTCGGGTTCAACGCCGACCACGACATCCCCGTGGACGAGAACATCCGCTTCGTCCAGCTCACGCCGCCCGGCTCCGCGTGCTCGATCGCGCTGGGGACCGGGATCGTCGAGACCGAGCCCGGCAGCCTCGCTGGGCTGCAGATGGTGGTCGCCAGCGCCGAGCAGGCCCACGCCGAGCTGTCCGGCCGCGGCGTCGAGGTGTCAGAGGTGCAGGAGTTCCCGTGGGGGAGGTTCGTGTTCTTCGCCGATCCCGACGGCAACCGGTGGGCGCTGCAGGAGATCCCGCCCCGGGGCTAGATCCAGACCCCTTTTTCGATCCGGCCTGGGCCCGTAGCACCGAAATCCGGTCAGCGCGCTGACGGCTGCGCGAGCGCGGCGTGAGATCGGACATCCGTCCAGCGTTCCTGCCCCGATTCAAGTAGTCCGGTGTCCACGGGGGCGGCGGCGGGCAGGATGCCAACTCGAGGGCAGGCCACGAGGGCCCGCCAGGGGGTACGCGGTGCACCGGATTGTCATTCTCGCGGTTCTCGGTACGCTGGCGGCCGTGGCGGGGTCCCACATGCTGAGGACCGCCGGGCACAGCATTGCGGCGGCGCACAGCGCCGCCCGGCTGCTGCGCTGCGATGCCGTCGCGCTGGATCACCACGACGCCGCCGACTCGACCGATCCCGCCGCATCATGCGCGGGGATCGCCAAGCGGCTCCAGGCGGAGACCGGGGCGGGCGAGGCCGCCGTCGCCCCGGGCACGCCGGGGCAGTAGGTGGTCGCCCGCGGCACGCGCGCGGGCGACCACCGCATCTCAGCCGGTGGCGGGCTCGGGCTCGGGAGCGCCGTGGCGCTCCGTGCGCGTGGCGCTGCGCCCCTCGACGTTGAGGCGGGGCAGCGCCGAGTCGAGCCAGTGCGGGAGCTTCCAGTTGGCGTCGCCGATGATGATCATCAGCGCGGGCACGAGCACCGAGCGCACAATCAGGGCGTCGAGCAGCACAGCGCTGGCCAGGCCGACCCCGAACAGCTCGATGATGCGCTCGCCGCCGAGGATGAACGAGCCGAACACGAGGACCATGATCGCCGCCGCGGCCGTGATGGTCCGCCCCGTGGCCGCCAGGCCGTGGGCCACCGCCTCCGTGTTGTCGCGGCGGCGGTGCCACTCCTCATAGATGCGGCTGACCAGGAACACCTCGTAGTCCATGGATAGGCCGAACAGGATGGGGAACATGAGCACCGGCACGAACGTCTCGATCGGCCCGGTGGTACCGCCCAGCCAGCCCTTCTGGAAGATGGCCGTGATGACGCCGAAGGCCGCCCCCGCCGACAGCAGGTTCATGACCGCGGCGGTGAGCGGGATGACCAGGCTGCGGAACACCGCCATCAGCAGCAGGAAGCTCAGCACCACCACCACGCCGATGAACAGCGGCAGCTTTGCGGAGAGGATGTGGCTGAAGTCCTCGAAGATGGCGGTCGTGCCACCGACGAGCACGGTCAGGCCGCTGCCCTTCGTCGCCGACGGGATGACCGTGCTGCGGACATGGCTGAGGAGGTCGGTCGTCGACGCGTCCTGCGGGGACCCCTTGGGGTACACGCTGGCGATCGCCACCTTGGGCCGTCCGGCCTCACCGCCGATCACCGAGACGCCGGTCGCGCCGACGACCCCGGGGGTGGACGCCACCGCCTGCTGGGCCTTCTTGAAGGTGGCGAGGTCCGAGGCGCTCTTGATCTGCGCCACCAGCTCCAGCGGGCCGTTGTAGCCGGGCCCGAAGCCCTTGGCCAGCAGGTCATAGGCCTTGCGTGTGGTGGTGTTCGACGCGTCGGTGCCTGCGTCCGCCGATCCCAGCCGCATCGAGAAGAACGGGATGGCGATGATGATCATGATCGCCGCGGCCACGGTTGCGAACACCGCCGGGCGCTTGCTCATCGCGTGGGTCCAGCGCACCCAGGCGGGCGACTCGACCCGCGTGTTGAGCTTGCCCTCCTTCAGGGCCCGGCGCTCACGGCGACGCGGGATCCAGCGGCCGAGGATGGCCAGCAGCGCCGGCAGCAGCGTGAGCGCCGCGATCACCGTGAAGGCCACCGTCACGGCGGCGGCGATGGCGACGCCGTAGAGGAAGCTGACCCCCAGCGCGAACATTCCCAGCATGGCGATGCAGACGATGAGCCCGGCGAACAGGACAGCGCGCCCGGAGGTGTCGAGGGCCTCCACCACCGCGGCCTCGCGGCTCTCGCCGCGCAGGACCGCCTGCTTGTAGCGCGTCACGATGAACAGCGCGTAGTCCACCCCGACCCCGAGTCCGATCAGCAGCGCGAGCTCGGTGGAGAAGGTGGCGATGTTCATCAGGTGCGACAGCAGCCCGACGACCGCGGTCCCGGCACCCAGCGAGACGCCCGCCGTGATGAGCGGCAGCACCATCGCCGCGAAGGAGCCGAAGACGAGGAAGAGCACGATCGCCGCCGCCAGGAAGCCGAACAGCAGGCCGCTGCCCTGGTTGTTGGTGTTGCCGGCCTCGGCAATGTTGCCCTCGACCTGGAACTGCACGCCGTCACCCGATCGCGACGTGATCGACTTCACGAACTGCTGGGCCTGGGCCGCCGTGATCTTGTTCTGGTTGGCGGCGTTGGTGAACGTCACGTTGGCGAACGCCACCTGGCCGTCGGGGGCGATCTGGTGGCTCGTCGCTGGGGTGAAGGGCGACACGACGCTGGCCACGTCGGGGTTCTTGGCCACGTCGGCGAAGACCTGCTTGGCGCGCGCGACGACGGCAGGGTCGGTGACCTTCCCGTGATCGACGCCGATCACCAGCTGGTCGGTCTCACCCGACTGATGCGGGCTGGCCTTTTGAAGCAGGCGGATGGCGTCGAAGCTCCCGGTGTGGGGAAGCTTGAAGTTGTCGGTGAACGCGCTGCCGGCCGCGGAATGGATCGCGATGAGCGCCACCAGCGAGACGACCCAGCCCCCGAGGGCGAGCCATCGATGCCGGAAACACCAGGAAGCTACTTTTCTCATACGAACAGTCGCCCTTTCGAAATCTTTTGTCCCCCCAGGCTAGGCCCGGGCAGCCCCCGGCGTAAGTGGCGTTAGGCCGAAATGAGCCATGACAATTGTCACGTGGCCGGCGGTTCGCTCCCGGCCGGCATCCTCATTGAACACGTGTTGGCTGACATTTGGCTGAAAGCCTCTGACAGGGGCCCGAAATGAGCCCCGAGCGCCGCGGGCGGGTCGGACGCAGCGCCGGTCTGCTCCTGTTCCGGCGTACCGCCGGGCAGCTCGAGGTGCTGCTTGTGCACCCGGGCGGCCCGTTCTGGGCCCGGCGCGACGACGGCGTCTGGTCCATCCCCAAGGGCGAGTACCCCGAGGACGAGGATCCGCTGTCGGCCGCCCGGCGCGAGTTCGCCGAGGAGCTCGGATCCCCGGCACCCGACGGGGAGACGATCGACCTGGGAGAGATCCGCCAGAAGGCGGGCAAGGTCGTCCGTGCCTGGGCCATCGCCGGCGACCTCGACGCCGCGAAGATCACCAGCAACACGTTCACGACGGAGTGGCCGCCGCGGTCGCGGCGCACGCGGGAGTTCCCCGAGGTCGACCGCGCGCAGTGGTTCGTCCTGGAGGAGGCGCGCGAGCGCCTCAACCCGGCTCAGGCGGCGCTGCTGGATCGCCTCAGCGAGGCTGTCGAGGCGTGAGCAGCCCCGCTACCGTGCCCAGCGCGTGAGCTCCGGCGACAACATCAGCCCCACCGCGCACTACACCGGGGAGGTGTGGCGCCGGGCCGGACTGTCGCACCCGTGGCTGGGCACGCGTGAGGGCCGGGTCATGGTCGATGCCCTGCACCCGCTGATGGTGATCAGCGGCACCCTCGGCGGCCCGAGCCTCGAGACCTACCTGCTCGCGCGCCACCGCGCCATCGACGCGCTGCTCAGTGAGGCGGTCCAGCGCCACGGCATCACGCAGGTGATCGAGGTCGCGGCCGGGATGTCGGCGCGCGGCTGGCGCTTTGCCAACTGCTACGGCGAGCGCCTGACCTACGTCGAGGCCGACCTGCCGGCCATGGCGGCGCGCAAGCGGGCGGCGCTTGCGCGCATCGGGTCGCTGTCTCCGACGCACCGTGTGGTGGAGGTCGACGCGCTGCGGGCGAGCGGATCGGGCAGCCTCGCCGAACTGGCCGGCCAGCTTGCGCCCGACGCCGGCACCGCGATCATCACCGAGGGTCTGCT
This sequence comes from Solirubrobacteraceae bacterium, assembly GCA_036497165.1. Classification (GTDB taxonomy): domain Bacteria; phylum Actinomycetota; class Thermoleophilia; order Solirubrobacterales; family Solirubrobacteraceae; genus Palsa-465. The sequence continues at coordinate 16,811 of DASXJW010000153.1, forward strand.
GGGCTACCTGCCCACCGACGCCGTGCTGGAGCTGTGGCACCGCTTCGCACAGGTGCTGAGCGCCTTTCCGGCCGGCCGCTACATCTCCGACCTGCACCTGGGCAGCGTCCAGACCCCCGCGGTGCGCTTCTTCCGGCGCCTGCTGGGCGCGTTCGTGCGCGGGGAGGTCTACCTGCACTTCGACGGCGCCGCCGAGGCCGAGGCCGCGCTGCGCGCCGCCGGTTTCGCCTCGGCCTCGGTACGGCGGGCCGGCAGCATCGTCGAGCTGCCGGGCGCCCAGCAGCGGTCAACCGCGCATATACTTGAGGCATCAACCACCTGACTCGGAGCGCCGCATGACGATCACCGCCACCCTCTACTCGGATCCAGCCTGCCCGTGGGCCTACTCCGAAAGCCCGGCCCTCAGGGTGATCGAGTGGCGCTACCGCGACCAGCTGGACTGGAAGCTCATCCTCATCGGCCTGACCGAGAGCTCTGCGCAGTACGCCAAGCGCGGCTACACGCCCCTTCGCGGCGCGCTGGGCCAGCTGATGTTCCGCCGCTACGGCATGCCGTTCTCGCCCGCCCCCAAGGCGCGGCTGAGCGCCACGGCGCGCGCCTGCCGCGCGGTGGTGGCGGCCCGGCTGGCCAACCCCAGCAGCGAATGGGCGGTCTTCCGCGCCATCCAGCTGGCCAACTTCACCGGTCCGCTGGTGCTCGAGGACGACGAGCAGTTGCGCGAGGTCCTGCGCGCCGTCCCCGGTGTTGACGCCGACGCCGTCATGGCCGCGCTGGACTCGCCCGAGGTCACGGAGGCCTACGAGGCCGACAAGGCCCAGACGCGTGCCGCGGCGGGCTCGGCCGCCGAGCTTCAGGGCAAGACGGCGACCACCGACGGGCCGGTCCGCTTCACCGCTCCCTCGGTGGTGTTCCAGTCAAACGGGACGTCGCTGGTGGCGGGTGGGTTCCAGCCCGTGGAGGCCTATGACATCCTCGTCGCCAACCTGGACCCGACGCTCACCCGTCAGGCTCCGCCCGAGACGCCGGAGCCGCTGCTTCAGGCCTTCGGAGCCGGGCTGACCACCCAGGAGGTGGCGGCGCTCATGACCCACGGCAATGACGCCCCCGATCGCAAGGGAGCGGAGGCCGCGCTCATCGAGCTGGTCGCCGAGGGCAAGGCGACGCGCACCCCCCTGGGCGATGACGCCCTGTGGGTCGCGGCCTGACCGACCGTCGCCCCGGCGCCGGCTACGCGCCCCAGTGCAGCCGGAGCGGCAGCGTCTCCAGCCCGTAGATCCCCGAGGGCGTCCCGAACTCCGGCTCGCGGGCCAGCTCGACGCGGTCGGCCCGGCGAGCCAGCGCCGCCAGCCCCTCCTGCATCTCGGCCCGGGCGAGGTTGGCCCCCACGCAGTAGTGGATCCCCGCCCCGAAGGTCAGCACGCGTGCCCCGCCGCGGTCGGCGGTGATGTCGAAGGTGTCGGGGTCGATGCCCTGGCGGTTGGCGTGCCAGGCCGAGACGAGGATGACCGATCCGGCGGGGAAGGTGATGCCGCGGTGCTCGATCTCGGCGGTGGTGATCCGTGCCGTGAAGGGCGTGATCGGCTCATAGCGCAGGGCCTCGTCGACGGCCGCCAAGGCCAGCCCCTCGGGGTCTGAGCGCAGCGCCTCCCACTGCTCGGGATAGCCGGCCAGCAGCCGGACGGCGTGCGCGAGCTGGCTCTGGCTGGTGTCCACCCCGCCCACGAGGATGTTGAGCACGAGGTTGCGCAGCTCGTCGTGGCTGAGCCGCTCGCCCTCTGACTCGGCGGCGATGAGGTCGGTGATGAGGTCCGCGCCGGCGTCGTGTCGCCGCTGCGCGATGAGCTCGTCGGCAAAGGCGTAGACCTCCTCCACCGCCGCCTCGATGCGAGGGCGGTCCTGCGCCAGGCCGGCGGCGTCGAACTGGCGCTGGATGACGTTGGACCACTCGTGCAGCTTGGGCGCCCACCGGCGGGCGATGCCGATGACGTGCGCGATGACCAGCGAGGGATAGGGCTTGGCGACCGCGGCGATGAACTCGCACTCGGTAGCGGGGGCCACACCATCGAGCAGCTCGGACAGGTACTCGCGCATCATCGGCCGGTACCGGTCGACGGCGCGGGGCGCCAGGGCGGGGTTGACCAGGTTGCGCAGTCGCCGGTGGTCGTCGCCGTTGACGTTGATGATGTTCTTGACGATCTCCTGGTGCAGCGGGCCCTCGGTGATCTGGAAGATCTCGGCGATCGTCATCCCCGGGAACTCCGCCTCGCGCGTGCGCAGGAAGAACTCGGCGGACTCGCGCTCGGTCACCAGAAACCCGAACGGGCATGCCGCCAGCCAGCCGTCGTGGGCCTCGATCTGCGCCATGGCGCGGCGATAGCGCTCGCCGCGCAACGCCGCGTCGGTGTGGTCGAACATCTGGAGCTCGAGCTCAGCGGCCAGGGGCATCGGTTGGCCGCTCAGATCCAGGGGTTGGCCGCCAGCTCGCGTGCCACGGCGTCGGTGACGAGAAGCGCCTGGCTCACGGTGCGGTAGTCGACGTTGTCGGGTGTGTCGGACATGAGGTGATAGTTGGACAGGGCCTTGTATCGGTTCATCGAGGCCAGCGTGGCGGTGGGGTACCCGGCGCGGCTGGGGATCACGGCGTCGGTCGAGTTGCGCGCGCGCATCCCCCGGCGAAGGTGGGCCCCGGCGCGATCCGCTGTCCGCGCGATGAGGTCCCTGAAGGCCCGGTCATGGTAATCCTCCATCACCACCGGGCCCTCGCCTTCGAGCATGATCAGCTGCGGCGAGCCGAGCGTCTCCAGGTTGAGGAACCACGTCCGCTCGCGGTCCAGCGCCGGGAAGTGGCGGCGGGCAAAGCCATAGATGCCGCCCTGGATCACCTCCTCGGCGCCACAGGAGGCGAGCACGATGCGCAGACCGTCGACCGGCTCTGACCGCCACCGCTCGGCCAGCGCGATCAGCACCGCCACCGCGGTGAGGTTGTCGTTGGCCCCGGGCACGACGGGGCTGCGCGCGACGTCCTCGAACACCGCGGTGCCGAGCGCCGAGCCCGCCACCCCGGCGGCGATCACCCCGCGGCGACCTCGCAGCGACCCCAGCGCCACCAGCGACGGCGCGCACAGCAGCAGCGACCACAGCGGCAGCGACGTGTCGCGCCGCTCGAAGAGGCCGGGGAACGTCTCGCCCATCCACGCCTGGAGACGGTCGTCGAAGATCTTGCCGGTGGGAGCCGCGTCGTGGTGGGCCAGGAGCACGAGCGTGCGCGGCGCATCGGGCGCGCCGCAGCCGCCCACCACGTTCCAGGTCGTGCGGGCTCGTCCGGTGGCGCGGCGAAAGAGGCGCGGGCCATTGGAGACGTCGTCGGCGATCGCGGCGGCCACGGCCCCGGCGGCCACCCCCGCGACGGGCCGCGCGCGGCGGCTGGCCAGCGCCGCGACGCCGGCGACGCCGCTGGCGATCGACAGTGCGCTCATCACCCGCGCGTAGCCGTCGCGAAACGCCTCCTCCTGCACCTCGGCCTCGCAGCCGGCGGCGCGCAGGCGCTGCGCGATCCACTGCGCGGCCTGGCGCTCCCCCTCTGATCCGGCTCGACGCTCGAGTGGCGCCAGCGTCTCGACGACCTCGCGCAGCGTGGCCTCGTGATCGCCGGGCACGGCGCCCGGACGTTCTCCGGGCGCCGTCTCAGGCCTCCACGTTCTCGAAGATGGCGGCCAGGCCCTGACCGCCGCCGATGCACATGGTCTCCAGCCCGTAGCGTCCGCCCCGGCGCCGGAGCTCGCGCAGCAGCGTGCTGAGGATGCGTCCGCCGGTGGCGCCGATGGGGTGCCCCAGCGAGATGCCCGAGCCGTTGACGTTGACGCGCTCCAGGCCGTCGGGCAGCTCCCAGTTGCGCAGCACGGCCAGGACCTGGGCGGCGAAGGCCTCGTTGAGCTCGATGAGGTCCATCTGGTCCATCGAGAGCCCGGCGCGCTGCAGCGCCTTGGCGGTGGAGGGAACGGGTCCGATCCCCATCGTCTTGGGCGGGACGCCGGCGACGGCCCAGCCCACCAGCCGGGCCATGGGGGTGAGGCCCAGCTCCGCCGCCTTCTCGGCATGCGTGACGATGCACACCGCCGCGCCGTCGTTCTGACCCGAGGCGTTGCCGGCGGTGACCGTCGCCTCCGGATCCTTGCGCGCCATCACCGGCCGCAGCGAGCCCAGGCTCTCCAGCGACGCGTCCGCGCGCGGGTGCTCGTCGCGGTCGATCGAGCGGGTGCCGGTCTTGCGCTCCCTGATCTCGACGGGGACGATCTCCTCCGCGAAGACGCCGCTCTCCTGAGCCGCGACAGCGCGCTGGTGCGAGCGCAGCGCCAGCTCGTCCTGCTCCTGACGCGGGATCGAGTACTCGCGGCGGAGGTTCTCGGCGGTCTCGATCATGCCGCCGGGCACGGGGAAGTTCTCCCCGCCCGCCGTCACCCGGCCGCGCACCAGCCGGTCCTCGAGCATGGCGCCGCCCGACCGCGCGCCCCAGCGCAGCGTCGTCGAGTACAGCTCGGTCTGGCTCATGCTCTCCGCACCACCGGCGAGCACGACGTCGGCAGCGCCGGTCTGGACCTGCATGCCCGCCTCGAGCACGGCCTGCAATCCCGAACCGCAGCGGCGATCGATCTGCAGGCCCGGGACCTCGACGGGGAGCCCGGCGTCCAGCGCGGCGACCCGCCCCAGCGCGGGCGCCTCGCCGTTGGCATAGCCCTGCCCGAGCAGGACGTCGTCGACCTGGTCGACGGGGAGGCTGGTGCGCTCCAGCACCGCCCTGATCACCGTGGTGGCCAGCTCGGTCACCGGAACATCTCTAAAAATGCCGCCGAAGCGGCCCACCGGGGTGCGCAGCGGCTCGCAAATAAGGGCGTCTCGCATGGGGCCAGCTTATCCGGACGAGGTCGTGGCAGGCGCGGCGGGCGACGGGTGGGTTAGCGTGGTGCCATGCCCACCTACAAGAAGCTCAACTTCTCCGACATCAAGGACCTGGCCCCCGACTACGGCATGGGCGACATCTGCGAGGCCCGCTTTGCCCGCGCCGCGCTGGGCGCCGAGCGCATCGGAGTCACCAACTACCGCATGAAGCCCGGGCGACGCGTCGGCTTCGGCCACAGCCACCCGGAGTCCGAGGAGACCTACGTCGTGCTCTCCGGGTCGGGCCGCTTCCGCGTCAAGGACGAGATTCTCGACGTCGGGCCGCGCGACGTCGTCTACTGCCCGGCCGACACGATGCGCGAATGGGAGGCCGGGCCCGACGGGATGGAGCTGTTGGCCTTCGGTGCTCACAGCGAGGGTGAGAACACCGAGATGAGCCGGGATTTCTGGACCGACTGAGCGCGGTGCCGGGTGCGGGCCCGCCGGCCCGGTCACTCGGTGATGGCGATGTGCCCGGGTTGTGCGGCGACCCGGGCCAGCCACTGGCGTACCGCCGGATAGGGCTCGAGCGAGAACCCGCCCTCCGGCGCCACGTGCGTGTAGGCGTAGAGCGAGATGTCGGCGATCGAGTAGCGCTCGCCGACGAGGAACTCGCGGCCGGCGAGATGGCCCTCCATCGCGTCCAGCGCCCGCTCGCCCCCGGCCCGCTTGGCTCCGAGGTCGGCCGGTGAGGGATGCAGGTCGGCCAGCTCCCAGAAGCGAGCGACCGCGATGTTGGGCTCGTGGTCGTACTGCTCGAAGAACTGCCACTGCAGGACCTGGGCGCGCTCGTAGGCGTCGGTGGGCACGTACTCGGTGCCATCGGCGAAGTACCAGAGGATCGCGTTGGACTCGCCCAGCGTACGCCCGTCCTCCAGCACCAGCGTCGGAACGCGCAGCGCGGGGTTCAGCCCGCCCAGGACATCGGGGCGGTTGGAGCGGTCGAACACGCTCAGCTCCTCGCGTTCGAACTCGATCCCGAGCCTGGTCAGCAGCAGCCGGACCTTGTAGCAGTTGCCCGACACCGAGGAGTCATACAGCTTGATCACGCTGTCAAATTACTAATCTCGAACGATGGCCGAGGCGACGCGCCCGACGCAGCCGGACGAGGGGGTGCCGCCGGCCCTGCTGGTGCAGGTGGCCGGACGCGCTCCGCATCCCCTCGTGGTGCGGACGATCGCCTTCGTGGTGGGCGCCGCCAGCCTGGGCACCGAGATCGCCGCGGCGCGGCTGCTCGCCCCCTACTTCGGCGCCTCGACGATCATCTGGGCCAACACGATCGCCACCGTCCTGGTGGCCCTCTCGGCGGGGTACTGGCTGGGGGGCAGGCTGGCCGATCGCCGCGCGGACCTGCGCGGGCTGAGCGCCGTGGTGATGGTGGCCTCCCTGTTGCTGGCCCTGGTGCCGTTCGTCGCGGACCCGTTCCTGCGCCTGTCGGTCAGCGCCCTGGGCTCCCTGAGCGTGGGCGGCTTTGCCGGGTCGCTGGCCGCGATCCTGGTCCTGGTGGCGGTGCCGGTGATGCTGCTGGGGACGGTCGCGCCTTACGTGAGCCGTCTCAGCGTGCGCAGCGTGACCGAGACCGGGCGCACCATCGGCAACCTCTACGCGATCTCCACGGTGGGCTCGCTGGTGGGCACGTTCCTGGCGGCGCTCCTGCTCATCCCCACGATCGGCACCCACCGCACCTTCATCGTCTTCGCGCTCGCGCTCGCGCTGGTGTCCGTGCCGGGCCTGGGCCTGTGGCGCTTCTGGATCGTGCCCCTGGCGGTGGGCGGGTCGCTGGCCATCCCGCCCGCGGCGATCGGGGCCGGCGTGGCCCACGGACAGGTGATCTATGCCACCGAGACCCAGTATCAGTACGCGCGGGTCGTGCAGTTTCCCAGCGGCGTCCGCTGGCTGCAGCTCAACGAGGGGGTGGCGGTGCACTCCCTGTACCGGCCGGGGAGCTATCTCACCCACGGCTACTGGGACGACTTTCTGGTGCTGCCGTTCGCGGGCGGGCCGGACGCCCCCGCGGGCGCGCCGGCCGCCCCGGGGCGGATCGCGATCCTCGGCGACGCCGGCGGGACGGTGGCGCGCGCCTACGGCCACTTCTTCCCGGCGACGCGCGTCGACGCCGTGGAGCTCGACGGCGCGCTGACCGAGATCGGCAAGCGCTACTTCCACCTCGGCGGTCCGCGCCTTCACCTCTACACCGCCGACGCCCGACCGTGGCTGCAGGCCAGCCGGGCGCGCTACGACGCGATCTTCCTCGACGCCTACCGCCAGCCCTACATCCCGTTCTACCTCGTCACCCGTCAGTTCTTCGCCTCGGCCCGCGCGCACCTGCGCCCCGGCGGGACGTTCACCGTCAACGTCGGGCACCTTCCCGGCTCGACCTCGCTGGAGAAGGTCGTGACCGCGACGCTGCGGGCCGTGTTTCCCTACGTGGTGCGCGACCGGGTGAGTGCCGACAACTCTCTGCTCGTGGCCTCCACCGTGCCGCTCTCGGGCGCCTCGATGCTCGCGGCCCACACCCAGGTGCCTCTGGCCCTGCAGGGCCTGCTCGCCTCCACCTCGGGACAGATCGGGCCGCCGCTGACCGGAGGCGCGGTCTACACCGACGACAAGGCGCCGGTGGAATGGCTGACCGATCTGTCGATTCTGCGCTACGCGGCCGGGACGCGCTGATCGGCGGCGCCGGTGTCCGGCGCTCCCGGCGTGTCCGGCATGGCGGTGGCGGGGGCGGTGGTCTGCGCGGCCGGCCGCGGCGGACGGTCCTGGCGCACCCGGACGCCGCCCTTGGGCGCGATCGTGATCGCCCGGAACTGGCCCTTGGCGGGCTCGGGCTCGACGGCGCGCAATGCCGTGCGCTCGAGCACCCGCGCCAGCACGACCCGCATTTCGGTCAAGGCGAAGCTCGCGCCCAGGCACCGGCGCGTCCCGCCGCCGAACGGCACCCACGAGTAGGTGTCGGGGGCGTCATCTGAGAGAAAGCGCTCGGGCGAGAAGACCGCCGGGCTGGGGTACAGGTCGCCGCGGCGGTGGATGCTGCGGATCGACGGGTTGATCTCGACGCCGACGGGAACCTCGTAGCCGCCGATGGGAAACGGGGCCTCGCGCACCACGCGGCCCACGCCGGGGATCACCGGCCGGATCCGCAGGGCCTCCTTGACGACCGCGTCGAGGTACCGGTCATCGCCCTGCTCGGCCCGCTCGCGCACCCGGGAATCGTGCAGGACGAGGTCCAAGGTCCAGGCCAGCCCCGTGGCGGTGGTCTCGTGGCCGGCGAGCAGGAGGGTGAGCAGCTCGTCGCGGACCTCGCTGTTCGTCAGGGCCACCCCGTCCTCGTCGCGGGCGAGGAGCAGCGCGGAGAACACGTCGTCGCGCTCTTGCAGGTCCGCGGCGGCGCGGCGGCGCTCGATCTCGGCGTAGATGATCTCGTCGACAGCGCGCTTGCGCGCCGCGAACACCTGCGCCGCCCGGCGCTCCCGGCGCCCGCTCATGACGGCGTTGAGCAGCAGCATCCCGCGGGCACGCGAGAGCGGCTCCACCATCGCGCGCAGCCGCCGGGCGAACTCGTCCTCAGACGCGCCGGCCGCGTAGCCGAACACGGCGCGCAGGATGATCCGCAGCGTGAGCGCCTGCATGCCCTCGAGCAGCGTGAAGGGCTCGCCGACCGGCCAGCGGTCGATCTCGGCGTCGGCGCATTCGCGCATCGTGTGGACGTGGGCGAGCATCCGCCGGCCATGGAAGGGCGGCAGGAGCAGGCGGCGGTGGCGCAGGTGCTCTGACCCGTCGAGCAGCAGCACCGATCGCTCGCCCAGGATCGGCCCCAGCAGCGCGTTGGCCTCGCCGGCGTGCAGCCGCTCGTTGGAGCCCTGGAAAAGCTCCTTGACCTCCTGGGGCGCGAACAGCATCACGAATCGCTCGTCGAACAGCGTCCCCATCGTCACGACGTCGCCGTAGCGACGCCGGCACCACTCCAGGTAGCGCACGCCGCCCACCATGAAGCCGAGCGTCTGCAGCCAGCGTGGGTACGAGGGACCGGGGGGAAGGGTGGCTGGGGCTGCGGTGCTCATCCTGACTGTGCGATGGTCGCACACCCAGATCCCGGGCCCGCCCCCTTGGCGTCAGTGAGCCTGGGGCGCCTGGGAGGCGGCGGCCTGGGCGCCGAGATCGGCGAGCGTCAGGGGGTGCGCGGGCGGGCCATCCAGCACCTGACGCCGGGTGACGCGCAGATCGCCGTCGACATGGAGCAGCTCTCCGGAGCCCAGGGGCCACCAACCGGGATCCTCGTCCATCCTCTCGGTGGCCACCACCACCGCCGGACGCACGGACAGGTCCCCCGATCGGACGCGGATGCTGGCGCGCGGGCTCGAGTGCTCCAGGTGCCGGTCGCCGCTGGCGCCGCCGGCGGCGCGCTTGAGCACCTGCAGATCATGGCTCTCGGGGTAGCGCAGCGCCCACAGCTCCTCGGCGGAGATGAGCACGAGGTTGATGGCGAACAGGGGGAGGTTCTCCGCCACCCAGCGGGCGGCCGAGGCCACCGCCTCGCCGACGTCGCCGGTGCGGCGCGCCTCGCGGGTGATGAGGGCGAAGAAGCGCTCGGAGTCCGTGTCGCCCCGCACGAGCGACATGGCGTCGCCCAGCTCGCGCTCGAGGCGGTCAAGGTTCTCGATGACGCCGTTGTGGGCGAACAGCCGTCCGTCCTGCTCGAACGGATGGGTGTTCTGCACCGCCAGCCCGCCCGTCGACGCGTAGCGGACGTGGGCCACGAACGTGCGCGACTCCACCTCCTTGGCCTGCCGCGCGAACTCCTGGTCCTCATAGGCCGCGATGGGCCGCTTGGACACCACGGGCGGGCCATCGGCCGCGTAGTAGCCCAGGCCCGTGCCGTCGGGCTCCCGGCGGCTCTGCTGGGCCAGGGAGTCGGGCGCCTCCAGCAGCCAGAAGGTGGCGTGGACGCGCTGGCGGCCTCCGCTCATGCCAAAGAGACGGCACACGGGCAAGGAGGGTAGGCGCCGCTCGGCGTCTGTCAAAGTAATTTCAAGCTCGCCTGCGATCTTGGTGCTCGTCCAAGGAAAGGCGGACTGATCATGAGATTCCTGCGCACAGCGTCAACCACCCGGCTCCTGGCCGTCATCGGCGGCCTCATCGTCGCCATCGCCGCGGGGACGGCCATCGCGGTCGCCGCCACCGGCAACGGCCCGGTTCCACGCGCCAAGCCTCTCGCGCGCGCCGTCCACGAGGCGCTCACCGCCACGCCGGAGGCGGGGATCACCGCGGACGTCACCTTCACCAACGCCCTCATCAGCGCCGACAACCTGCCGGGCGAGACCGCGGACCCGCTCCTGCAGGGCACCCGCCACGGCCGGGTGTGGCTGAGCAGCGATCACCGCCTGCGCATCGAGCTGCAGGGCGACAACGGGGACGCCAACCTGGTCGTCGGCAAGAACTCCTTCTGGGTGTCTGACCCGATGCAGCACACCGTCTACGAGGGGACGCTGCCCGCCGACACCACCGCCAAGCCCGCCAAGACCTCGCCGGACCACGTGCCGACCGTCGCCGACATCCAGTCGGCGATCACGCGGCTGGTGAAGCACCTCGACGTGAGCGGCGTGGGCACCTCGGACCCGGGCGACGTGGCCGGCCGCGCGGCGTACTCGGTGTCGGTGTCGCCCAAGCACTCGGGGGGCCTGCTCGGTCAGGCCCAGCTCGCCTGGGATGCGGCCACCGGGGTTCCGCTGCGCTTTGCCATCTACGCCCGCGGCAATCCCTCGCCCGTTCTGGCGCTCACCGCCACCAACATCGCCTACGGGAAGATCGCCGACTCGGACCTGAGCATCTCCCCGCCGTCGGGCGACAAGGTGGTCAAGGTCTCCACCGCGGGCGCCGCCGGCGCGCAGGCCGGGGCGTCCAAGGCGGCGCGCAAGGCCCGGCACGCCCAGGTCAGCGGCGTCGCCGCCGTCTCGCGCCACGTGTCCTTCAACCTCGCCGCGCCCAAGGCGCTCGTCGGATTGCACCGCCAGGGCGTGACCCTGCTGGACTGGGCCGGGCGCCCCGCGGCGCTGCTCACCTACGGGCAGGGTCTGGGCGGTATCGCCGTCGTCGAGCAGAGCGCGCCGTCGGGGGCCAGCGCGTCGAGCCCGAGCTCCGGTGAGGGCGGCCTGAACCTGCCCAGCGTGTCGATCAACGGCGCCACCGGCACCGAGCTCGGGACCCCGCTGGGCACGGTCGTCCACTTCACGCGGGGCGGCGTGGCCTACACGGTGCTCGGCTCGGTGGCCCCCTATGCGGCGGAGTCCGCGGCGCGAGCGCTGACGTCCTCTCCGTGACGGTCGCCGGTGACAGCCCGGTCGACGGTCCGCCGGCGGCCGGCGGTCATACGACCCCGGCCACGCCGCCACCGATCGAGGTCCGGGGTCTGGTCAAGCGCTACGGCGACCTGACCGCCGTCGGCGGGGTGGACCTCACCGTCCGCACCGGCGACGTCTACGGCTACCTGGGCCCCAACGGCGCCGGCAAGACGACGTCGCTGCGGATGATGCTGGGCCTCATCCGCCCCACGGAGGGCTCGGTACGGCTGTTCGGACGCGACCCGATGCAGAGCGTGCAAGCGCTCGAGGGGGTGGCGGGATTCGTCGAGGCGCCCACGTTCTATCCCTACGTCAATGCGCGCAGGAACCTGGAGATGCTCGCTGCCTACGACGGGGGTGGCGCCTCTGAGCGCATCGACGACGCGCTGGAGATGGTGGACCTGACCGGCCGCCAGCGCGACAAGGTCGGCGGCTACTCCCACGGGATGCGCCAGCGCCTGGGGATCGCCGCCGCCCTGCTGCGCGACCCCAAGCTGTTGCTCCTCGACGAGCCGGCCACGGGCCTGGATCCCGCCGGCATGCGCGACATGCGCCTGCTCATCCGCCGCCTGGCCGACCAGGGGATGACCGTGCTGCTGTCCAGCCACCTGCTCACCGAGGTGGAGGACATCTGCAACCGGGTGGCGATCGTGCGCCAGGGGCGGATCGTCTACGAGGGCGAGATCGCCGAGCTCAAGCGGGGCGCGGGAACGCGCTACTGGCTGCAGACCAGCAACGACGAGCGCGCGCTTGCCGTCTGCCGCGCCCAGCCGGGAGTCGACGATGTGCTCACGGAGCACGGCCGTATTTCCTTCAGCGCCGACGAGGACGCCGCCGGCGCGCTGTCGCAGGCGCTGGTGGAGGCCGGCGCGCTCATCCATGCCATGGCGCCCCAGACGGTCACCCTGGAGGATCTCTTCTTCCGCTTCACCGAGGGCGACGGCGTGCCCGCGGGCATCGCGCCGCCGCCCGAGCCCGAGCCGGCGCAGGCGGCCGAGGGGACGCGCTGATGCCGGGCGTGGGCACCGTGTATCGCTGGGAGCTGTTCAAGCTCCGCCACCAGAAGCGCACCTACCTGGGGCTGGGCGGGGCGATCATCGTCCCGATCCTGTTCGTGCTGGCCATCCATCTGCGCCACCACCACGACCGGGGCGGCGGCTTTGCCTTCAGCGACTACCTGGACCGCAGCGGCCTGGCCGTGCCCCTGGTCATCCTGCTCTTCGGGGCGGTGTGGATGTTCCCGCTCATCACCGCCCTGGTGGCCGGCGACATCGTCGCCTCGGAGGACCACAACGGCACGCTCAAGACGATCTTCACCCGGTCCCTGGAGCGCTGGCAGATCTTCGCCGGCAAGGCCCTGGCGACCAGCACCTACGCGGTGGTGGCGATCCTGCTGTGCGGGACGGTGGCGGTGATCGCGGGCAGCCTGCAGTCGGGGTTCAACTCCCTGCAGAGCCTGTCGGGCACGATCGTCGCGGCGCCCAAGGCGCTGGAGCTGGTCTACGTCAGCCTGCTCGTCTACCTCATCCCGATCGCGGCCATCGTCTGCATCGGCCTGCTCCTCTCCGCGGTGACCCACAACAGCGCCGCCGCGGTCGTCGGGACCCTCATGGTCTCGCTGCTCATCCAGCTCATCGGGATCCTGCCCGGGCTGGGCGCGCTTCAGCCCTACCTGCTGAGCACTCAGTTCAACGCGTGGCAGGGACTGCTGCGCACCCCCACCGACTGGGAGCCGATCGTGCGGGCCGCATGGGTCTGCGCGCTCTACGGGATCCCCGCCCTCGCCGCCGCCTTCCTGGTGTTCATCCGCCGCGACGTCGCTGGTGGCTGACCCGCCGGGAGACGCCGAGCGCGTTCTGGTCGTCGACGACGATCCGCCGCTGCAGCGGATGCTGAAACGCACGCTGTCGGCGGAGGGGTTCCAGGTCACCGTCGCCGGCGACGGCGGCGCGGCCCTGGCCGCCGCTGAGCGCTTCGCCCCCGACGTGATCGTGCTCGATGTGGCGATGCCGACCCTCGATGGGCTGGCCGTGTGCCGGCGCCTGCGCGGCAAGGGCCTGCCCACCCCCATCCTCATGCTGACCGCGCGCGACGCCGTGGCGGACCGCGTGGCCGGGCTGGAGGCCGGCGCCGACGACTACCTGGTCAAGCCCTTCGCCGTTCAGGAGCTCGTCGCGCGGCTGCGGGCGCTGACCCGCCGCGGCCAGCCCTCCGACGCGCTCGCCTACGCCGACCTCAGCTTCGACGTGGCCGCCCGCACGGCGACCCGCGGCGGCCGGCCGGTGGAGCTCACCGGCCGCGAGGCGGCGCTGCTGGAGCTGCTGCTGCGCCGGCCCGGCCGCATCGTGACCCGCGAGCAGGCGCTTGGAGAGATCTGGGACGACGCCGCCGAGGCCAACGTGGTGGACCGCTACGTCACCCGGTTGCGCCGCAAGCTGGGAGACCCGCCGCTCATCCGGACGCTGCGAGGTACGGGGTTCGTGCTGCGCGCCTGACCGCCCGGCGCCGCCCGGTCCGCGCCGCGCCCCCCGGCGCGGGCCGCCGGCGCTCAGCCGGTGCCGAGCAGGGTGTAGACGCCCTCCGGGGGCATGGGCTCGCTGAACAGGTACCCCTGGGCGCCGTCGCAGCCCAGATCGCGCAGCTGGGCGAGCTGGGCGTCGGTCTCGACTCCCTCGGCCACCACCTTGAGGCCGAGGGTGTGGCCCAGCTCCACCGCGTCGCTGACGGTGTCGAGGTCGCCGTGGCCGTCGGGCGGGCCGAGCCGCGAGATGAGCGTTTGGTCGATCTTGAGGATGTGCACCGGGAGCTCGGCCAGCGTCATCGAGGACGAGGTGCCCGTCCCGAAGTCGTCGATGGCGAGCGTGATGCCCAGCTCGTTGAGCGCGGCCAGCTGGCGCAGGGCCAGCTCCGGCGACGCCTCCACCGCCCCCTCGGCGACCTCCAGGCACAGCACGCGCGGGTCGTGGCCGCCGTCCTCGATGGCGGCGGACAGCCGCGCCACCAGGTCGACCTCGCCCAGCTGGCGCGCCGACAGGTTGACCGAGATGGTGACCTCGGGCCGCGACTCGCGCCAGCGCTCCACCTGATCGAGCGCCTCCATGAGCACCCACTCGCCGATGGGGACGATGAGTCCGGTCTCCTCCGCGATCGACATGAACTCGATGGGCGCCATCAGCCCCAGCTCGGGATGCTCCCAGCGAACCAGCGCCTCGAACCCCTCAAGGCCGGTCTCGTCGTTGAAGGAGACCCGCGGCTGGTAGTGGACCCGCAGCTGCTCACGCTCCACGGCCAGGCGCAGCTCGCGCTCCAGGTGACTGCGCGGGCCCGGCAGGCGGCCCATGACGTCCTCGAACACCTCATAGCCGTCGCCGCCGGACTCCTTGGCGCGGTACATGGCGGTGTCGGCCTGGCGGATGACGTCATCGATCTCCTCCTCGGGATCGGTGACCAGAGCCACGCCGATGCTGATCGAGATCGAGCGCTGCTGGCCGGCGAGCGTGATCGGCAGTCCGGCGGAGTGGGTGATGCGCTGGGCCACCAGCCTGGCCTCACCCTCGCTGTCCAGGCCCTCGAACAGGAAGGTGAACTCGTCGCCGCCGAAGCGCGCGACCGTGTCCATCGGGCGGAGCATGCCGCGGAAGCGCTCGGCCAGCACCATGAGCAGCCGGTCGCCGGCGCCGTGACCGAGCGTGTCGTTGATCTCCTTGAAGCCGTCGACATCCACGAACAGCACCGCGACGGGCGCCCCCGTGCGGCGGCTGCGATCCAGGGCGCCGCGCAGCCGGTCCACGAACAGCGCCCGGTTGGGCAGCGCGGTCAGCGGATCGTGCAGGGCCTGCTGCGCGAGGGCCGCCTCGCCGCGCTTGCGCTCGATCGCGTAGCGCACCGCTCGGCCCAGCACCGCCGAGCTGAGCTCGGAGCGCAGCAGGAAATCCTGGGCGCCGGCGCGCACCGCGGCGACGCCCGTTTCCTCGTCGTCGGCGTCGGCCAGGACGATGATCGGCGTCGTCGGCGCCGCGGCGCTGAGCTCCGCCACCGCGTCGAGCCGCCCCGACTGGCGCAGGTCGAGCAGGACGCAGGTCGCGCCGTGATCGGCGAGCTCCTGCGTGGCGTCGGCCACATCGAGCGTATGACTGACCACCAACCCCCGGCTGAAAACGGCCCGCAGCATCTCACCCAGCTCCATGGCTGAGCGCGCGTCATCCTCTACGAGCAGAACCCGCGCGGGCTTGCCGGGCCCGAACAGCTCCTTCACCACCTTGCAAACCTCCGTGTTGCGTTCAGGGACTTTAGCGGGAACAGCCAGGTTTGACCAGAAAAACCACAAAATAAAGTCTGACGGCTCCGGGTGTTCGGTGTGAGGCCGTTTCGTTCACTTCGCGCGCGGATCACGGCGGCGGCGACGGCCGCCATCCTCGCCGCGGTGGTGCTGTTCGCCGTCGTGACCGTGGCGCTGGTCGACCACGAGCTGCGCGCCTCGCTGGACGCCGCGCTGCGCCAGCGCGCACAGGAGGTGGCCGAGCTAGCGATCTCCACGCCCGCCGTGCTCACCGATGCCGGCGCGCTGGAGAGCCCCGTATCGGGCCGGCAGATCTCGGTGCAGGTCGTCGACCGCCGCGGGCGGATCGTGGCCCGCTCGCTCAACCTGGGCGCGCGGGTGCTGCCCGAGGACGCGCTCGAGCGCGCCGCGCGGCTGCACGGCCGCACCGGCGCCGAGGACATCACGTTCGGCGGGCACCCGCTGCGCCTGTACGTGGCTCCCATCGCCGACGCCGCGGGGCCGGCCGCCGGCGGCGCGGTGCTGGTCGCCTCCGACACCTCGGACATCGCGCACACGACGTCGCGGCTCGGGGTACTGGTGGCGCTGACCGGCGCCGGTGTGGTCCTGGTGGCGGCGCTGGCGGCGGCGGCGCTGACGCGGCGGGGGCTGCGCCCGCTGCGCGCGCTGGCCGCCGCGGCGGGGGAGATCGAGGCCACCGCGGACCCGGCGCGACGGCTGCCCGAGGCGGCCACGCTGGACGAGATCGGTCAGCTCACCGGCGTGCTGAACCGGATGCTGGCCTCGCTGGAGGAGGCCCGGGCGGGCGAGCGCCGGCTGCTCGCCGACGCCTCGCACGAGCTGCGCACGCCGGTCACGGCGCTGTTGGGCAACGTCGAGTACGCCGCACGCCACGGCGCCGACCCCGAGGTGATGGACGAACTGCGCCACGACACCCTGCGGCTGGCGCGGCTCGTGGACTCGCTCCTGGCGCTGGAGCGGGTCGAGGAGGGCACGCAGACGCTCGAGCCGCTGCGCCTGGACCACCTCGTCCGCGAGACGCTCGACGCGCAGGACCCCGGCCGGGTGCACCTCGGCGGCCTGGACCCCGTGACCGTCAACGGCGACAACAACGCGCTGCGCCGGGCCCTGGGCAACCTCATCGAAAACGGGCTCGTCCACGGCCCGCGCGGAGGCGGGGTGACGGTGTGGCTCGAGCGCGACGACGCCACGGCCCGCCTGAGCGTCGTCGACGAGGGGAAGGGCCCGGACCCGGCCGAGCGCGACCGTCTCTTCGAGCGCTTCTGGCGGGGCGGTGATGCCTCGGACCGGCCCGGCTCGGGCCTGGGCCTGTCGATCGTGGCGGCGATCGCCGAGCACCACCGCGGGCGCGTCGTGGTGGACGGCTCGACGTTCACGATCGAGCTGCCCCGCGCCCAGCCAGAGCCGCCGGGCTAGCAGGGTGTACCCAAGGGGTGTTCGAGTCGGGCGGGCGGCCCGAGCTTCGTGGGCGCCTCGCCCTCCGTGCGCGCGCGCAGGCTCATCTGCCACCAGCCGACGCTGCGCCACTGGCCGAACTTGAAGGCGACGTCGCGGTAGACGCCCACCAACACGAAGCCGATGGCCTCGTGCAGGCCGACGCTGGCGTCGTTGGGCAGGGTCACGCCGGCGCACACCTCATAGACGCCCTGGCGCTGGAGCAGTCCGAAGAGCGCGCCGTAGAGCGCGCGGCCGACGCCGCGCCGGTGGTGGTCGCCCGAGATGTAGACGGTGACGTCGGCGGCCCAGCGGTAGGCGGCGCGGTCCCGGTGCCGCGAGGCATAGGCATAGCCGACGACCTGACCGTCGATCTCGGCAACCAGCCACGGATAGTCGCGCGAGATGATGCGGATGCGGTTGGCCATCTCGCGCGGCTCGGGAGCGCGCTCCTCCAGCGAGGCGACCCCGGTGGTGATGTGGGGGGCGTAGATGGCCGCGCAGGCGGCGGCGTCGCGGTCGGCATCGGCGTGGCGGATGAGCACGGCCACGGCACTCTATGCAAGGGCGGCGCGGATCCGGCTGACGGGCGCGTCCGGCGATGCCGGGCCGCCGGCGAGCGTCACGGGCACGGCCAGCCGGATCGCCGAGGTCGCAAACGCCACCGGGGCGGCGCGCGCCCGCTCCAGGCCGATCGGCTCCTGTACCGCTCGCAGGCCCAGCGAGGGCGCGCGCTCGAGCAGGAGCGCCCGCGTGACCCCGGGCAGGATGCGCCCGTCGGCCGGCGGGGTGATCAGGCGGTCGTGCTCCAGCAGCCACAGGTTGCCCCAGGCCGCCTCCAGCACGGTGCCGTCGGCGTCGATGACCAGGGGCGCTGTCTCCACCCCGGGGTCGCGCGGCGATATCGCGGCGCGATGTCGTGCCGCGATATCCAGCAGGCGGCGGTCGCGCCACTTGTGCGGGCCCAGCCCGCCCGGGACGACGAAGGGCTCGACGGTCACCCGGCGCTGCCGGTAGCCGGGGGCGACCGGCCCGACGCTGACGCTCGATGCCTGGCCGGGGATGACGTCGACGCGCAGGCGGTGCTCGCCCCGCAGACCCGCCGCGGCGTCGCGGACGCGGCCGGGCAGGTCGCGCGGCAGCGTCATGCCGTAGACGGCGGCGACCGAGCGCCCGAGGCGCCGCAGATGCAGCTCCAGGGCCTGGATGTGCCCGCCGCGGACGAGCATCGTCTCAAAGACGCCCTGCGACGGGTCAGGCCGCATGCTGGCGACCGGCGCGGTGTCTGACCTCGACGGTGCTGCCCACGGCCGCCGCGATCGGACGGGCCTTGGCCAGCGCCTCCTCCAGCTCGGTGCGGGGCTCGGAGTCAGCCACGATGCCGCCGCCGGCGCCGAGCCACACGCGCCCCTCGGCCACCTCCAGGGTGCGGAGGGCCACGTTGAGCTCGAGGCCGGCCACCGGCCCGGCAAAGCCGATGGCGCCGGTGTAGACCTCGCGCCCGGCCGGTTCGAGCTCGGCGATGACGCGCAGCGACTGCACCTTGGGCGCGCCGGTGACCGAGCCGGGCGGGAACGTGGCGCGCAGGACGTCGCTGTCTGACACCTCGGGCCGCAGCCGCCCCTGGATCTGGGAGACGAGGTGCCACAGCCCGGGGTGGGGCTCGGCGGTGGGGCGGCGCGGGGCGGCGACGGTGCCGTACTCGCACACCCGGCCCAGGTCGTTGCGCATGAGGTCGACGATCATCACGTGCTCGGCGGCGTCCTTGACCGAGCCGCGCAGCCGCTCGAGCGCGGCTGCCGCGACCGCGGGGTCGGGGTCCCGCGCGATCGTGCCCTTGATCGGACCGGTGACGACGTGGCGGCCGCGCCGGCGCAGGAACAGCTCCGGCGACAGCGAGACGATCCCGCCCCGGGGGGTCGTGAACATGGCCGCGTAGGGCGGGTCGAGGCGGGCCAGCGCGGCGGCGAACAGGTCGACCGGGGTCGCGTCGGTCTCACCCTCCAACCGTAGGCAGATGTTGGCCTGGAAGATCTCGCCCGCGGCGATGCGGCGGCGGCACCGGTCGACGGCGTCGACGTGGCGGCGGGCGTCGCGGGCGCTGAGGCGCAGGGGCGAGACACGCGGCTCGCGCACGGGCGGGGCGGGCCGGCGCAGGATCGCGCGCAGGCGCCCGAGGCGGCGGTGCAGCGCGTCGCGGCGGGCGTCGGTGACGAGCGCCTCAAACCACCAGCGGCCGCGGGCGTCGCGGCGCAGCACGTTGTCGTAATAGGCGAGGTGGAAATCCGGGAGCGCGACGGGACGGTGGTCGTTGAGCGGGATGTCCTCGACGCGCGCCGCGAGGCGATAGCCCAGCCAGCCGAACCAGCCGCCGCCGACCGCTCCCTCCGCGCGCGCCGGACCCGGGGCGGTGGGCGGCACCTCGTCCAGGACCGCGAACGGGTCCTCGGTGTCGGCGGCGACCCGGAGCGGGTCAGAGCCGATGATGGCGCCGCCGCCGGCCCAGTTGCCGGTGAGGGCGAAGGGCAGCGGTTCGCCGTGAGCGACCATGCGCAGGACCTCGGCGGGGGAGAGGGAGCAGTCAAGCGAGACGCGGCTGAGCGTCGCCGGCGGCGGCGTGGTGGCCGCGGAGCGCGGTGGTGGCGCCGAGGGCGCCGACGCTAAGGTGGGCTTGACCGGCACTCTGCTCATACTGTACGAATTGGTCTAATGACTGCAAAGCTCATCGACGGCAAGGCCATCGCTCAACAGGTTCGCACCGAACTGCGTGAGGAGATCGAATCATGGGTGGCGGGCGGCGGCCGCCGACCCGGGCTGGCGACGGTGCTCGTCGGCGACGACCCCGCCTCGGCGGTGTACATCGGGGGCAAGCAGAAGGCGTGCACCGAGGTCGGCATCGAGGGCTTCGCCCACCATCTGCCCGCCGACACCCCCGAGGAGGAGGTGGTGGCGCTGCTGGGCGAGCTCAACGCCGACGATCGCGTATCCGGCATCCTGCTGCAGCTGCCCACGCCGGACCACATCGACGGCTCACACCTGACGACGCTGATCGACGCCGGCAAGGACGTCGACGGGTTGACGCCCGTGTCGGCGGGCCTGCTGGCCAAGGGGCTGCCGGGGTTGCGGCCCTGCACCCCCTCGGGCTGCATCGAGCTGCTCAAGCGCCACGACGTGACGCTCGAGGGCGCCGAGGCCGTCGTCGTCGGGCGCTCGGACCTCGTCGGCAAGCCGGTGGCCGCGCTCCTGCTGGCCGAGAACGCCACCGTGACCATGTGCCACTCGCGCACCCGCGGCCTTGACGAGGTGTGCCGCCGGGCCGACGTGCTCATCGCCGCGGTGGGACGGCCGGAGATGGTCAAGGGCAGCTGGGTCAAGCCCGGCGCCACGGTCATCGACGTGGGCATCAACCGGACCGACGCGGGGCTGGTGGGCGACGTGGAGTTCGCGTCCGCGGTCGAGGCGGCGGGGTTGATCACGCCGGTGCCGGGAGGCGTGGGGCCCATGACGATCGCCATGCTGCTGCGCAACACGCTGCTGGCGGCCCGGGCGGCGGATGCCGCCGCTTCCGTGGCCTGAGGCTCTGGGGTCGGGGAGGGGTGGCCTGAGGCTCTGGGGTCGGGGAGGGGTGGCCTGAGGCTCTGGGGTCGGGGAGGGATGGCCTGAGGCTCTGGGGTCGGGGAGGGGCGCCCGGCGTCTAGGGCTCGGCGACTGAAGGGTGGCCGCGGCGGAGCTGCGACCTGGAAATCGCGGGAAACTCGAGTTCGCGTCGCAGGTTTCTCGCGTTTTCCAGCTCCCACCTGGAAATCGCGGCAAACTCAAGTTCGCGTCGCGGGTTTCTCGCGTTTTCCAGGTCCGCTGCGGACGGACCCCTCCCTCAGTGCCCGCCGGTTTCAGGCGCTGGCAGCGAAGGCCGGCTCCTCGGCCAGGACGGCATCAAGCGCGCCCAGGACCCGGTCGGCAATCGCACGGTCCGCGTTGACGCCCATGAGGCCGATGCGCCACATCGGGGGCGCGCCGGCCAGGCCGCCGCCGATCTCGATCCCGTGCTCGCGCAGGAGGCGGCCGGCCACGGCCTTGCCGTCGACGCCGTCGGGCACGCGCACGGCGGTGAGCTGGGGGAGCTGGAACTCGGGCTCGGCGAGCAGCGCCAGGCCCCGGGAGCGGACCTCGTCCTGGAGGTAGCGGCCGGCGTCCATGTGGCGTGCCCAGCGGGCCTCCAGGCCCTCGACCGCGACCTCGCGCAGCGCCTCGTGCAGCGCGTAGATCTGCAGCACCGGGGTGGTGTGGTGGTAGGTCAGCGGCCGGTCCACCCAGTACTTGCGCAGCAGCGACAGGTCGATCGCGTAGGGGAGCGGATGGGTGCGGGCGGCGATGCGCTCCAGGGCGCGGTCGGACACCGCCACCGGCGACAGGCCGGGGGGCGCGCCGACGCACTTCTGTGAGCAGGAGTAGGCGAAGTCGATCCCCCAGTCGTCGAAGCGCAGCTCGATGCCGCCCAGGGAGGTGACGCAGTCGGCCATGAGCAGGGTGTCGCGGTCGCGCAGAGCGGCGCCGAGCTCGGCCAGCGGGTGCTCCACGCCCGTCGAGGTCTCGGCGTGCACGACGCAGACCAGCCGTGCATCGGGGTGCTGGTCTAGCTTCTCGAGCAGCCGGTCGTTGGCCACGTGCTCCCCCCAGTCCGCGGGGACCTCGACGACGTTGGCGCCCAGGCGGTTGGCGATCTCGACGATGCGCCGGCCGAAGAAGCCGTTGACCCCGACGATGGCGGTGTCGCCGGGCTCGAGCAGATGGGCGAGGCCGCACTCCATCCCCGAGGTGCCGGTGGCCTGGAGGGGGAGGACCAGGCCGCCGGAAGCCTGGTAGGCGATGCGCTGCAGCTCCACCACCTCCAGGAGGATGTCGGCGAAGTCCGGGTCCATGTGACCCAGCAGCGGCTTCTGCAGGGCGGCCAGGGCGGCGGGGGACACGTTGCAGGGGCCAGGGCCGCACAGCAGCCGCTCGGGCGGGTCGGCGGGGGCGGGGACCGGGGAGGAGGTATGGGTGGTCATGGGGCGAGCTTAGTCAGACGCCGTCCGCGCAACCATCGAGTGAAGTCTATGAGTCCAACAGATTCATTCAAATATGTTGCGCGCCGGACCGGGGTCCGCGTACGCTCCCACGCCATGACACCGACCCCGACCCGTCTGCACCGCTCCGAGCTTGCCGTGCCCGGCTCCAACGCGCGCATGCTGGAGAAGGCGCCGGCCCTGGGGGCCGACATCGTCATGCTCGACCTCGAGGACGCGGTCGCCCCCGACGACAAGCCGCAGGCCCGCCGCAACGTCATCGACGCGCTCAACGAGCTGGACTGGAGCGGCTGCTCGGTGTCGCTGCGCATCAACGGCCTGGACACCCACTACTGCTACCGCGACATCGTCGATGTCGTGGAGCAGGCGGGCCGCCACCTGGACTCGATCATGATCCCCAAGGTGTCGGGCGCGGGCGACGTGCACCTGGTGGCGACATTGCTGAGCCAGATCGAGGAGGCGATGGGGCTCGAGCGCCGGATCGCCATCTGCGTGCTCATCGAGACCGCGATGGGAATGGTCAAGTGCGAGGAGGTCGCCGCCGCCTGCCCGGAGCGGATGGAGGCGATGGTCTTCGGCGTGGCCGACTATGCGGCGTCGCTGCAGAGCCACACGACGTCGATCGGCGGCACCAATCCCGACTACGCGATGCTCGCCGACCCCGATGAGGTCCTCTTCGTCGGGCAGGAGCGCGAGCGCCATCTCGGCGACCAGTGGCATTACGCGCTCTCGCGCATCGCGGTCGTCTGCCGCGCCTACGGGCTGCGCCCCATCGACGGGCCCTTCGGCGACTTCACCGATCCCGAAGGCTACGTCGCCTCGGCGCGCCGGGCCGCCGTGCTCGGCTACGAGGGCAAGTGGGCGATCCACCCCAGCCAGGTCGCGCTGGCCAACGACGTCTTCACGCCCAGCCGGGACGTCGCCGAGCGCACGCGGCGCATCATCGCGGCGATGGAGGAGGCGGCCGCGCAGGGCAAGGGCGCCGTCTCGCTCGACGGCCGGCTCATCGACGCCGCCTCGATCCGCATGGCCCAGAATCTGCTCGCCAAGCTCGAGCAGATCGAGGCGCGCGGCAGCGGCGCGCCGCGTCTGCAGGCCGCGAGTTAGCCGGCGCGGGCCGCGCTCAGCTCGGCCGCGATCCGCTCGCGGAACAGCGCTGCGTCAACGCCCACCGTGACCAGCTCAAAGCCGGCGGCCGCGCGCCGGCTGGCCTCGGCGCCGCCGCCGTTGCAGTGCATGCCGGGGATCACGCCGGTCGCCGCGCACGCCTCCCGGATGCGCGTGATGGCCCGCTCGAGGACGTCGCCGCCGTGGCCCGGCTCGCGGCCCAGCCCGAGCGACAAATCCGAGGGGCCGATGTAGATGCCGTCGAGCCCGCGGGTGGCGGCGATGTCCTCGACGTTGTCCAGGCCCTCGCGGGTCTCGATCATGACGAAGCACAGCGCGCCCGCGGCCAGCCGCTCGGGGTCAGAGGAGCCGACGGTGAGCGCCGCGCGCAGGGGTCCATAGGAGCGCACGCCGTGCGGCGGGTACCGGCAGGCGCTCACCGCCCGCCGCGCCTCCTCGGCGGTGCTGACCAGCGGCACGATCACCCCCGCGGCGCCGAGGTCGAGCACGCGGTTGATCATCCACGGCTCGTTGTAGGTCACCCGCGCCAGGGGCGCCGCCCCTCGCGCTTCGATCGCCTCGAACATCGAGACCATCCGGTCCTCGTCGGCGCTGCCGTGCTGCAGGTCGACGCACACGTAGTCAAAGCCCGCGGCCGCCGCCAGTTCGGCGGTGAGCGGCGAGGCGATCGAGCCCCACAACCCGAAGGCGGGCCGTCCCTCCTTCCAGCATTGATCGAGGCGCTCACGGCCGGCCATCGCCCGCACCCTACCGATTGGGGCAGAGTCCTAGGCCACCGCGCGGGCATCGGCGACGAACGCCTCGGCCAGCGGCGAGGCCTCGCCGGCGCGGGTCAGGGCCACGAGCTCGGTGTCGGGCGCGCCGCTCAGCGGCCGGTAGGTGACGCCGGG
>DASXJW010000154.1:0-2968 GCA_036497165.1 Solirubrobacteraceae bacterium
ATGGCGTACTTGACCGTCACGCCCTTGGCCTCGAGCGCGCGCTCGAGCTCGCGCACCGCGTGCTGGGCCTGGGCGACGGCCATCCCGTACCCGGGGGCGATGACCACCTGGCGGGCATAGGCCAGCTGGATGGCGACGTCCGGCGCCGAGGTCGACCGCACCGTCCGGCCCTCCAGGTCCCCGGCCGCGCCGGCCGGTGCGGCCACGGCCCCGCCGAAACCACCGGCCACGATCGCCGGGACCGACCGGTTCATCGCCTTGGCCATGAGGTTGGTGAGGATGGTGCCCGAGGCCCCCACGATCATCCCCGCGACGATCATCACGGTGTTGTTCAGCGCGACGCCGGTCGCCGCCGCCGACAGACCGGTGAACGCGTTGAGCAGTGAGATCACCACCGGCATATCGGCCCCGCCGATGGGCAGGACGACCATGTTGCCCAGGATCGCGGAGACGACGAGGATGCCCACCACGAACAGCGCCTGCGAGTGCGAGCCGGCACACAGCACGATCGCGCTGATCACCGCGATCGCGAACAACGCCAGGTTGAGGATGGCCTGACTGGCCCCCGGCAGCTTGATCGGACGGCCGGGCAGGATCTCCTGCAGCTTGCCGAAGGCGATGTTCGACCCCCAAAACGAGATCGAGCCGACGATCGCGCCGAACAGCTCGAAGATCTCGGTGCGCAGCGGGAAGAAGCCCGGGGCGAAGTGATGGCGAAACTCGACCCAGGCGATCAGCGCCACGGCGCCGCCACCCACGCCGTTGAAGATGGCCACCATCTGCGGCATGGCCGTCATGCGCACCCGCAAAGCCGCGGGGATGCCGATCGCCGTGCCGATGACCACGCCGACGATGATCAGGATGACCGTGCTCGTCCCGTCCCACACCCCCGGCGTCAAGAGCGTCGCCACCACGGCCACGGCCATACCGACCGCGGCGATCTGGTTGCCGCGCACGGCCGTCCGCGGCCCCGTCAACCCCGTCATGCCGTAGATCAACAGCGAGAACGCGACGATGTAGGCCGCATCGATGAAGTAGGAGGTCTGAAAGAAGACCGTGCCCGCCGCCATCACCGGGTGTCCTCCTCCAGCGCCGCCGCTGTCTCCTCCGCGCTCGGCGGGTCCTTGGCCTTGAACATCTCCAGCATCCGGTCAGTGACCAGAAAGCCGCCGATGACGTTGATCGTGCCAAAGGCGACGGCGACGACCAGCAGCACGTGCTCCAGCCAGCCGCTGGCCACGTGCATGAGCAAAAGCCCACCGAGCACGATGACGCCGTGAATCGCGTTGGTGCCCGACATCAACGGCGTGTGCAGGGTGTTGGGGACCTTGGAGATGACGGCGTAGCCGACAAACCCGGCCAGCACCAGCACCGAAAGGTCAATGACGAATGTGTTGCCCATGATGGGTCTCCTTAGCCGGCGGAGGCCGCCGCGGCCTTCGCGCCCTCGTGCACGATCTCGCCGCCGCGCGTGATGCATGCGCCGGCGATGACCTCGTCTGAGAAGTCGAGCGACAGCTCCCCCGATGCGTCGATCATCAGACCCAGCAGCGCCTGGATGTTGCGCGCGTACAGCTGCGAGGCGTGCTCGGCCATGGTGCTGGGGACGTTGAGCGGCGCCAGGATCTTGACGTCGTGACGGATGATCGACGCGCCTGGCTCAGACAGCTCGCAGTTGCCACCGGCCTCGCCGGCGAGATCGACGATCACCGAGCCCGGCTTCATCAGCCTCACCGCCTCCTCGGTGACGAGGATCGGCGCGCGCCGCCCCGGCACCAGCGCGGTGGTGATGACGACGTCGACCTTGCCGATGGCCTCGGCCATCAGCTCCTGCTGGCGCGCCTGCTGCTCCGCCGTCAGCTCCTTGGCATAGCCCCCGGCGCCCTCAAGGTCGCCGCCGAGATCGAACTCGAGGAACTTCGCGCCCAGCGACTCGACCTGCTCCTTGACCGCCGCGCGCACGTCAAAGCCCTGCACCACCGCCCCGAGCCGCCGCGCGGTGGCGATGGCCTGCAGTCCGGCGACCCCGGCGCCCAGCACCAGCACGGTCGCGGGCCGGATCGTGCCCGCCGCCGTCATCAGCATCGGGTAGAACCGTCCCAGCTCCTGGGCGCCGATCAGCGCCGACCGGTACCCGGCGATGTTGGCCTGCGAGGACAGCGCGTCCATCGACTGCGCGCGGCTGATCCGCGGCACCGCCTCCAGCGCGAACGCCGTCGCGCCGCTGTGCGCGATCGCGCTCACACCCTCGCCGTTGGTCAGCGGCCCCAGAAAGGCGATGAGCACCGTCTCCGAGCCCAGCTGCGCGATCTCCTCAGCGTTGGGAGCCGCCACCTTGACGACCACGTCGGCGTCGAAGGGCGGCTCGTCCACCAGCTCCGCGCCAGCCTCGGCGTAGGCCTCGTCGGGGATGAGGGCGCCCGAGCCGGCGCCGCGCTGCACGAGCACGACCGGAGGCGACGCGTCGTCGCCGCCGCCGCGCGTGAGCTTGGTCACGACCTCGGGCACCAGGGCGACCCGGCGCTCACCGTCAGTTGTCTCCTTCGGGACTCCGATCCGCATGCGGGCGGTGCAGAGTACCGTTTGCCGCGTCCGGAGGAAGCCCGGGCCGGTCGCGGCGGTGGCTCAGCCCAGCCCCACGGGCGCGAGGATGAGCGCGGTCACCACGCCGACGGCGCCTGCGAAATCCCCAGCTAACACCTTATTTCTGTGTATAAGGGCGGCCGACCCGCCGCGCGGCACCGTCACCCGCTGGGACCGCGCGCGTGTGTGACGAGGTGCACGCTTGGCCGAGCGCGATGGCGGGGACGGCCGGGCTCGGGCGGGGCGCGCCGCCGGGCGCGCGCTCGGGGGCCGAGGCGGAGCGGCCGCGGGTGGCGCGGTGACCGGCAGGGGCTTGCCCGCCATCGCCATCAGCGCCTCCCCCGTGACCCATACCGGAGTCTGGCTGACGCCGCGCGCGTACCGG
>DASXJW010000155.1:0-28724 GCA_036497165.1 Solirubrobacteraceae bacterium
ACTACCGTCCGGTTCAGCGAAGACCTCTGGGCGTTACTGGACAAGGAGTCCACGATGCAGGGGATCAGCGCTGCCCAATTCGTCAGGGACGCAACGATCGTCCGACTCGCGTTTCTCGCGGGCCGGCGCGGAGACGCAGAGTCCGAGCAGTCCATCGAGGCGATCGCCGAGCGCGCCGCCCGCCGGCAACGGAGTGACGGCAAGTCGAGCGCGGTGCACGCACCCGAGCGTCTGCGCGAACTGCACCGCTCGATGCTGCTCGACAGTCCTCCCGAGGAGAGCTTTGATCGCCTCACTCGGCTCACGTCGAGCGTTCTCAACGTACCGGTCGCCCTCGTGTCGCTGGTCGCCAGTGACCGGCAGTTCTTCAAGAGCTGCCTTGGACTGCGGCAGCCGTGGGCCGCGCAACGCCAGACTCCGCTCTCGCACTCCTTCTGCCAGCACGTCGTCGAATCGCGTCGACCGCTCGTTGTTTCCGATGCCCGCGAGCACCCCGTGCTGCGGAACAACCCCGCGATCGGCGACCTCGGAGTGATCGCCTACGCCGGCGCACCACTGATCAGCCCGAACGGACACGTGCTCGGCACACTGTGCGCAATCGACTACCAACCCAGACACTGGACGACTGAGCAGGTCGAGATCCTCTGCAACCTCGCGGGGTCGGTGCTCAGCGAGATCCAACTCCACACCGCGCAGCGCAACCACGGCTAGCGACCACAACAGCGCAAGCGCGGGCGCCACAACCCCGCCAGGCCCAGGGATCTGACCGTACGAGCGGGCCAGATCCCTACGCGTGAACACCTCCTCGCACCGCCGGCCACGATCGCGAACCGTTGTTCCTGACTCGGCAATGATCTGAGCCGGCGCGGAGCGTCGATCGTTGGAGGCGAAATGTCCTCGAACACGCGGGCTTGCGCGATACCGGGACGCTCCCACCCGTGTCGCGCACTACATCCGAGGCAGCCAACCTGACGACTGCGCTGTCCCAGTCGCGATCTGTCACCGAAACGCCCGGAGCCTCCAGGCGCAACCCGACCGGATGGTGTTGTCGCTTCTGTTAGCGCGCGCGGCTAAGGGTCCGTAAGGGTGGGGTGGCGCTCCATTGCTGCCCCAGCTACCGGTTCGCCGAGCTGGAGCACGAGCCAGATGCGTGCCGCGTCCATCAGCAGCTCGGGCTGCTGCAGGGGGTCGCCGTCGATGACCACCATGTCGGCGAGCTTGCCCGGCTCGATGGTCCCGACTTGGTCGTCGAGGCCGAGGGCGTGGGCGCCGCCGGCGGTCGCGGCGGTCAAGGCTTGCAGCGGGGTCAGCCCGTGGCGCACCATCCGCACGAGCTCGAGCGCGTTGGTGCCGAGGGGTGACCAGTCATAGCCCATGGCGATCCTCACGCCGGCGTCGCGAGCGGCCTGTAGCGTAAGGCCGGCCTGGTCGAGGTTGTGCTCGGCAAGATCAGCGAGAAGCGGCA
This sequence comes from Solirubrobacteraceae bacterium, assembly GCA_036497165.1. GTDB lineage: Bacteria > Actinomycetota > Thermoleophilia > Solirubrobacterales > Solirubrobacteraceae > Palsa-465. The sequence goes on from DASXJW010000155.1 coordinate 1,466, forward strand.
GCCAGCACTCTGAGCGGGCCGCCTCATCCTCACTCGTGCGGTTGGCGTCAGCGCCGGCGACGCCGTAAAAGCACGACAGCGTCGGCACCAGCACCTGATCTGCGTCGGCCATCGCCGCGAGCAGGTCGGGGCGCTGGTTGAGGTACATGCCGTGCTCAATAGTGTCGATCCCGGCGCGGATCGAAATCTCTGTCCCAGCCAGTCCCTCGGCGTGGGCCGCGGTGCGATATCCCAGCCGGTGGGCTTCGTCGACCAGCGCGCCGACCTCCTCAACTGTGAGCTGGGCCGGATCGGGATCCTCGAGCTCGACCGAGCGAGCGCCCGTGCTCATCACCTTGATGAAGTCGGCCCCTTTGCGCACCTGCTCGCGCACCGCGCGGCGGATGTCATCCACGCCGTCGGCCTCCCGGTACATGCCGGCAAAGAACCGATGCCCTGGAGCGGTGGAGGACACGATCTGACCGCAGGTCAGCACCCGCGGGCCCTCAAACGCGCCGTACCGCATGGCCTGGCGCGCAGCGACGACCTCATCGCCGTAGGAGCCGACGTCGCGCACGGTGGTGAAGCCCATCCGCAGCAGCCGAGTAAGCGCGGAGGCCACGAACAAGATCGGGGTCTGGGGCCACAGCGGCTCCGCGCCGGGCAGCGGCTCAAGCGGCGGGGCCTTCAGATGAACGTGCGCGTCGATGAGCCCCGGCATCAGCGTCCGCCCGGCCACGTCGATCGTCGGTGTCCCGTCTGGCACCGCATCGCTCGCCGACCCAACCCTTTCGATCCGCCCATTACTGACCAGCACGCCGGCCGCGTCACGGACCTTGCGGCCGTCAAACAGCCGGGCCCCCGATAGCCACAGGAGCCCGCGCGCAGGCCCCGGGTCAGCCAGTAGCCCGGGACGCCGGTGAGACATCTGCCAAGGATGAGATGCAAAGAGGCGATGCGATCATCGATCGCACCTTATCCGCGTGATCGCCCCGTGCCGGCAACCACCACATGCGTCGCTGTGTCTGCAGAACAGACACAGGTTCCCGCAACGCTCGAGCGCGTGCCGCCATCAGCGGGTCCCGGCGGTACAGCTTCCTAATGATGCCGCATGCGCTCTGGCAGTCGGCTCTGGCCGAAGGCTGGCCGCTTCCATGACCCTCGTGCCGCGCGAATCCGGATGCTCGGCGCGGCCGAGCTCAGGACTTACGGGCCAAGCGTTGCAAGGCTCGTCGTCGTGCGGGGTCAAGGCCCGCCATATGCTCGGCGAAGTTGCTGAGCGCGACATCCCCGTACTGCTCGACAAGCTCCTGGACCTGGAGTCTGGCGCGCTGCGCCATGTATGCCTCACGATCCAGGATCGGCGCGTAGAAGTCGGTTTTGCCCTCCCGCCGGCGGAGAAGCAGGCCCTTCCTGTGCAGCCGAGCCATGATCGTCATATAGGTGGTGTAGGCGCGCTTCTTGCTCGTGCGCCGGTTGAGGGACTCCATGACCGCTCGCACCGGCGCCTCTCCCGAGCGCCAGAGCTCTTCCATGACCTCGGCCTCCAGCTCGTGCAGCGGCGGAGGCGCAAACTCGGACTGTGGTGTCTTCCGTTGGCGCGTTGGCATCTACGACGAACTGTAGCAAGCAGCGCAAGCCCCTGCAGCTGACGTCCTCAAGGGGGTGCTGGAGCCCCGCTCCGGCCAGGAGGGGACGCTGGTCTCCGAGTCCGGCTAGGGGACGAGGGCGTCAATGTCCAGGACCGGGCTGCGCCGGGCTGGGCCGGGCTGCCGCGATCGCGGGTGGGCTGCTGGCGCGACTTATCGGCCCCGGATCGGGTGCCGATCGCCGGGGGCGCCAGGGCGCGCCGCGGACTGTTGGGCTGGGCTGCACGCTAAGTGGACGCCGCCCCGCGCCCGCCGCGACGAGGGTCGTGCGTTGCCGACTTGCAGGTTGGGCGCGCACGATCTACTATTGCCTGTAGTCTTACATGTCCTAGTAGATCCTCCCCAACTCGATTGGAGTCCTCTTGTTCAAGCGCCTCGCGGTCCTTGCGACCATCATCATGAGTCTCGCTGGAGCGGCAGTCGCCTCGGCCCGCACACCCCGACACCGGCACCATCCCACCCACGCCCGCGTCGCGTCGGGCCAGCCCGACCAGGCGATCCAGTGGAACGAGGAACTACAGAAGGTGCTCGTTGCGCCGGGCGCCCAGCCCGCCTCGATTCACCCGACAAGGACGGAGGCGCTGACCCAGATCGCGGTCTATGACGCCGTGAATGGAATCCTCGGGGGCGGTCAACCGTCCCTGATCGACGTCCGGGGCCCTCGGCACGCGTCCCCGGACGCCGCCGCCGCGGCAGCGGCCCGCACCGCGCTTGATGCTCTTCTCCCCAGTCAGCAGCCGACCATCGACGCGTTCTTTCAGACCTCCCTGGCGCAGATCGGCACGGGGAAAGAGGTGCAGGAGGGCCTCCGCTTCGGCGACTCCGTCGCCAATGCCGTCCTCACCGCACGCGCCGCCGACGGTGCCGCGGCCACTCCACCGGTATTCACTCCTCTCGCCGGGCCGGGCGAGTACCAGCTCACCCCGCCGGCCTTCGCACCGGCCGGATTCACCCAGACGGGGCACGTGACACCGTTCGTGCTTCAGAGCCCGAGCCAGTTCCGCCCCGCAGCGGCCCCAGCGCTCAGCAGCCCGCGATACGCCCAGGACTTCAACGAGGTCCGGACCCTCGGTGAGATCAACAGCACGACGCGCACGCCCGACGAGACGGCGATCGCAAAGTTCTGGGGCGCGGCGCCCGTATGGGTCGTCTGGAACCAGGTGGCCGACCAGGCCGGGCTCAGCTTCGGCAACAGCCTCGCCCAGAACGCCCGCATGTTCGCCGTGCTCGACACGACACTCGCCGACAGCGCGATCGCCCTCTACGACGCGAAGTACACCTACCACCGCTGGCGACCGATCACGGCAATCACCGCGACCGACCAGGGCAATCCTGACACCGTCGCGGTTCCCGGCTGGGTCCCGTTCAGCAACACGGCCAACGACCCCGGGTACCCCGGCGCCCATGCGGAGTTCAGTCAGGCCGCCGCGGCCGTGCTCGAGGACTTCTTCGGCACCGATGTGCTCTCGTTCTCGCTTTCCAACGCGGCGACCGGTATCACCCGGAGCTTCACCAGCTTCTCGGCTGCCTCCGACGAGGCGTTCGCGAGCCGGATCTTCGCCGGTCAGCACTTTCGCTTCGACGAAAACGCCGGACGGACGCTCGGCGGTCAGGTGGCCGACTTCGTGTTTGACCACGCCTTCGGCCAGGATGAGGACCGTGGCCATCGTCACGACGGACGCGACGACCACCACACGTTCTAAGGCCGTCATCCGGTGACGCCCTCCCCCGCGCCTGTCCGAGAGATCATCCTCGGGCAGGCTGCAGCCTTGGCACGCCGCTCGCACGGCCCGGAGGTTGCATGTCGAGGGACCAGCTACTACTATTCGCGGTAGTCCTACCATGAATAGTAGGACTAGTCGCCCCCCGCGGACCTGCCCGAGCGACGCCGCTCGGGCAGGCCGCCGCCCTTCTTGCGCCGTGCTCTCAGCACTCACATACCGAAAGGCACATACGATGAGCAACCAGCCAGTCGACACACAGCCGTCGTCGGTCGACGACGAAGTCCGCGAGCAGTGGCGGCGGGTCGTCGGCCGCCGATCGTTCCTGCGGGGCATCGGAGCGGCGGGCGTCGGGGCGGCGGCCGCGGCAACCGTACCCGGCGGAGCGCTCCTCGCTGGAACGGCATCGGCGTCGACGTCGATCAGTGGCGGCGATGCGGCGATCCTGCGCTTGCTCGCCGCGGTCGAGTTGATCGAGACCGACCTGTGGCAGCAGTACAACGAGTTGGGAGGCGTCGACGGCGGCAACCCTGCGTACATGGCGGCGCTGTCCAACCTTGACGGTGACATGCCTCAGTACATCTCTGACAACACCGACGACGAGGTCAGCCATGCCAGGTTCCTGAACGCCTATCTGCGATCAAAGGGCGCCAGGCCGGTCAATCTCGACGAGTTCCGAACGCTGCCCAGCAGCAGGGCCAGAGGTGCTCGGCAGGTGGGCCGCCTGACCAATCTCCAGTCCCTGAACGTGGACACCAGCTGGTACGTGCGCTACCGCAGCGGACAGAACCCCGATCTGGGCGCGCACTTCCCGCAGGCAGTCGACATCCGTCGCCAGCCGGCGATCCCGCTCAGCGACAGCGACACGCCGCCTGATCTGCCCGCTCCGGTCCCGCCCGCGGGTCCGCAGGAGGCCCGAATGCAGGCGATCGCCAACGCGGCCGGGTTCCACTTCGCCTACATCGAGCAGGGCGGATCGAGCCTCTACAGCGTCATGGCGCTCAAGGCGACGAGCCTGGAGGTCCTGCGGATCATCGTCTCAATCGGAGGGGTCGAGACCAATCACTTCTCGCTCTGGCACGACAAGGCGGGCAACGCGGTCGCCCAGCCTCTGGCGGGGATCACCGATCCACAGACGCGGGTGACGTTCCCCGATCTCAACGCCAAGGGCGGCGAGCTCAACCAGACCAACCTGATCCTGCCCGAGCCGTGCGCGTTCCTGGACAAGGACCTGCCACAATGTTCGATCGTCCGGCCCACCTCAGACCGCGAAGGCGGGGCGGTGGCGACGATCGTCAGCTTCACTGCCGATCGGCTGTTCCAGGGCCAGTCATCGAAGTTCTTCCGGACCATTCACGAGCTCGCCGGCGAGGCCGACGCTGCAAGCCGCCACCTCCGCTGAAGCCGGCGCGCGGTCGCTCGCCCCATACCCCCGCCCCTGACCAATGCCGGATCGTGATCGCTGCGGGGAAGGCGGCCGCCGTGCGTCGCCCGGCGCACCGTGGCCGATCAGGGGCGGGAGGTGCCCCTCCCCGTCAGCGCGCCCGCCAGCTGATCGTTTGACTGGGCGCTGGCGGTTGGCCTGCGGGGGTCGGCGATCGGCACGGTGCCGCCCACGCGCCCGTTCGTGCCCTGAGGGCGACGCGCCCGCAGCGGTGCCCCACAGATCACCTACTATAGCCCATAGTAGTAGTTGTCGTCCAGACCGACGCGACCCGTGCGCCTCCTTCCCGGGAGCGGTGGTACGGCCTTGGCTGCGCCCTGTCTACGATGGTGTGTAGTAGTATTGGGGCATGCAGCCCGTCGCGCTCAAGTCCTCAGCGGTCGATCTCATCGCCCTCGCCGATCGGCTCATCGCCGCCTACATCGCCTGGCGGACGGAGTGCTCCGCGGTGACGCGGGCATATGGCCGGGTGAGCACGTGCGGCCGCTGCCAGAGAGACGCCGCCTTCGGCGTCTACGTTGGGGCGCTGGACCGTGAGGAACGGGCCGCAACCACCTACCGGAGCGTCCTGGAGCAGATCACGGAACTGGAGACCGAACTACGGGGCGACCCGTCCCGGCCCGATCTGACTGCACTCCCGGGGGCACACGGGACCTTGGCTTGGAGCGCCCAGAGCATCGCTCAGAGACTCCGACTGTGACACGGCGGAAGCGGGCGAGGACGCGGACGCGGTCGCCGCCCATCGCCGACCCCTGGACGCCACCAGCCCGCGCTGGCGAGCCTCGGTTCTTCCGTCTCGATCCTTAGCGTGATCCGCCGGATCCGCTGACTGTCGCGCCGCGAACCAAAGGGCGGTCCGACGCAGCATCGTAGATAGCCGCGCTATCTGCTACGCTGCATCGTAGATGCCAAGGAGTTCCGCACTGTTCACCCACCCAGTCGCACTCTCAGCAGTCCCATCTTCTCTCCCCGATGCGGGGCAGCCGAGCCTGAAGTCGCTCGGCCTCCGTGGCGGCCCCGGCGTAGTCGGTGCCGGCACTGGCATCGGATTGATCTTCAAAGGGGTCATCAAGTCCGTCAACCGGCAGCGGGAGAGCCGAGCTGCGCATCGCGTCGATCCAATGGCTCGGATTCGCGCTGACGGAGGATGTCGTCTTCTATGGCCTAGTGGCCGGACTGATCGCCTACGTTCTCAGAGCTCCCGCGGTCCGGATCGTGGCCACTGAACCCATCCTTGTCACCGGCGCCACCGGCTATGTCGGCGCCCGCCTGGTGAGTCGCCTCGAACGCGACGGCCGTCAGGTGCGCTGCCTCGCCCGCCGGCCGGACCGCCTCCTGGGACGAGTGGCCCCCACGACCGAGATCGTCTCTGGAGATCTCCTGGCGCCCGAGTCTCTCGACCGGGCGATGAGAGGCGTGCGAGTTGCCTACTACCTCGTACATTCCATGGACAGTGCCGCCAACTTCGCCGATGTCGATCGGCAGGCGGCGAGCAACTTCGCCACCGCCGCGCGGTCGGCCGGGGTGGGCCACATCGTCTATCTCGGCGGCCTCGGGTCCGGCCGCGGTCTGTCCGCGCACCTCGCCAGCCGGCACGAGGTGGGCAGCATCCTGCGTAGCTCCGGGGTCGTGACGACAGAACTGCGGGCCTCAATCGTGATCGGCGCGGGCAGCGCCTCGTTCGAGACCGTCCGAGCGGTCGTAGATCGGCTCCCGGTAATTCCGGCGCCGAGGGCACTGGAGACCGCCGCCCAGCCGATCGGCATCGAGGATCTGGTCGAGTATCTCGTGGCGGCCGCGAATCGCTCCCAGCGTAGTGCGATCTTCGAAATTGGGGGCGCTGACCAGGTCACCTACGCCGATGTGATGCGTGAATACGCTCGCCAGCGCAAGCTCCGCCGGCGCGTCGTGCCGCTGCCCGGACAGGCCATGCGCGCCGCACGCGTCATGTTGCAGGCGCTGACACCCCTCCACGGGCGCGTCGCCGGCGCCATGGCGGAGAGCCTGCGCCATGCGACCGTCGTGAGTGATTCCGGCGCCCGTGATGCGTTCCCGATTCAGCCCCGGGGTCTGGCGGCGGCGATCGAACGGGCGCTGACCGCGGAGGACCACGAGTTCGCGGAGATGTCTTGGAGCGATGCGCTCCCTCCCACTTCACGCTGGGGCGGAACCCCAGTGAACCGACGCCTGGTCTCCTCTGACCTTGAGCATGTGCAGGGGCACCCGCACGAGGTGTTCGCGCCCATCCAGAGCATCGGCGGCAACAACGGCTGGTATGCGGCGAACTGGTTCTGGCGATTGCGCGGCTCGCTGGACCGGCTGCGGGGCGGCGACGGGATGAGACAAGGGCGGCGTGATCCGCACGAGCTGTGCGTCGGCGACACCATCGACTTCTGGCGCGTCGAGCGCGTCGAGTCCGGCCGTCGGCTCCTGCTCGCCGCCGAGATGAAGCTACCCGGACGCCTGTGGCTGCAGTTCGACGTAGACGCCGGCGCTCATCGCGCCTCACTCAGGCTGACCACGATGTTCGAGCCTGCGGGATATGTCGGGCTCGCCTACTGGTATCTGCTCTACCCCGTGCACCGCGCGATCTTCGCCGCGATGCTGCGCGGCCTCCGCCGTGTGGCCGAGCCGGCTGCACCCGCTGCGGCCCCCGCCGCACCTGGGGCGTCGGCCGCTCGAATCTCGCGCCAACTACATTAAGTCGTAGATGAGGGAAGGAATGGCCCGCGGCAGTGTCTTCCATTAAGACCACCGCGCCACACGACCCTTCAACTGGCGCACCGCAGTCGTATGACACGTTTCATCAACAAGGAGCATATTCCATGAACGTCAAGCGTTTCACCTCGGTCGGCCTCGCTGTTGTCATCGCCGGCATCGCCGTGATCGTCTTCGCCGTCGGTGGCGGCACCGCCAGGACTCGCCCGTCGCAGGGCGTTACTGCAGCGTCGGCCGTCAGCGTTCGCAGCACGTCACTGGGTAAGACCCTCGTCGACGCCAAAGGCCGCACCCTCTACCTGTTCGAGGGTGACAGACGCAATGTGAGCAGGCTGTCCAGCGCCGGGCTCTCTGTCTGGCCACGTTTCGCCGCCGCCGGCCCCGTGACGGCTGCCAACGGGCTACAGATGTCGAAGCTGGGGACGACCACCAGCCCGCGCGGCGTCCGGCAGGTCACCTACAACGGCCATCCTCTCTATTACTACGTCGGCGACAGCAAGCCGGGCAGCACCCGCGGACAGGGCCTGAACCAGTTCGGCGCGCTGTGGTACGTCCTGGGCCCCACCGGCAACGCCGTCTTGAAGGCGCCCGCCGCGGCACAGGCCGCCCCGCCCGCCACGACGCCCGGCTACGGCTACTGAGTAGCACGACGAGCGACCGGGAGCCTTGCCACGGCGTGACGCCGTGGCAAGGCCAGCGCTGCTCCGGTGGATCACGGCGCCGCCCGTCGAGTGCGGCGCCGAGACAACGGCCTCCGCCGGTCGCTTGCTACAGTTCGTAGTAGATGCTGGCTCCGAGAGCCAAGAAGATGCCACCTCCGACCGTTCCTCCGCCGCTGCACGAGCTGGAGGCGGAGGTCATGGAGGAGCTGTGGAACTCCGGTGAGGCACCGGTGCGAACGCTGATGGACGCGCTGAACCGAGTGACCAGCAAGAGGCGCGCTTATACGACGTACATGACGATCATGGCCCGCCTGCACACGAAGGGCCTCCTCGTACGTCGTCGCGAGGGCAAGACCGACTTCTACACCCCCAGCCACACCCGCGAGGAGTACATGGCGCTGCGGGCGCGCGCTCAGGTGCAGGAGCTGGTCGAGACGTATGGCGACATGGCGCTCAGCCACTTCGCCGAGCAGATGGCCGGCTTGGACCCCGCCCGCCGCCGAGCTCTCCAGCGCCTCGCCCGCAAGTCCTAAGCGAGCGGGTCCTGCCCGCGGCGGTGGGCCCCTCCCCGCGGCGGTGGGCCCCTGCCCGCGGCGGTGGCCCCGGCCCGCGGCCGCGGCCGTAGGCAGCTCCTGACTGGTGCTCTCTGACCCGCGGGGATCCCCGGCCGCCTCCCCCGGAGGACGGGAGCGCGCGGCCGGTCCGACACAATCTCCGAGGCTATGTAGTAGGACGGCGCTCCTTCTGCTACGCTGTGTCGTGGATCGGGTCCCTCATCGATTCCACCACTCGAGCTCATGCCCAGGCGATTGGAGAACTCTCAGATGCGACGCGCTTGCGTCAAGCCCCTCACCGACTCGGCCGTGCCCGCCGGCAGACCACGACGCGGATCCGGCGGCCCGTCCACCACATACACACCTGTGCTGACACACCTGGTCGGAGCGCAGCGCTGATGAGCTCGCCCGGATTCGCCGTCATCAGCCATCTCACCGCCGGTCGTGGCCAGATGGGCACCTCACTGAGCTTTCACCTGTTTTTCGCGGTTCTCGGTGTCGGGCTGCCACTGATGATGCTGACCGCCGAGGGGATGCATCTTCGCACCGGCGATCCGGTCTGGCGCGCGCTCGCCCGACGCTGGTCCAAGGTGTTCGCCCTGTTGTTCGCGGTGGGCGCCGCCTCCGGCACGATCATCAGCTTCGAACTGGGGCTCCTGTGGCCGCGGTTCATGGCGTTTGCCGGCGGGATCATCGGCCTCCCGTTCTCTCTCGAGGGTGCGGCGTTCTTCATCGAGGCGATCTTTGTCGGCATCTATCTGTACGGCTGGAACCGTCTCTCCCCGAGGGCGCATTGGCTGGCCGGATTCCCCATCGCCCTGTCAGCCGCGGCGTCGGCGTTCTTCATCGTCACCGCCAACGCGTGGATGAACGTACCCCGCGGCTTCCAGCTCAGTCATGGACGCGTGACCCATGTGAACGTGCTCGCCGCGATGTTCAATCCGGCCTGGGCGACCGAGACCACGCACATGGTCCTCGGTGCTTACCTGGCGACAACCTTCGGGGTGGCAGCGGTATACGCGGTCGGGATGCTGCGTGGCCGGCGAGATGCCTATCACCGCAAGGCGATCACAGTTTCGCTGGCGATGGCGGCGATCATCGCGCCCCTTCAGCTCGGGGTCGGGGACCTCCTCGGTCGAACCGTCGCCCAGCACCAGCCCGCGACGCTTGCCGCGATCGAGGGCGTGTCGCATACCGAGAGTGGTGCCGGGCTGAACGTCGGCGGGATCCCGCTTCCCGGCCACGCCACCACGGTGTTCAACGTCAAGGTTCCCAACCTGCTGAGTCTGCTCGCCTACGACCGCCCCAATGCACCCGTCCGTGGCCTCGACACCTTTCCGAAGGTCGATCGGACCCCGCTGGCCGGATGGACACGGTTGTCGTTCATCGGGATGGTCGGCATCGGCACCGGCCTTGTCGTCCTCAGCCTCTGGTATTGGCTACGCCGCCGCCGGAATGGGCCCGCCCCGGAGGATCGGTACACGCTGCTGGCATTAGCGGCAGCAGGCCCCTTGGCCTTCTTGGCCAACGAGCTCGGCTGGCTGGTGAGCGAACTCGGACGTCAGCCATGGGTCGTCTACGGCGTGTTCCGGACCGCCAGCGCCATCACCACGGCATCAGGTCTGGGGGCCACGTTTGCTGGGTTCACCATCCTGTATCTCGGCCTGAGCCTGGTCACCGTCTGGGGGGTTCGCCGGATCACGACCGGCACTCCCGACCACGGCCACGCGCCGGCGCTGAGTGTGGCCTGACATGAGGCTGTCCGACTTCATCGCGATCGGACTCGGTCTCGCCCTCACCGCCTATGCGCTCCTTGCCGGGGCGGACTTCGGCGCCGGGATCCTCCACCTGACCTTCACCGGAAGGCCGCATCAGCAGGGGTCGCTGACTCGCACGATCGGACCCTTGTGGGAGGCCAATCACGTCTGGCTGATCTTCTGCATCACGATCCTGTTCTCGGCATTTCCCGCTGCCTTCGCCGCACTGGGCAGGGTCCTCCTGGCTCCGTTCACCCTGGTCCTGATGGCACTCGTCGTCCGCGGAGTCGCCTTCGGAGTCCTCAGCGGAGCAGCCGGGCTCGAGCGCGCCGACCGACTGCTGGGGCGCGCTTTCGGCGCCGCCAGTGTCATCGCGCCGCTCCTGTTCGGCGCCTCCGCCGCTGCCGTGGCGCAGGTCTCCAGTGCCGCCCGTACTGCCTCCGCCGCCCCGGCTGGCGGCACGCCTTTGTCGGTACCGTGGACGGGACTATTCGCCGGGATGGTGGGTCTCCTGGCGGTGGCGCTCTGCGCGCATCTGGGGGCTGTCTTCATGACGAGCCGTCTCGAGCGCGCCGGAGAGATGCGGTTGGTCGATGGTTTCCGGCGCCGAGGTCTGCAGACCGGAACGGCCCTGCTCGGCTTCAGCGTGCTCGCTCTGCTGGTCGCCGCGTGGAAGGCGCCCTCGGTGTGGCATCGACTGACCACCGCCGGGTTGGCGCTCGTGGTGATTGGGCTGCTCGCTACCGTCGCCTCGGTCATTTCGTTGGCGCGCCGGCGGTATTCGACGGCCCGCGGCGCCACCCTGTTGGCCGGGGGAGCGCTGATGTGGGGCTGGTTCATCGCCCAGTCACCCCATCTGATCGGAACCCGCCTGACGATCGACACCGCGGCCGCCACCGCTCCGGCACTGACCGCCCTGGCGGTGGCCGGTGGGCTTGTTCTTATCGCCGTGCTTCCCGCGTTCTACCTGCTCTACGTCCTCTTTGCCCGCCCGTCACCGGAGGTGACCGAATGAAGTTGTCAGCGCTGGGACTCCAGAAGCTCACCGTCGCCGCAGGCGCCCTCTTGCTCTGGGTGGCGGTCGGCCCGTGGGTTTGGGGATATGCCGGCAGCGCCTCCGCCGTCGCCAGCCACGTCTTCTTCCTGTTCGCCTTCGGGCCACTGACGCTGTTGATCCTCGTGTTGCGTCCGGCCGCGTTGGTGCTACTGGTGGCGGGTCTCTGGCTGGCCATCAGCCCGTGGGTACTCGGCTACGCCACCAACCACACAGCGTGGCTCAGCGAGCTGGTTACCGGTGTCCTGTTCAGCGTCGTCGCCGGCCGCGCGGCCGCTGTGCGGCTTTCGCCGGCGCACCAGGAGTCGCCTCAGCATCGCGGCTCGCCGACCTCCTCACGGCCTGTCGAGGCCACGGCTCGCCCTCGTGGTCAGGCGTCCGCCGACAGCGTCAGCCCCCGGACGGCCACGCGGTCCTTACCACGCGACGCACCGGTAACGGAGACCTCATGACCACCCCCCAGGCGCGGGATCGCCGCCGCCGGCCGGTTCGAATCCTCACCGCCCGCCGCGCCGCCCCGAGCCGGTTCCAGACCCTGACGCGCATTGTCGGCGCCATGGCGCTGCTCGTCGTCGGCGCGGTGCACTATCAGCAGTACCAGTACGAGTTCTACTCCGCCATCCCGACGATCGGCCCCTTGTTCTTGGCCAACGCCGTCGGCGGAACCGCCCTCGGGCTCTTCCTGCTGTCGCCGGTGAGACCGCTGCGTGGCTTGGGCGGTCTGCCCGACGTCGTCGCGGCACTGGCGGGAATCGGCCTAGCCGCCGGTGCCTTCATCGCGCTGATGATCAGCGAGCACACGCCCCTGTTCGGCTTTCAGGAGCACGGCTACCGGTTCGCCATCGTCCTCGCCTTGGCATCGGAGGCGCTGGCGATCGTGATGCTCACGCTCTTTCTATGGCGCGGCCTCAGACGCGACACCCCGCGCACGAGCCTGCGTGATCACACCATAGGGACGCGCGGCCGGCACAGCGACAGCGCGGCCCCACCGCCGCCAGACCATAGGCGTTGCCCAGGCCCTACGAGATCACGATCCCGGGCTTCTCGATGACCGTTGACCTGCCGGCGGTCCGTCGCCGAGTTCCCAGAGGTGACCGACGACCAGTCCGCCGTCCGTCCGCGTCTGCATACCGGCAGGTCCGCTACCAGCGGTCCGAGCGAGGCCATGGCCGCCTCCAGCGCCCGGCGCGGCATAACGCCTTGAGCGCGAGCGTCGCTGGGAGTACGCTCGGGTTGGGCATCATCAATGAGGACCGTGGGAAGACAGCGATCGGCACCGCTGGTCGGTCGCGCGCAGGAGCTTGCCGAGATCGAGGGTGGGCTCGACCGAGTGCGCGGTGGCCAGCGGTGGTTCGTGCAGATCGTCGGCGAGCCGGGGATCGGCAAGACCCGGCTGTTGGCGGAGCTGTGTCTCCGCGCTGAGCACCGAGGCTGGCTCGTCCTCGACGGACGAGCCGCCGAGTTCGAGCGCGACGTCCCGTTCGGCGTCATCGTCGACGCGCTGAACGATTACCTCGGCGGCCTCGAGCCCGCGGTGCTGCGCCCCCTCGACGACGAGGTGATGGTGGAGCTCGCGTCAGTGTTCCCGTCTCTCTGTAGACACGGCGATGCCAGCATCATCCGGGGCGTCGCGTCCGAGCGCTACCGCACCCAGTACGCCATCCGGTTACTCTTCGAGCGACTGGTGACGCGCCAGCCCGTCGCCCTCGTCCTCGATGACGTGCACTGGGCCGACGCGGCGTCGATCGAGCTGATCGGCCACTTGGTCCGGCGGTTCCGCGGGCCGCTCATCGGCGCCTTCGCTTCGCGTCGGCCCCCCGCGCGCCTGGCCGCAGCCCTGGTGATCGCCGAGCGTGACCGGTCGGGCTCCGGCCTGGAGCTCAGGCCGCTCACCGCCGACGAGGCCGAGACACTGATGGAGAGGGGGTTGGACGTCGCCTCCCGGGCCGCGCTGTACCGCGAGAGCGGGGGGAATCCGTTCTACCTAGAGCAGCTCGTCCGCGTGGACCGAACCGGGGATGGGCGGCCAGCCGCAGCCACTGCCTGGTCAGACGGGGCCTGGTCACCGCCTCCGCTTGTCGCGGCCGCGATCGATGATGAGTTGCTCCAACTCTCAACTGAGGCGCGACTGGCGATCGACGCCGCCGCTGTCGCCGGGGAGTCGTTCGAGCCCGAGCTGCTGGAGGCGATCGCCACCCGGCCGTCCTCATGGGCGCTCGGCGTGCTGGATGAGCTGGCGCAAGCGGACCTGATCCGCCCCTCTGACGCGCCCCGGCGCTTTCGGTTCCGTCATCCAATCGTCCGCGCCGTGGTCTATCAGGCGATGCCCGGCGGATGGCGGCTGGGAGCCCACGCCCGCGCTGCGGCCGCTCTCGCTGCCGATCAGGCCCCCGCGGCGGTCTACGCCCACCACGTCGAGCGGTCGGCTCGGACCGGTGACGAGGGTGCAATTGCGCTGCTGGTGAGCGCTGCTCGTACCGCCGCACCCCGGGCGCCGATGACCGCCGCCCACTGGCTGCGCGCCGCGCTCCGGCTCCTGGACGGCGGAACCGAGCGCATGACCCGGGTCGGTCTGCTGGGCGAATCGGCGGCCGCCTTCGCCGCCGCCGGCGCCTACGAAGACGCCCTCGCTGCGCTGGAGGATGCGCTGGCGCTGGTACCCGACGAGCAGGTGGGCGAGCGCGCCGCTCTGATCGTCAGGATCGCGGACGTCAAGCAGCACTCCATCCGGCGTTTCGAATCGCAGGCGCTGCTGCGAGCGGCTCTGGCCTCCTCGCCCGCGCCCGACCACGCCACCACCACCGCTTTGCAGGTGGCGCTGGCACATGACCATTTCTGGCGCGGTGAGTTTTCTGACATGGGTAGGGTCGCCAAGCGGGTGACCGCAGGCAGCGACAGCCGTTCACTCCTGACGTTCATCCTGGCTGAGGTGCTGAGCAGCCTGGCCGACTTCTACCTGGCGCGGGTCGCTGGCGCACGGGCCAAACTCACCCGGGCGGAAGGCGCCTTGGCGGCGGTCCCGGACGACGCGTTGGCGCAGAACCTCATGTTGAGCACCCAGATCGCCCTCGCGGCCTGCCGGCTCGAAGAATTGGACGCCGCCCGCGCCCACGTTCAGCGGGGTCTTCGCATCTCTCAGGACACCGGCCAGAGCTTCATCGTCCCGACATTGCTGCGGGTGGAGTCCAATGCGCTGTTGATGATGGGACGACTGGAGGAAGCGCTGCACGCGGCCGAGGCCGGCGCCGAGTCCGCATCCGCCTCCGGCCACGACCGACTCGCGATGTGGGCGCTCGAGGCTCTGGCCATCGCCTCGTACTGGACCGGAGACGTCGACCGGGCGATGGTCAGCGCCCGGGAGGCGGTCGCTTGCGCAGAACGCACGGCCGAGCCTTACTTCATCGCCTTGTCAGGGATCCAGCTGGCCGGCGCGGCGCTCGCCAGCGGTGACCCGGAGAGCGCCCGATCCGGGTTGACGGGCATCGATCTCGCTCCGTCACGACGGCTTCTGGATCTGACGGGGGCGCACGGTTGGGGGCTTCTCACCGAAGCCCACGTCGCCCTCGGGGAGCTCGAGGCCGCTGCGGATGTCACCCGACGGGCCGAGAGGCAGGCGCGGTCGGACCAGCTGCCCCAGCAGCTCGCGGCTACGCGCGTCGCCCGCGCAGAGGCCATGCTGGCGTGCGGTGACGCTCCCAGCGCGATGGCCGCCGGACGTGAGGGCATCCAGCTGTTCGAGCGTGAGGGTAATCCCTTCATGGCCGCCCGGGCACACCGGATCACCGGAGCGGCTATGGCGGCCGCCGGACAACGCGAGCCGGCCCTGAACGAACTCCGGGAGGCGCACCCGGTGCTCGTCGGCGCGGGCGCCGCGCGCGAGGCGGACGCCGCCGCCCGCGACCTGCGGCGGATGGGGGCGCGCATCCACCGCCGCGCGCCGGAATCGCCTGCCGGCAACGGCCTGGAAGGACTCAGCTCCCGCGAGCGTGAGGTCGCGGCTCGGGTTGCGTCGGGAAACACCAACCGCGAGGTGGCAGCCGCCCTGTTCCTCAGCGAAAAGACGATCGGAAGCCATCTCGCGCGCATCTACGACAAGCTCGGCGTGCACTCGCGAGCCGCCCTCGCCACGATGGTCGCGCGTGAAGGAGGCGACCTTCACACCTCCGTCTAGGCCGGGCTTCGCCGTCAGCGTCTGGCGCAGACCTGCGATGACGCGACCCGTTCCACCGAAAAGCGATAGGCCGTGGCCGCCTCCTCCTCGCAGTTCAGCGCGTCAATGTACTCGCTGACGGCCAGCTTCTGGTCCCGGCGTCCGGCCCCGTTCCAGTTGCTGTATGCGGCGGCGACCGTGGCGCAGGCTTCGCGCCAGGTGACGTAATCGTCGACCATGTCATCGAGATACCGACGGTGTTCCAGCCCTCTGAGAGCGGATGCGAGACCACCACCAGCCTGGCCTCCTCGCCCGGACATCACTCACCCTGCGTGAAGGGGCCGAGGCACACCCCCACGCCCGGGACGCGAATCACCGGCGAGGCCTCGGCACTGACGGCGTCTCCGTCCATGACCACGATCTCGATCACCTCCTGCTCGAACTCCAGGGTCTGCTCATCCCCATCAGCCAGGAGAGTCGCCACCACGCTGTGGGACCACACCGTCGGCGCAGCCACGCGGGTGACCGCCTCGGTCGGAGAGCGAGCCTCGGGAGAGCCGGCCGCGAGGGCGACGCGGCGAAACCCGTCCGGCGCCAGCTCGAAGCGATGCGCGGCAGGGACGTACTCGCTGCTCTGCGCGGCGGCGAACCGGGCGTGCGTCCACTCCTTGGCCACGGTCAGCAGATATTCATGGTCCGTGGTGAGGTTGGCGTTCACGGGATCGGCACCTCCCGCACCTCTTCGGCGACGGTTCGCTCGGCGACATATGGAGGTAGCTGTGACAGCGCGCCAGCCGAATCGGCGGCCTCGACGATCCACCACACTCGATGACCGCCGGTGGCGCACGATCCAAGCGGGTGCCCACGACGCAGGGGGCTCGGAAACGCCTTCCAGGCCGCGATCGCGATCCGGCATTCGTACGAGGCGTGTCGGTGGGCGAGCACATAGCGGGGCACGCATGGATCGTGGCATCGCGATCCCGCTCGCGGTATAGGGTGAACGCCCTAACCACTGCCTCATCTTGACAACCCCAACGTCCGGACAGCGCAACCACGCGTACGTCGTCAGTTTTGGTGCGCGATGTTCGAGCCCGCGGCTGGTACCGCGCCGGCCACGGGTACCGGCAGGAACTCGAGGGAGAGCGAGCCGCGCCCAGGCTATAGAACACCGGCCCAGAACATTGTCGCCGGACGAGGCCGGAGTCGGGCCCTCCCATGCCGCCCCACGCCGCCGCTCGCCGGCCTGTCGGAGCTTGCTACTATAGACTGTAGTAGATAACCGACCTCTCCTCGAAACGAGAAGCGCGACATGACCAAGACACTCACCAGCCAATTTCTGCTCGGCATCCTCGTTCTCTTCGGCGCGATCGTCCCGCTCGTACTGCTCAGTGTGCTCGGCCTCGGCGTGGGCGCAATGGTGGTGAAGATCGGCCGTCGCGCCAGGAGACATGCCAGGGGCGCTTGAAGGCCTGAACGCGCCCAACGGACTCGTGATCGTCATCCCTCCGAGTCCACTCTCAGGCCTTCGCTGATATAGCGGCGCCGCCGCGCGTCGGAGCTGCTCAGCGCCACGTCGCCCTACAGGGCGACGAGTCCTCGACCCGCGCCCGCGCCGGCAGCGACTGATATTCGTCCCGGAAGAACTCCGCCTCGGCAGCACCCAATGGGGTGCTGGGGCGGGATCCATACAGCCATTCGGCCATGACGCCATGCCAGTTGGCGCGGGCGCGCAGCTGACCGATGGCGGCCAGCGTCATGACTTGCATCCGGCTGGAGAGCAGCGACTCAGCGGGGACCGTCTCGTTCCGCATGAGCTCCCAGTACTTCGACCGGGGATCTCCGGCGTGCGCCAGAAGGGACGAGACGTACTGGGGAGTGAGCGTCACCGGTCCGTCGTCGACGTACCACGCGTTGATCGCCCGGACGTGCTCGAGCACGTGCGCCGGATCGAAGCGGGGATCATCGGGCGCGAAGAAGCCGAGCGATGCCAATCCCGCGTGCACGGCGTCGCCGTCGTGCTCCAGGGCAGCTCGGATGACGCCGAGCTCGGCCTCGATCCGGCTGCGGGCCACCGTCTTGGTCATTCCGAAGTCCAGGAACGCGACCCGTCCATCGGCCATGAGCCGGAAGTTGCCGGGATGGGGATCGCCTGAGAACTGCCCGAATCGATAGAGCGACCCAAGAAAGAAGCGGAGGACGGTTTCGCCGACACGGTTGCGCGTGGCCTGTGGCGCCGCCTTGATCTGCTCAAAGCCAATCCCGTCGATCCACTCGGTGACAAGCACGCGAGTGCGGCACAGACTGGTGACCACGTCCGGGATGACGATGAACGGGTGTCCGCGCCACCGGCGCGCAAATCCGCGCTGCGCCTGCGCTTCGTGTTCGTAGTCCAGCTCCTCCCCGATACGCTCGCGAAGCTCGAACGCCGTCGCCGCCGGATCAAGCCCGGGCGCCAACCGTTTCGCCGCGCGCATGATCAGGCCCAGGCTCTGCAGGTCGGCGTGCACCGCCGCGCCCACCCGTGGGTACTGCACCTTGACGGCGACCTCGCGGCCATCGTGAAGCCGCGCACGGTAGACCTGCCCAATCGATGCTGCGGCGACTGCATCCGGATTGAACTCGGCAAACACATGTGCAACCGGATGCCCGAGGTCGTCCTCGATCACCTTTCGCATCTCCTTGAACGAGGCGTGCGGTGCCTGGTCACGGAGCTCGCCGAGCTTGGCCTGAAGCCGCTCGACCTCCTCAGCGGGCAGGCCACCGAGATCGAGGACAGACGCCATTTGCCCGATCTTCATGGCCGGACCCTTCATCTGGCCGAGCACCTCGACGATGTGGTCGGCCGCCTGCAGGCGCCGACGCGTGTTCGCCGCGGTGCGGTCCTCGTCCGATCGGACGAGGTTGACCGCCTTGGTCGCGTACGACCGGGCCATTTCACCGCCGACGAGTCCTCCGACCTTGGCCGTTCGCAGGGCCCGGCTGGTGGGCATGGAATGCGTTTGTTGGGGCATGCCCGGACATACTACTACAGTCAATCGTAGACGGTGTGCGAGCGAGCGCGGCCGCGTCAGCGTGTCGCTCCAGACCCTCCGAAAGTGATCGGCAGCACGCCCTACTACGCAACGTAGTATTGTTCAGGCAGATGCGCCGCCAAACGACCACACACAGACCAGATCGACGGATTCCGCGCGACGAGCGCGACTGGAGGACGGCGCCCGCTCCGGACGGGAGGGGTAGGCCGGATCCGGCCGGGGGCGGGCCTGCCCATCGGTCGCGCTGGTTCGTCTGGCTTGCGGTGGGGCTCCTGTTCCTGAACTTCGCCCTGGTGGCGGGCCCGGCGACGCAGCCGAGGGTCCACGTGCCCTTTAGCCCGTACTTCGTCACCGCCGTCCGTCACAACCGGGTGGCATCGATCTCGTCGACGGGCAACACGATCCAAGGCACGTTCCGCGTAGCCGTGCGCTACCCGGCGCAATCCCAGAGCCCGGCGACGACGCTCTTCCGTACCGAGGTTCCGACGTTCTGGAACGACAATCAGCTGACGGCGACGCTGCAGGCCCATCATGTCCAGATCGATGCGACCGCGCCGGGGCAGGGGTCGACGGTGGGGTCGTTGCTGCTGGGATTCGGGCCGACGCTGCTGATCGTCGGTCTGTTCCTCGTGCTGGCGCGGCGGGCGGCCCGCGGTGGCGGGGCGGGCGCGCTGGGGAGCTTTGGGCGCTCGCAGGCGCGGCGGATCGATCCCGCGTCGATCAGGATCACCTTCGCCGATGTGGCCGGGATCGACGAGGCGAAGGCCGAATTGACCGAGATCGTCGATTTCCTGCGCAACCCGGACCGGTACGGCCGGCTGGGGGGACGCATGCCGCATGGTGTGTTGCTTTCCGGCCCCCCGGGGACCGGCAAGACGCTGCTTGCTCGCGCTGTCGCCGGCGAGGCGCACGCTGCGTTCTTCTCGATATCGGCTTCGGAGTTCATCGAGGCCATCGTCGGGATCGGCGCCTCGCGGGTGCGCGATCTGTTTGCCAAGGCCAAACAGGCGGCGCCGTCGATCATCTTCATCGACGAGCTGGACGCCATCGGTCGCTCGCGCCAGGGATCGGTCTCGATCTCCGGAGGCAATGACGAGCGTGAACAGACCCTTGATCAGATCCTGACCGAGATGGATGGGTTTGAGAGTGTGGAGGCGGTCGTCGTGCTGGCGGCGACGAACCGCCCCGAGATCCTCGATCCGGCGCTGTTGCGGCCCGGGCGCTTTGACCGCCGCGTCGCCGTCCAACCTCCGGATCGAGCCGGCCGCCGCGCCATCCTCGACGTACACACTCGGTCCCTCCCCCTTGCCGACAGCGTGGACCTCGACGCCCTGGCCGCGAGCACGCCAGGGATGGTCGGCGCCGATCTGGCGAACCTGGCCAACGAGGCGGCGCTGCTCGCCGCCCGTCGACACCACGACCATCTCGAGCGCGCTGACTTCACCGACTCATTGGAGAAGATCCTGCTCGGGGCTCCGCGCGGGATTGTGCTCTCGCCCATGGATCGCGAGCGCACTGCGTATCACGAAGCCGGCCACGCGCTGGTCGGAATGCTCACCCCCGGCGCGGACGCGGTGCGCAAGGTCTCGATCATTCCGCGCGGGATGGCCCTGGGCGTCACTCTGTCCTCTCCCGATGATGATCAGGTCTCGTACAGCCTCCAGGACCTTCTGGCCAAGCTCGACGTGGCAGTTGCGGGGCGCGTCGCCGAGGAGATTGTGTACGGCACTATCACCACCGGCGCCGAGTCAGACATCCAGCAGCTCACGGCCATTGCTCGCCAGATGGTGGGACGCTGGGGGATGAGCGATGCAGTCGGGCTCGTCGCCGTCCTTCCCGCAGATGGGGTGGGGCCGCTGCTGCCCGGGGCGAGCGAGACCTCACAGGCAACCCAGCAGCTCGTCGATGACGAGGTCCGTCGGCTGATCCATACCGCGCAGCACGAGGTGACCGAGCTGCTGACGACTCATCGTGACCAATTGGACAACCTTGCGGCCGCCCTCCTCACGGCGGAGACGCTGGACGGGATCGACGCCTATCGTTCGGCCGGGATGCCCATGGGCGTGACGCCGGCCGACGCCGCGACATGAGGCGGAGCCGCCCACGGCAAGTCGATCACGACCGGAGTCGGCCGGCGCTCGTCTCTGGTGGGCGCGGGCCGTACTACGATCTACCGTAGTAGTTGGCAGGATTATCTGCTACGCTGCGTCGTGGATCTCCCGGGTCGTACTGATCTGGCACGGAAATCACGCATGACACCTTCTTCACTCGGTCTTGACAAGCTCACCGGCGCCGCCGGAGCGTTTTTGCCGTGGGTCGCACCCGAGCCGTGACCCTTGAGCCCCCCCACCCCTCGGCGGCTCCGGCCGAAGCGTGCCCTCGACCGGCCGCTGCGGCGCCGGCGCCACGGGCGCGTCGCCGATTCGCGTGGGGCGCGCTGCTGGTCGTCAGCGCCGCCGCCGTGTTCCTTGCGCTCCCCACGCTGGCCGGCGTTCCGGCGCGGCTGGCCGACTCCTGCGGAGGATGGATCGCGGCCGCCGGCGTTCTGGAGCTCCTGTCGGCGGTGGGGTTCGTGCTCCTGTTCAAGCTCGTATTCGCGGCGCCCGTCACCTGGCGACAGGGCCTCCCCGCGGCGCTGTGTGGCCTTGGCGCCAGCACCGTCCTTCCCGGAGGAGGGCTCATCGGACCCAGCCTGGGCGCGTGGTCCCAGAGCGCCACCAAGCCGTCGCCGGCTCAGCTGACGCGCTCCACGATCACATTCGTGATCCTCACTAACGCCCCCGCGGCGATCGTTCTCGCCGTCGTCGGAACCCTCCTGTGGCTGGGCGTGCCCGCCGGGCCCCACGAGACGGCGCTGACGATCATTCCGGCGCTCGTCGCCCTCACTCTGCTCAGCGCCACCTGGGTCGCCGGCCATGCCTGCGGGCGACAGCGGCACCCGCGAGCGCTGGGGCGGGCCCTCGCCGCGCCGGGCCAGACGATCAGCGACGGGATGGCCGAGGCTCGCGGATTGACCCGGGACCGCAACTGGAAGCTCAACGGCGCGGTCGCGTATTACGCGTTCGACAACGCCGTGCTCTGGGCGGCGTTCCACGCGTTCGGGGCGGCCCCCCAACTTGGCATCATCGTGATGGGCTATCTCGTGGGATCGCTGGCCGGCGCCCTGCCGCTGCCCGCCGGGCTGGGAGCGGTTGACGGAGGTCTGGTCGGAGCGCTCTTGCTGTACGGCGCGCCCCCGGCACCAACCGTCGGGGCCGTCCTGGTGTACCGCGGTATCTCGCTCGCGCTGCCCATCGTGCTCGGGGCGATCGGGTGGACGTGGAATGCTGCCGAGCGGCCCCCGGCGACCGGGAATGTCTGGCCGGCAAAAGCGTCATGAGAAGCCAGACCGTGCTACTACGCGTCCTCGTTACACCTCGACACCAACCCTTGGCGATCGCGGAGCTCTCATGACCGCGCCCTCCTCACCCACAACCTGGGCGATCACGCGGACGCTCGGCGCGCTCGTGCTGCTCGTCGTCGTCGGCGTGCACTACCAGCAGTACCACAGCAGCCTCTACTCGCCCGGAGGTCAGTCCCCTTTCAACCCGACGCCGGCCGCGTAGGCGATGCTCCAGCTCTACGACATCACCATCCCGGGTTTCTCCAGGGCCGCAGATCTGCCCGCCGTGCGCCGCCGGCTTCTCGCCCAGTTTCCCCGGGTGCGGGAGGTGCTGGCCACACTGGCGCCGAGCACGATCCGCATCGTCTACCAGGGCCAGGACGAAATCGATAGGTGGCTGGAGGTCCTGAGCAAGGCGGCGGCCCACAATCGCCTCGGGCTCGAGCAGGCCGCGGGTCGGCCAACGGCGGGTAACGGCGAGCGACGGGCTCGGGGCTGAGCGCCCCGGCACGCGGTGACCGGCCCCCGGATTCGTCGCCGCGGTGGGACGGGATCAGAGTCGCGGGCGGCGGGTCAGCTCTCGGGTGGAGCGCCTGGCACGTGCTTTACCCGGTGTACTCTGCCGTCTTGCGGGCCGTGCTGCGCGGTCCGCGTCGCGAGAGCGAGGCCCCTCACGCATCGCGGGCCGGCTTCAGCCTGACGGCCCGCCGGGGGTTGTCTTCAACTACACACCGACGTAGATTGCGCCTCTCACAGACGCGCGGAGACGGGGGCGGCCGCTACTCGCTGCACCGCCCGCTGATAGGCCGCCGCCGCGTCCTCCTCGCAGTTGAGGGCGGCGATGTACTCGGCGAAGGCGAGCCTCCCCTCCTGGCGACCAGCCTGACTCCAATAGGCGTAGGCGGCGACGACCAGTCCGCAGGCCTCGCGCCAGGTGACATAGTCATCGACCATGTCGTCCAAGCGGAGGCGCTGCTCCCGCTCGGCACCCGTGGAGATTGGACCGCACTCACCGTGGGTCTCACTCGCGGGCCGCCTCACGACAGGGCCCTCACGCCGCGGGCGCTGCTGGGCGTGATCTTGGGATGTGCCATGCCTTCTGCCTTCGGTTTGCTGGACACCCGTCCAGGACTGCAAGTCGGGCTCTGGTCGGTGAGACGCTCCCTACCCGCCAAACCTTCCCGCGGCCGCCACCCGTCGACCGGACACTCGGCCGCCGGTGAAGCGGGTGGGCGGCCACGTCGACGCGTGACGATGGTCCAGGACTAAATGGGGCACCGGCCGATGGGCGCAGTACCGCGTGTGCTCCGGAATACGGTGAACTGCCTAATCGTGTCGGGCTCGGGCGCGTCCGGACATCAGGCGGCCCTGTCCGTGTCTGGGTCCGGCCCCGACGCGACGGCCAGGGCCGGCGATGCCGAGCCGTTAGCGGGGACGCCCCGAGTGGACCGGGCCACGGCGCTACCGATGTCCGCGAACGCCTGCGTGAACTCAGATGGGATGACGAACACCGTATTGGCCTCGCCGTGAGCGAGCTCGGGCAGCATGCGCAGATACTGGTAGCTGAGAAGCTTCTTGTCGGCATCTCCCTGGTGGATCGCGTCAAACACAGTCGCGATCGCCTTGGCCTCGCCCCCAGCGCGCAGAATCGCCGCCTCCCGGGCCCCCTCGGCCTTGAGCACGGCCGCCTGCTTCTCACCCTCGGCGGTCAGGATCTGCGCCTGCTTCTCGCCTTCGGCGGTAAGGATCGCCGCGCGCCGGTCGCGCTCCGCACGCATCTGCTTCTCCATGGCCGTCTTGATGTCGGACGGCGGGTCCACCGATTTGATCTCCACCCGGTTGATACGGATGCCCCATCTTCCCGTGGCCTCGTCCAGTACGGTTCTCAGCTCGGTGTTGACATTCTCGCGGGCGGTTAGGGTCGCCTCGAGGGTCAGCCCGCCGATGACGTTGCGCAGGGTGGTGACGGTCAGCTGCTCGATCGCCTGGAGGGGGTTGGCGATCTCGTACGTCGCCGAGCGCGGATCGGTGACCGTGAAGTAGAGCACGGTCTCGATGCCGACGACCACGTTGTCCTCCGTGATCACCGACTGCGGGCGGAAGTTGACCACCTGCTCGCGGAGATCGACGAGCGGCCGGACACGGTCGATGAACGGCGACAGCAGGGTCAGCCCCGGTGCCAGCGTACGGTGATACCGCCCGAGTCGCTCGACGACACCGGCGCGGGCCTGGGGAATGATCTTGATCGTCCGCGCGACCACGAGGACGGAGAAGAGGAGCGCGACGGCAAGGATGATGAGGACGATCATGGGAGCACAGCTTCTTTCTTGTTGCAGGGTTAGGACATGACCAGCGCCGTGGCGCCCCGGATCGCGGCAACCTCGACGACCTCGCCCGCGTCGATGACGACGCCGTCGTCGAGGCTGCGCGCGGTCCAGAGCTCACCTTCGATCCGGATCCGTCCGACACTCTCGTCGTTGGCGATCCGTTCGACGACGACGGCTCGATGGCCGACGAGCGCCGCGGGCCCGGTCTGAAGTGCCGCAGGACGGCGCTGGTGACGCAGCGCCAGTGGCCGGAGCATCCGCAGCGCGGTCAGTGACAGGGCCAGGAAGACGACGACGGACACCGCCACCCCCGCCCCGGCGAAGCTCGCCCCCGCCGCCAGCAGCGCTGCACCCGCCAGCGGAGCGAGGACGAGGCCTCGAGCGTGCAGCTCCCCGGCGCCCAGGAGGAGGGCGGCCACCAGCCAGATGAGAGCAGCTCCCATCGCGTCATCGCCCTGGTCCGGAAATGGTGATCATGGTGTCTACTATAGCGCGTCGTAGGTCGCGGACTGAGACCTCATATCCTGTCGCTCGCAGACGCGCCAGCCATTCACCCAAGCGGGGGCGCCCGTCGAACACCACGAGGAGGGTGTCCGGTCGACCGGATGTGAACACCTCGAGGATCTCCGGAAAAGCGAACAGCGTCCTCCGGACGCCGTCCACCTGATCGCCGCCGTTGGTTACGTGAAGCTGGTGGGTCTGCATTCGAGCCTTCCATGGTCGGTATTTACTACTAGGCACCATAGTAGTTGGTCGGGAAGGTGCTGATAAACCGTGGATGACCTCGGCCTCCTCCTCGTGCAGCCGGGGAGGCACCGGCGACGACTGCGCCCTCTTGACTCAGGGGGGCAGGCATCTACGATTCCCTGTCGGGATACTCGCCCGATACAAACGATTCGCCGCCGCCATGAGGTACTACTGTGCGTCAGAGGACATCATGGACCTCGACCAACGCACCAGACATGCGACAGACGTCTGGCAGTGACACGTTCGCCGGCCGGCTGAGGCGGTGGCTGAGCCACGCGCTCAGTCCCGGTCGCCGGCCGGCGGCGACGCCCCCGGGGGAGCCGCTGGGCACCACGTGCTTCGGGCCGCTCGACCCGGGCGGGCGACTCGGGCTACACGCGGTGGCCGCCGCCCACCCCGCTCCCGATCAGGCATCCACCTCTGATGATTCAGAGTCGGACGGCGCTCGGCGGCCCGGGTGATGTACCGCCGGTTGGAGGTCGAAGTGCCCGTAGTCTACGATGCCTGATAGGAGATGATGGCAGCGTCCCCCAGCCAGCAGCACCAACCGGCGAAAAAGTCGAGCGCCGACGTGGCGAACTTCCGTCGGGATCGACCGGCCGGCCGGGCTGCCGCGCGCGTCTCCCAGGCGAGCCTGGTCCTGGGAGGCCTCGGGGTGGCGTCGGCGCTGTTCGTCGTCGTGCGACTGCTCGAAGTGTGGCGGGTCACCCCCACCGCCGGCTCGCATCGCGTGGTCATCCTCGGTCAGAGGCTGAGCTACCCGGCCGCCAACCTCGATGCCGTGGTCGTCGTGCTCCTGGCGGTGCTGGGGGCCGTGGTCACGGCACGCGCGCTGACCGCGGCCGTCCGAGAGGTGCGCGCCTCCTCCCGGTTCCAACAGGCCGTGGCTCTCAACGGGCTCCACCGTCTCCCCGGGGACTCTTACGTGCTCGTCATCGCTGACGAGCAGCCGCGAGCGTTCTGCGCCGGTCTCCTCCGGCCCCGGCTGTATGTCTCCAGCGGAGCGGTCGCCCTCCTTGACGACGCCGCGCTGCGCGCCGTGCTCGCCCACGAACGCCATCACGCGCGTCGACGGGATCCGCTGCGCCTCGCTACCGGCCGCGTCCTGGTCCGAGCCCTGTTCTACCTCCCGGGCCTGGCTCGCCTGGTGGCGCGGCAGCAGGCGCTGGCCGAGCTGAGCGCCGACGAGACAGCCGTTCACGCCGCGCCCGCCAACCGCTCCGCCCTCGCCCGGGCCATGCTCAGCTTCGCTGACGTCCCGACCGCGACGGCGACCGCCGGGATAGATCCGGCACGCGTCGATTACCTGCTGGGCGATCCCCCCAGCTGGCGGTTTCCCGTCCTGCTATGTCTGACGGCCACCGCCGTTCTCGGCGTGCTGGTCACGGTCGTCCTGCTCGTCGGCCGGATGGCCGCCGGCACGGCCACACTCGCCCCACCGATCCTGTCCCGGCAGCCCTGCATCCTCGTTCTCGCCGTCCTTCCGGGGGTACTGGGGCTCCTGGCCGCCACGCTGCGCCGTCGCCTGCGCCTGCGCACGATCGGAGCGCCAGCGGGTCGCTCGGAGGCTGCCGAGTGACTTCGCCAGGTGCTCGCTAGCCCTGGCTGCCGCCGAACCCGCTGGTTGCGATGTAGACGGTGTCGGCACCGTTCGGGTGGATCAGCAGCGCCGGAATCTGGCACTTCGCGGGGAGCGTGAACGTCGCGGTGATGCGAGCGTTCCCGTTGGTCGACAAGGGGAACGAATTGCTGGTGCCCACCGCGGTGCTGCTGCCGCCGCAATACAGCGAGGCGCTGAGGGTGGTCACCGGGCCCGCCGTGCCAGTGAATGGGGCGACCGGGATCACGAGACCGTGGATGCGGGCGTCGAAGCGGCCGTCACGCCCTAGCCGGGCGTCCGCCGAGCGGACTACCCAGGACACTCCGCCTGGCGCGACGCCGAACAGAGTGGGGTCCGTGGGGACGCTCGGAGCCAACGACGTCGACAGGACAGTCGGTGGTGGCGGTCTCGGTGATCTGCCCGTCCGTGTCCGGTGGCCGCCGTGGCGGTCACCGCCACCGTCGCCGATCCCAAAAAGGCAGA
>DASXJW010000156.1:0-12289 GCA_036497165.1 Solirubrobacteraceae bacterium
TTCACCAAGCGTCTGCACGCCACCACCCTGGACACCGCATCGGCGGAGTGGATCCTGGAGGCCCCGTCGGAGTGCACCAGCGCGGCCAGCTGCCACACCCTTCCGCTGGCCGACTTCGGCTCCGCCGGCTTCAGCTCCGCCTCGGCGGTCCCCACCGCCGGGCACCGCGGGACGATCGGAGACCCTCGCTGGACGGCGACGAAGATCAGCCTCGCCGCCACGGGGCGGCAGTTCATCTCCGAGCCGGGCGCCTCCCTGGCCACCGCCGTCCCCTCGGCGCTGTCGGCCGGCGGGAGCGCCTTCACGGTGACCTACGCGGGCTCGGCGACGCCGACCGGCCCCGTCCAGGGCGCCCGCATGGCGGGTGACCGCCTGGCTCGGCCGGCGCTCTCACAAAGTTCTTAGGCCGGTCCTACCTCGCTCTACCGCGGGCAGTCGATCCTCTCCTGAGCGCGACATCGGCTCCTCGCCCGGAAACGCAACCTTGCCATGACCCTCACCAGCGCCACTCCCCACCTGTTCTGGATCACCAGCCGCGCCGCCGGCATCGCCTCCCTCGTGCTGGCCAGCCTCGCCGTCTCGATCGGCCTGATCATGAGCCTGAAGTTCATGCGCCGCCGCGGCCCCGACTTGACGACCCTGCACGAGGCGCTGTCGCTGGCGACGCTCGTCGCGCTGGCCGTCCACGGCCTCTCGCTGCTGGGCGACAACTTCCTCAGCCCCTCGCTGGCCGACATTGCCCTCCCGTTCGCCTGGAGCTACAAGACGATCTGGACCTCCATCGGCATCATCGGCGGCTGGGGCCTCGTCTTCCTCGGCCTCTCCTACTACCTGCGTGGGCGGATCGGCGTCCAGCGCTGGCGCAAGCTGCACCGTCTCACGGCGCTGGCCTGGATCGCCGGGATCGTCCACACCCTCGGCGAGGGGACCGATGCCGGGCAGCTGTGGTTCCTGGCCATGCTCGGCATCGTCGCCGTGCCCGCCATCGCGCTGTTGGTCGTCCGCTACCTCACCGAGGAGGCCCCCCGGGCGCCCCGCGCAGAAACCCCCCGCCCCGAGGACGGCCCCCGCCCCCAGCCCCGCGCCGAGACGGCCCGCCCCAGCCCACCCGGGCCGTCTCGGCCGGCGCCGCCCACGCTCGCCGGCCGCCGCTGACGCTGCGTCGGGGGCACACGACCCCTGACCTTGGTGGTCATTTTCGAGCCACCAACCCTGCGATGGGCACTGCGGGCTCGGAAATGCTCGCCTGACGAGCAGGATCGAGCCAGCACTCCCGCGCTAGGCCGTGCTGGCTCGGAATTGCCCATACCCGGTGGGTTAACGCCGGCCCCCGCCGTCGGGCCGGGGGCGGGGCCGGGCGCTACAGGGCCGGCGGATGGCGGACCACGAAGCCGGAGAACTCGCCCCCGCCGCGGGCCCAGCGGGTGCCGCTCTCGGCCAGCGCGACCGTGTCAAAGCGCCAGCCGGCCACCTCCATCCACACGTGGCCGGCGTTCGCGTAGATCGTGATCCACCGGCCGGAGCCGGGGTCGCCCCAATTCTCGAAGTCGCCCGAGACCATCGGCGAGCTCACCAGGCCCGCCGCCGCCAACGCGTAGCTGACCGAGCCCGAGCAGTCATAGCCATTGGCGTGGAACGAGGCGTGGCCGCCGCCGTAGATGTAGGGCAGGGTGGCGATGGCGTTGCCGGCGGCGATCACCTGGCGCACCGCCTCGGGGGCGCCCGCGGGCGGCTGGACCATGCCGGCCGTGTTGACCGCGATCCCGCTGACGTTGGCGTTGCCCGTGGCCGCCGCGCGGGTGGCCGCCTGGGCGGCTCGCTTCTCGATGGCGTTCAGCCGCGCCTGCAGCGCACCCAGGTGCGCCCTGACCGCGTCGTAGCGCGCACTGGCGTGGGCCCGCCGCGTCTCCTGGCTCAGCTGCTGGCGCAAGAGCGCCGAGCGCAGCGCCGCCGCCTCGTTGCGACGCGCCAGCACCTGGTTGGCCAGCGTCCGGTCGCGCGACTCCAGGCCTTCCAGAGCAGTGGCCTGGCGCGAGACCTCCGCCCGCGCCGTGCGGGTCACCTTCACGATGCTGGCGTCCTGGTGCGCCACGCGGGACATGAAGCTCATCTGGTTGAGCAGGTCGCCGAAGCCCTTGGAGCTCAGGATCACCGAGACGAGGTCGGGCTGGTGGCCCTCGTAGCTGGCGACGAGGTTGGCGGAGAGCGCGGTGGTCGCCAGATGCAGGCGGTTCTCCAGATCGACCAGGCGATTGCGCGCGGCCAGCAGCTGCCCCTGCACGGACTTGAGCTCCGCCACCCGCTGATCGAGCCGGTCCTGGACGGCGGCCAGGCGGTCGCGGGCCCTCGCCAGCCCGTCGCCGGTGGCCGCGATCTGCCGCGAGTCGGCGCCGATCTGCGCCCGCAGCACCGCGGCGGCCGACCGCGTGCCGGCGATCTGGCTGTGGATGTCGCCCGAACTCGAGGCGGTCAGGCCGGTTCCCAGCAGCGCGGCCGCCACCGTGGTGGCAACGACAGCGCGGAGATGTGTCAGGAGATGGCGAGGCACGAGACGTACGACGTCGCGCCCTCAGGGAGGGCGTCGACGGCAGGCGGACGGCTGGCATAGGACGGCAAAGGGGGTCGGGCGGTGGGCACCCTAACACGACCCGTCGCCCGGGCCCCCGAAGCTCCTGGCTCTGCAAGAGATCCTGCAAAACGGGGATTTGCTGCCCGGACGCCCGGCGGTTTGCGTCGGCGCTGTTGCACGACGCGAGCGCACGTCAACGACGGCAATGAGGTGGAGGACCGAGCGGCTGGGCGCCCCACCGCGGGGTTGCGGTAGATAACTCTCGCCACGTCGACGTTATCTCCCAAAACCTCCTGGAACCGAGCGGTGTTGCCGCGCCCGCCGGCGCTGACGCCGCCTTCACCAGTCGTCGTTGACGTGCGCTCGCGTCGTGCCTCCACGCTCGGGCTCGCGAGGACGGGGACGAGGCGACGAGCGGCCCCGGTTGCCATACTCGCCCGGGTGCGCACCCCACGCTGGCTGGCCACCTGCATGCTGCTGCTCGGCGCCCTCGCGCTGGCGGTGCCGGCGGTGACCGTCGCCTCCGGCGGCGGCTCGGCCGGCGACCAGCAGTACACCGATCCGTTCAGCGGCACCACGACGTCGTCGCCGGCCACCTCGACCGCGCCCCCCACCACGAGCGCGGCCACGCACACCACCACGGGCTCGGTCGCCACGACGACCCCGGTGGCAAGCACTCAGACCGCAAGTGATCCGACCACGCCGACCGCCACGATCGCGTCCTCGACCTCCTCCACTGCCGGGCAGCTGCCGCACACCGGCTATGACAGCCGCCTTGCCGCCGCGCTCGGGTTCGCGCTGGTGGGCGGGGGCCTGGCGCTTCGCGCCCGCCTGCGCCGCGGTCCCTGACCCCGCCTGCGCCGTCTGCGGACCCGCCTGATTACACTGCGCCGCCATGCTCGTGCGCGCAAGGAGGTTCGCGGACCGCCCGAGGTACCTCGCCGTGATCGTGCTGACCCTCCTGGTCGCGGTCCTGGCCGTCGCCGCCGCCACCGACGCGGGTGCCGCCACCAGGCCAAGGGCGAGCACTCCGAGGACCACTGTCCCGGCACCCGTGCCCCAGGGCTTCGTCGGGATGGACGTGGACGGCCCGCTTTTCGGCCCCGACACCCCCATCGACTTCGCCACCCAGCTCAAGACGATGGTCGCCAACGGCGTACAGAGCATCCGCGCCGCCTTCAGCTGGGCGGCGGCCCAGCCCTACAGGGCCGATGCGGACGTGCCGGCCGAGCAGAAGTCCCAGTTCACCGAGGTGGCCGGCGTGCCCACCAACTTCCAGGTCACCGACATGGTCGTCGGAGACGCCGCTCGGGAGCGCCTCAGCGTCCTGCCCACCGTGCTCTACACGCCGTCCTGGGATGCGGTGACGAACCCTCACGGCGTCGCCACGCCCCGGCGGTCGGCGCCGTACGCCTCGTACCTGACCGCGCTCATCGGGCGCTACGGGCCGCGTGGCAGCTTCTGGCGTGCCAACCCGGGCATCCCCAAGATGCCCATCCGGTCCTGGCAGATCTGGAACGAGCCCAACCTCAGCTACTACTGGAGGCAGCCGTTCGCCTCCACCTACGTGTCGTTCCTGCGCACCGCCCACGCCGCGGTGAAGAAGGCCGATCCCGGCGCTCAGGTCGTCCTCGGGGCGCTGACCAACACGGCCTGGAAGTCGCTCGGCCAGATCTACAGGGTGAAAGGCGCCAAGAGCCTGTTCGACGTCGTGGCGGTCAACGGCTTCACCAAGATCCCGGCCAACGTGATGCTGTTCATGCTGTTCGTGCGCCGCGCCATGGCGCGCTTCGGCGACGGGGCCAAGCCGCTGCTGGCCACGGAGATCAGCTGGCCGTCGGCCAAGGGGCAGACGCATGACCGGTTCGACTTCATCACCACCAGGGCCGGTCAGGCGCGCGACATCACCACGCTGCTGCCGCTCATCGGCCAGCAGCGGGTGGCGCTGCACCTGATCGGCTTCTACTGGTACACGTGGATGGGGGAGGAGACGCCCAACACGCCGGCGTTCAACTTCTCCGGCCTGCTGGCCTTCCACAACGGCAAGGTGGGGGCCAAGCCCGGGCTGGCCGCGTTCAGGGCCCGCGCCCTGGCGCTCGAGGGCTGCAGGCGCAAGGGCCTGCTGGCCACCAGCTGCGTCAGGTAGGACACGGCGCCGGACCCGGGCCCGCCGGCGGCTGCGTCGCGCCCCGCAGGCCTGCGGCGAACGCCGCGGTGTCCGGGGTGCCCGCCGCCGGGTCGGAGGGGTTGGCGATCCCGTACCAGTCCTGCGCGTCGGCGGGGTTGCGCTGGGGCGTGACCCACGTGTAGAGGAGCGCCGCCGCCAGGCCGCAGCGCAGATGGCCGAGCGTCGTCAGCACGCCGTCGATCTCGGCCGGCCGCCGGCCGGCCGGCGTGTAGGCGATCGCGCCCGGCGGCTGCGTGGTCCAGCCGAACTCGGTGATGTACAGCGGCACGCCCGCCATGCCGAGGCGCACCAGCGTCGCCCGCGCCCCGCGCACGCGGGAGACCACCACCCCGGGGGCGCCATACGGGTGGACGGCGACCCCGTCGACACCGGCGCGCAGCGCCGGCGACGCCTGCACCATCGCCGGGAGGAACGCGGCGGGGTCCGTCAGGCCACCGACGAGGACGCGGATCCCGGGGCGGGCGGCGTCGATGGCGGTGCGCGCCGCCTCATACAGCTGCGCGTAGGCGGCGGGGTCGGGCCGTGGCGCCCAGAACTCGGGATTGTCAGGCTCGTTCCAGATCTCGAGCGAGGTCACCGGCCGCGGGTCGAGTTCCGGGTGGGCCCGCCAGAACGCCCCGCCGCTGCAGTAGCGGGCGGCGAAGGCGCCGGCGTAGGCCGCGTAGTCGGCATCCGAGCGCGGGGGGGAGTGGTCCTGGCCAGGCACGGTCTGCGCCCACGGGGCCGTGTAGTCGATGATCGGCAGCCAGGTCAGTCCGTGCGCGGCCAAGGCGCCCGCGACCTGGTCGTCGAAGGACCAGTCGTAGCGGTGCTGCCCCGCCACGGGGGCGCGCGGCTCGGCGGCCTCCCAGAAGGCGTCGCTGCGCGCGACGGTGGCGCCGGTGGCGCGCAGCGCCGCCAGCTGTCCGGAGATCTGCCCCGTGGTGTAGGTCCGATCGTTGAACAGGCGGTTGACGTTGACGCCGAACGCCTGGCCTCTCGGAGCCGGCAGGGCCGGGGCCGGCGCCGCCGCGGTCGGGCCCGCCGCGGTCGGCGCCGCAGCCGTCGGCGGCGCCGCGGGCGGCCGTGCGGTGGCTGGGCCACCCCCACCCCCGGGACCCGTCCGCACATGACGGGCCGGCGACCCGCCCGAGCTGAGGGCAATGATCCCGCCCGCCACGATTGCCGCCACGGCCACGCAGGCCGCGGCCGCAACGGCGACGCCGCGACGCCTCATGCGCCCCGGCGCACCGACACCAGCGCGCGCAGCTGCGCGCGTTCGCGCGCGGCAGAGCGCCCGGCCAGGGGCTTGACGGCGATCCGCGAGGCGAAGGTCAGCGCCTGCAGGGCGTCGTCGAGCGCGGCACGCCGCCGGCCCAGGCGCCGCTGCACCACGTCGTGGCGGGTGCGGGCCAGCCGGTCGAAGGGCTCGCCCCCGAAGGCGACGGCCGAGGCGTGCGCCCGGTGGTGGACGACCCGCGCCGACGGCCACAGCCACGTCGCGACTCCGTGCTCGCGGGCCCGGAGGCCGAGCTCGAGATCCTCGCCGTAGAGGAACAGCGCCTCGTCGAACGGGCCCAGCCGCGCCAGCGTCCGTGTCTGCGCCACGACCGCGCAGCCGACCGCCCAGCCCACGCGCCGGGGGCTGCGGGCGCGCCACGGCGCCAGGGCCACGCCGGCCGCCCCCGGCAGCGCCGCGGCTGGCAGCAGTGATCGGATCAGGTCGGCGGCCCCGCCGGGCGGCGGATGCACGGTGTCCTGCAGGCTCCCGTCGCCGTTGAGAACGCGCGGCGCCAGCAGCCGCTCGGGGCGATCGGAGCGCAGGGCCTCGGCCGCCAGCGTCAACAGCGAGTCGTCGAGCAGCTCGACGTCGGGGTTGACGAGCGCCGCCGCCGCAGACGTGACGTGCGCCAGGCCGCGGTTGCACGCCCGGCCGAAGCCGAGGTTCTCGTCGAGCGCGATCGCCGTGACCCCGGGCTGCCGCCGGGCCACCTCCAGACTGTCGTCGTGCGACGCGCAGTCCACGACCACCATCCGCACGCCGGGCAGGTGGCGGTCGACCGAGTCCAGGAGCGTGGCCAGGTGGGCCGCCGAGTCGTGGGTGACGGTCACCAGCGACAGCGACTCGATCGGGACCCGGCGACCCCCCGCCGCCCCGCGCGGTGCCGGTGCCGATGCCGCCGCGATCAGCTCGGCAAAGCGGGACTGCGCCGCGCCGTGATCGAAGCGCTCGCGTGCCCGCCGGCGCCCTCGGCGCCCCATCTCGGCTGCGCGGGCGCGATCGGACACGATGTCCACGAGCGCGCCGGCGGCGGCGTGCGCGTCACCGGGCGCGTAGAGCGCGCCGCACGACGCGTCGACGATCTCGGCCGGGCCGCAGGCGGCGGGGACCACCGCAGGACGCGCCGCGGCGAGGGCCTCGAGCACCGCCATCCCGAAGGGTTCCCGCTCAGCGCAGTGCAGCAGGCACGTGGCTCGGGCCAGCGCGGCGCGGGGGTCGGCGACGTGCCCGTCGAACGACACGGCACCGGCCAGGTCCGGCTCCGCCGCCCGGGCCTGCAGCGACTCCAGCAGCTCCCCATCCGCGCCCTCGAGCGCGGCGCCCACGATCCGCAGGCGCAGCTCGGGGATGCGCTGTCGCGCCATCGCCACCGCGTCGAGAGCCAGATCAGGCCGCTTCCAGCCGACCAGCGCTCCGACGACGACGACCTCCGGCGGCTCGGCCGGGGGCCGGTCCACCTCGGCGATTCGGTCGACGTCGACTCCGGGCGCGACGACGTGGAGCCGGCCGGTGAGCCGGCGGTGCGGATCGAGGTCATCGGCCACCGCCCGCGAGGGCACGATCACCGGCGCCGCCGCCGCCGCCGCGACCCGGACGGCGCTGCCGGTCAGCCGGCCGGGGAGGAAGTCGTGATGGGCGAACGCGCTGGGGTACCCGGGCGCGCCCAGCAGGCGCGCCAGCGCGGTCCGCATGCCCCAGGCCACCAGCAGATCGGGCTCGAGATTGCGGACCAGCCGGCGGACCTCGCCGGCGTGGGCGATCAGGTCGCGCGTGGCGCCCCACCGCGTGGCGGGACCTGAACGCAGCTCGAGGCTGCGCTGGGGCAGAAGTAGCGTGCTCAGGCCGGCGGCGCGGGCCCGCCGGGCCAGCGGCCCGTCCGGGCAGGCGAGGACGGCGTCCCCCGGCATGCCGGTCGCCCAGTCGAGCAGAACACGCTCCGCGCCGCCCAGAGCGGCCGAGTAGCTGATGAACAGGACCCGGGGCAAAGCTGCCCGCAGGCTATCCCGCCGGCGCCGGGCGGGCTCACCCGCTGACGCGGCGCTGGTGGGCTCCGCCTGAGCGCCGACCCGAGTGCCGCGCGCCGCCGGGAGCTCCCCATAGACTGCCGGGCGGTGGTGACGCTCGCCTCACGTCCAGCGACCCAGCCGCGGGTCGCGCTGGTTCACGACTTCCTGCTCGACGTCCGAGGCGCCGAGCGCGTGTTCCTGGCGCTGTGCGACATGTGGCCGCAGGCGGACATCTTCACCGCCGTCTACGACGCGGACGGCACCGAGGGCCGCTTCGCGGACCGGACCGTCCACACGTCGTTCCTGCAGCGCGTGCGGCCCACGGCGAGGACCTTCCGGGCACTGCTCCCGCTGTATCCCTCCGCGATCGAGTCCTTCGACCTCTCGGGCTATGACCTGGTGGTCTCGAGCTCCTCGGCGTGGGCGCACGCGGTGCGATGCCCGAAGGACACGGTCCATGTGAGCTATTGCCACAACCCGTTCCGCTACGCCTGGAACGACCGCGACAGCACCCTGGCGCGCCGCAATCCCCTCACGCGCAGCTTCCTGCGGACCGCCTTCCGTCGGTGGCGGCGTTGGGACCGAGCGGCGGCCCAGCGGACGACGAGCTATGTCGCCAACTCTCGGATCACCCAGGCGCGGCTCCGCAGCTACTTCGGACGCGAGGCCGAGATCGTCCATCCCCCGGTGGACACCTGGCGCTTCTCGCCGGGCCCGGTGGGCGATTACTACGCCGTCGTCTCCGAACTGATGGCGCACAAGCAGATCGACGTCGCCATCGACGCCTTCAACGCGCTGCGCCGGCCGCTGGTCATCGTCGGCGACGGCCCGTCGGTTCGGGCGCTGCGGCGCCGGGCGGGTCCGACGATCCGGTTCACGGGCCGTGTCTCCGATGCCGAGGTGGCCCGCACCCTTCAGGGCGCCAGGGCGCTCGTGCTCACCGCGGTCGAGGAGTTCGGGATCGCGGCGGTGGAGAGTCAGGCCGCCGGACGTCCGGTGATCGCCCGCGCCGGCGGTGGAGCTCTGGAGACGGTCATCGACGGCGTCACCGGCTGCTTCTGGTCCGGGGGAGCGACCGAGCTGGCGGCCGCCGTCCTGGAGTTCGACGACGCCGACATCGCCCCCGAGGCCTGCGTCCTGCACGCGGCGCGGTTCGACTCCCGTGCGTTCGCGCAGGGCATGCGCCACCAGGTCGCGATGGCTGCCGGCGCCCGTCCGGAAGGTGGCGAGCGGCGCCTGCTGGCCTGGACCGGGCCGGCGCGGGACACGGTGCGCAACTCCGCCGGTTAATGGCCGGAGGGTGGCGCCGGGGCGCGCTGATCGCCGCCGGCTCGGCGCTCCTGGCGGGACCGACCGCGCTGGCCTTCTTCAGCGGCGGCTACTTCGAGGGCCCGCGCGTGTGGGCCGGCGCCGGGGCGTGGGCGTGCGTCGTGGTGGCGCTCGTGGCGGGAGCGCCTCTCCCGCGCGGGCGAGAGGCGCTGCTGGCCATCGGCGGCCTGGGCCTGCTGGCCGGCTGGACGCTGCTGTCGATTCTGTGGGCGCCGATCGCCGGCGATGCCTACGCCGCGGCCCAGATCGCGATGCTGTACCTGGGGGCGCTGATCGCCGCGGCGCTGCTGCTCGGCGATCGGACTCTGTCCCGCGGCGTCGAGCCCGTCCTGGCCGCCGGGACCGTGATCGTGATCTGCTACGGGATCTCGGAGCGGCTGCTGCCGGGCGTCCTGCACTTCGCGCGGTCGGTCAGCGCACAAGGGCGCCTGGAGCAGCCGCTGACCTACTGGAATGCGATGGGCGCCGTGGCGGCGATCGGGCTGGTGCTGTGCGGCGCCTTGGCGGGCAGCGCGGATCGGCCCCCGGTGCTGCGCAGCCTCGCCGCCGCAGCCGCCGCGCCGATGGGCCTGGGGCTCTACGTCAGCTTCTCCCGCGGCGCGCTGTTCGCCTGCGTGGCGGGGCTGGTGGCACTGATCGTCGCCGCCCCGCGGCGCGAGCAGCTGATCGGCGGCGGCGTCGTGGTGCTGGCCGCGGCTCTGGCCGCGATCGCGGCGGCGCCCTCACACGCGGTCACCGGCATGGCGGGCTCCCTGGCCGTTCGCGAGCGCGAGGGGGCCATCACACTGGGGGCGCTGGTTGTCATCGCGCTTGCCGCCGGGGCGTTGGCGCTGCGCGTGGCCCGGCGCACGCGGTCCGCGCGGCTCCGGCTGCCACGCCATGCCGGATGGATCGCCACTGCCCTGGTGGCGGTCGGCCTGGCCCTGGCGATCGTCGTCGGCGCCAACGAGACCAGCGGCGTGTCATCGCAGCTCGGGGGCGGGGCGACCCGGCTGGCGACGCTGCAGAGCAATCGCTACGACTACTGGTCGGTGGCGCTGCGGGCATTCGCCACCTCGCCACTGAAGGGGGTGGGCGCCGGAGGCTGGAGTGTGTACTGGCTGCGCTGGCGCACGGTCAGCGAGGCCGCTCAGGACACCCACTCGCTCGAGCTGCAGACGCTGGCGGAGCTGGGGGTGATCGGGGTCGCGCTGCTGGCGTCGGCGCTTGCCGGTGTGGCCCTCGCCGCGCGCCGGGCGCTCACCGTCACGCCCGCGGCGGCGGGCCTGATCGCCGCTGTGGTGGCCTACCTGGCCCACAGCCCACTGGACTGGGACTGGCAGATGCCGGCGGTGACCCTGACGGCGGTGATCGCGGCCGGATCGCTGCTGGCCTGGTGCCGGCCTGAGCAGGTCGAGGGCGCCGCGGTCCGTGGTGATCCCGGCGGCGCCTCGGCACAGCGCCCCGCGCGGGCTACAGGTCCTCGGCGATCCGCGGCGCCTGGCGGTTGAACACCCACACGGACGTCACGCAGACGGCGAGCAGCATCACGACGGCGAAGATGAGATAGCCGGGGCCGCCCGCCGCCGCCGACCCCGGGTACGGGGCGCTCGGGTCGATCACCCACACCCGCGCCAGCTCGAAGATCGGGGTCAGCGGGTTCAGGGCGATGAGCTTGCCCAGCGTGTGCGAGCGCGCCACGGCGATCTCCAGCGGGTACAGGATCGGCGTGGCGTAGAACAGCGCGGTGGTGAACACCGACCAGATGATCCCCAGGTCCCGGAAGCGTGGGTACAGCGAGGACACGATCATCGACACGGCCAGGGTCACGACGAACAGGAGCGCCAGGAGCAGCGGCAGCAGCAACCAGGTCCACATCGGCGAGATGCCGAAGGCCAGGATGAACACGAACACGATGACGAGGTTCAGCAGCAGGTTGAAGAGCGCGGTCATGACGACGGCGGTGGGGATGGCCAGGCGCGGGAACTGCGTCTTGCGCACGATCCCCTCCTGTCCCACGATCGAGGGCACGGCCATGGTCGACGCCTCCGCAAAGAAGCCGAACAGGACCATGTTGAACAGGAGGAACACCGGATAGTGCGGCACCTGGGAGCCGAGCCGGACGACGTGGGTGAACACCTCCAGCAGCACCGCGAACAGCAGCAGCGGCCGGGCCACCGACCACAGGTAGCCCAGCGCGGTGCCGAAGTAGGTGCGCTTGAACTCGGTGGTGGCCAGCATCAGCGTCAGCTCCCAGAAGCGCCCAAGGCCGCCACCCAGCGCGGAGGGGCCTCTGACGTCGCGCAGCGGCGGTGCCGGGACCGGCGACTCCACGGCCGTCACGCGTGGGCCCCTGAGCCGATCGTGGCCGTCACGGTGGCGTTGACGTGCACCATGCCCGGCTGAGGGTCGGTGCCCCTGATCAGGAAATCGATCACCCGGCGGTCGCGCAGGGCGTCGTCTCCGCGCTGTTGACTGCGCGCCATCGTGCACAGCACCGAGTAGCGCCCCGGCACCAGCGGCTGCTCGAGCTCGGCGGTGACGCGGACGCGATGCCCCGCACCAAGGGCGATCGGCCGGCCGTCGTCGGTCGCGAGCGCCTGACCGAACCCGAGCACCGGGACATCATCGACGTTGAGCAGCTCGAACGACAGCGCCGGTGCCGGCAGGTCGACGTGGGCCGCGACGACGCAGTGGAATCGGAAGGGACGGCCGTGCTCGACGTCGGTCACCCGGCGGCCCTCGCGATCCTCCAGCCACGCGTCCACGATCTCCACGTCAGGCCCCCGGCCGTTGCCCTCCGAGGGATCGTGGGCGCCGGCGAAGTTGAGTCGGTAGTAGCGCAGGGCGGCTTCTTCGGGGTCGCCGAGGTAGCGTTGCCGGCCGTCGTGGATGAGCAGCGCGCGGTCGCAGAAGGCTTGGACGGCGGCCATGTCGTGGGTGACCAGCACCAGGGT
>DASXJW010000157.1:0-31885 GCA_036497165.1 Solirubrobacteraceae bacterium
GAAACGTCACTGGTTCTGTGATCGCGATATGAGTCAAGGCCGATCACGTCGCGCAGGATGTGTGCCGCCGGCGCAGTGGGACCCAGGTCTGGCGACAGGGCTCGGACCAAGGTGGCACGGACATCTTCGGCGGTGACGACCCGGCCCAAGGGTGGCGAGAAGCGCACGCCGGTGCGGATCGGGATTGTCCAGGTACGCCTGTCGGGTGACGCGCGCGCCGGGCCGCTGGCCAGTTCGGGTACCAGCCTGCGGCTGCCCGGACTGTCTGGACGTGTGTAGAGCTCGCCGCAGATCGTGTGGAGCAGTTGCCACTGCCAGCGACCCGTGCCATCCGGCTGGCGTGCCACGGCGGGATCGGTGTTGTTCAGCCAGTCTGACTGCAGAGCGACGGAGAGGACCCGGGACCCGAGACCGTGCGCCGGAAGTGTCGGCAGCGGTATTGCAGCGGCGGCGACGATCCCGTGTGATGCCGCCGCGGCGATCAGCAAGTTGCCGAGGTGGATGCTGCGGCGCTGACCGGTGCGCGCGTCGATCCGCAGGAGCTGCCCCGTGGTGTCGGCGGAGGCCCAGAGGGATCCATCGGCGAACGCCATGTCTCCGATGTTGGTGCTGCTGAACGGGTAGCGCCGCAGGACGCGACCGTCGGGCGCGATCCGAGCGACGTCGTGGGCCTCTGCCACCCATACCGATCCGCCGCCCACGGCCACGCAGCAGAGATACGGCCTCAGACCATGGAACACCCTCACCCGATCGGTCGCCTCGTCGATCGGGCCAGCCATCCACCGTTGCCTCCTGCCACCCAGACACGACCGTCCCCAGCCGCCATGAAACACTGTGCTCCTCCCGTGCTGCAGCCATGCTGGTGGAGGATGATCCGGCGCTGCAGCTTGAGCGAGGAGGCATTGAGGCGATCGACGGCCTCCGGCCCGCGCGCGACCCACAGCGAGCCGGCATCGATGGCCAGCCCCGCGCTGGGCTGCGGGCGACTCAGGCCGACACCGGACAAACGGGCCCGCAGGTTGATCTGGCCGGTCACGGGGTCGATCCGCAGCACTGTCGGACCGTTGCGATCGGTCACCCAGATCCCGCCGGCGCCAACTGCCATTCCTCCCCACACCAACCCGACCGGGATGAACCGCACCAGCGCTCCCTTGTCCGCGTCGACCTCGGCCATGACCCCGTTCTCGCCCAGCGTCCAGACGTGGCCATAGCCAAAGCGCGTCGCGCCCTGTGAGTCGCCCACGGGGACGTCCGCGCGCACCTTGCCCGAGGCAGCATCGACGAGGATCAGACCCGGCCCGGGCCTCACCGGCCGCTGATGCGTGCTGCCCGACGATGCCACGAGGACCCCCGCGAGCGCCATGGCAATGGCGATCGCGCCAACGCCGACCAGGCGCAGCCGCCGGGAGTCGCTGGCAGGGCGAGCTCTCATCGGTAACGGGCCAAGCGACACGTCGTGGCGCAGGATCGATCGCTCGAGCTCTCGCAGTCGCGGACCCGGCTCGACGCCGAGCTGGTCCCGCAGATGGCGATAGGTCCCGCGGTACGCGTCGAGAGCATCCGTCTGGCGCCCTGATCGGTACAACGCCAGCATCAGTTGCTCGGTGACCCGCTCCCGCGCGGGATGCTCGGACCGCAGCTCCTGTAGCTCCCCGACCAGCGAGGCTCCTTCCCCGAGCGCGAGATCGGCGTCGATTCGAGCCTCCAGCGCCGCCTGTCGCTCGCCCTCGAGGCGTGCTCTCTCGACCGTCAGTACGCCCGGGGGGAGACCCGACAGCGGCTCGCCCCTCCACAGGGCGAGCGCGGCCTGTAGTCGCGGCCTCGCCGCGGCGGGATGGTCGGCCAGCAGCGACCGGCCCTCGTCGAGTGCATGCTCGAACCTGCAGACGTCGACCTCGTCGATCGCGACATCCAGTACGTAGCCGCCGTCGCGTGCCACCACGCACGCGCGGTCGCCCAGCGTCCCACGCAGCCGCGACACCTTCGTCTCGAGACTCCGAGCGGCTCGAGGCGGCGGCGCCATCTCCCAGAGCCCATCGATCAGGTGCTCACGCGACACCACTCGACCGACGTTCAACAGGAGCAATGCCAGCAGCGCCCGTTGCAGCGGCCCACCAAGCTCGAGCTCGTCTCCATCACCCCACGCCTGAACCGAGCCAAGCAGCCGGAACGAAGGCGGATCGCCCGAAGTGCCGGGATGGGAGCGTTTTGGGAGCGCCCTGCGTGACCATCGGACTCGCACGTCGCAGATCACACTACGAGGAGGGGGGCCACGTCAATGCGCGCCATCATCGCCGTACTCGTCGGCGCCGTAGCGGGAGGCTTGCCCGCTGCGGCCGCAGCGTCACCGCAGGGTCCGGTTTCGCGAGCTGCCGCGCACGGGCGCAACGGCCGCATCGCGTTTCAGGCCCTCGTGGGGCGCTTTCCACAGGTGTTCACGATCGAACCCAACGGGAGTGGCCTGCGGCAGGTCACCCATGTTCCGCGCAAGGATCCCGGCGCCGAGAACCCCA
The DNA here is from genome assembly GCA_036497165.1 of Solirubrobacteraceae bacterium. Taxonomy (GTDB): domain Bacteria; phylum Actinomycetota; class Thermoleophilia; order Solirubrobacterales; family Solirubrobacteraceae; genus Palsa-465. Next base: position 2,514 of record DASXJW010000157.1, read on the forward strand.
TCTGGTCGCCTGACGGCACCACGATCGCCTTCGACGCCGCAGCCGGCAAGGGAGTCGACATCTTCACCCTGTCGCAGGGGACGCATCCCGCGCCGCTGCCGTTGGGCGTGGGCGCGTTCAACGGCGATCCCGCCTACTCAGCAGACGGAACTCAGGTCTCCTTCGACCAGGACACCGGACCGACCGATCCGAAGGTGCACGGCATTTTCATCGCCAACGCGGATGGCAGCAACGCTCGGCGAGTGACCACGGGGATCCGAACCACCAAGGCCTACGACACGCAATCCCAGTGGTCCCCTGACGGCCGGCGACTCGCATTCACGCGCGTCAAGAATGGCAACCAGGCCGCGGTGTTCGTGGTGAACCTCGACGGAACCGGGCTCCGGCGCCTCACGCCATGGAGCCTCGACGCCGCGAGCCCCGACTGGTCGCCCGATGGCCGCGAGATCCTCTACAACCCCTACTACGACCCCCACCCCGGGAAGTTCTCGAACGTCTGGTCGATGAGGCCCGACGGCAGCCACCGAACTCAGCTCACCCACACACGCCCGGGGGTGCAGTCGTTCGCACCTGCCTGGTCACCCGACGGCACCAAGATCGTCTTTGTCCGCTTCGCCCCCATCGGCAGGAACAGCGGTCGCATCGATCTGTTCACGATGAACCGTGACGGGACGCGCGTCCGCCGGGTCACCAACTTGCCGCAGGCCTTTCCTGCCAACCCAGACTGGGGCACAGCGCCATGAGCGAGACGGCGTCGCCGTCCTGATCGAGGTCGACAGCAGCCCCGGTGCGCGCAGGGCCCCTCGCGCCGAGTGTGCGGTGGGCGTATCGTCGTAGGACCGACGAATCTGACGAGGAGGGCAGCGAGATGGCCGAAACCGAGAAGGCGATCCTGGCGGGCGGGTGCTTTTGGGGCGTGCAGGATCTGATTCGCAAGCTCGACGGGGTGACCGCGACGCGGGTGGGCTACACCGGCGGCGACGTCCCCAATGCGACGTACCGCAACCACGGCTCGCATGCCGAGGCGATCGAGATCGTCTTCGACCCCGACCGCACCTCCTACCGGGACCTGCTCGAGTTCTTCTTCCAGATTCACGACCCGACGACGAAGGACCGCCAGGGCAACGACATGGGGGCCAGCTATCGCTCGGCGATCTACTACGTCGACGACGAGCAGCGCCGCGTCGCGGAGGACACCATCGCCGATGTCGACGCCTCGGGTCTGTGGCCGGGCAAGGTCGTGACCGAGGTGGAGCCCGCCGGCCCGTTCTGGGAGGCGGAGCCCGAGCACCAGGACTACCTCGAGCGCTACCCCAACGGCTACACCTGCCACTTCGTCCGGCCGGGCTGGAAGCTGCCGCGTCGCGCGCAGGAAGCGGCGCGCTGATAGCCCCCGCGGTCCGCCACCACGCGTGGCGGATCGCGACTCGGCACGGACATAGGTTCACACACCGGAAAGGACCGGAAATGCGACGCAGCATGAGGGTCGGGCGGCTGGCCGCGGTTGCGGCATCCGTGGGAGCGTCCGTCGCACTGCAGGCAGGCACAGCGCAGGCCGCCACCACCACCGGCGCGGTCACCAGGACGTTCTCGTTCATCGCCGGCCCGCGCTCGGCAACGCGCACGGTCGCGAACATCGATTCCCTGCTGATCAACGCCAGGTGCGACTCCAGCGGGCTGCCCGTCGTCTTTGCCTTCACCTCCGCCAGCCGCGCGGACATCTTCGGGCGGATCTTCGATGGCAACGGACGGGTGCACATCTTCAAGAACACCTCGTTCACCAGCAAGACCAAGGGCATCCAGCTGTCGCCGTCGTCGGGCGATTTCGACGCTACCGGCAGCGTGATGTTCGAGAACTCGGCCGGCAAGGTCGTGACGCTCAGCATCGCGTTTGACAACAGCACCACCCTCGTGCAGCACAACGTCTGCACTGTGTTCGGGTCGGTGGTGGCGACCTAGCTGAGCCGTGGATCAGCTCACGGTCCCCAAACCGGCGACGGCGCGGACTGCCGCCTCGGCACCCGCGATGCGCCCGAACACGATCGCGTCGGTCAGGCCGCCGCCGTGCTCGGTGAGGTGCCCCCAGATGGAGCCGGCAGCGCCGCAGGCGTAGAGGCCGGGGATCGAGTCCCCGCCTGACCGCGCCGTGGCGAGCACACGCGCGCGCTCGTCGCGTCGTGGCCCGCCGGAGGCCGTGGCCAACCCCGGCCACATCTCGATCGCATACAGCGGCGGTTCGAGCGGCACGAGGGTGGGCGCGCCGCGTCCGAACGCCTCGTCGCGCCCCGATCGCGCTGCTCGCGAGTAGGAGGCGAGCGTCTCGCCCAAGGCGGGCAGCCCGAGGCTCGCGCCCAGCTCCTGCGCCGATTCCGCGCGCGTGATCCAGCCGGCCGCGACCTCGGCGGCGTTGTCCGCGCTCCACGCATAGTCGTTGGGCGTGCCGACGATACCGTGCAGCGGCCCGGCCAACCGGGCAGCTTCGTCGAACACGATGTAGCCAGGGAGGTGAGGGATGTTCGCGTTGCGGGGGAGGTACGCGGTCCAGGAGCGGACCTTGTCGTGGACCTCCCAGCCGGTCTCGTCGGCGAAGCGGCGGCCGTCGGCGTCGACGTAGATGAAGCTCGGCGCGTGCACGTCAACGGTGAACGCCGCGTCGAACCCGGGTGCGCGGAACGACGTCCATCCGAAGAAGGCGCTCATATGCCACAGAGAGGCGCCGGCCGCGGCGGCGAGCCGCACCGCGTCGCCGGTGTTGCCGGGGTGGCCGACGGGAACGAGCGGGAGGGCGAGGAACGTGTCGCGCAACTCGGGGTCGTACTCGATCCCGCCGCAGGCCAGCACGACGCCGCCGTGCGCCTCGACCTCGGTGCCGTCATCCAGGAGCGCGCCGTTCACCGCGCCCCCGTCGCGCCGCAGCTCAGACGCCCCGCAGCGCAGCCGCACCTCGATCCCGCGGGCGCGGACTGCCCCCTCGAGCAGCCGCCACAGCGCGATGCCGGGCCGCTCGGGCCCGCCGGCGAACTGCCGGTAGCCCACGCGACCGGCTCCTGGGAAGTGCGGCCACGACGGGAGCATTCCGCCGAACTGCGCCATGTCGACCGGCGCCGCCGCGCCGCCGAGCTCGGCCAGCCAGCCGGAGATCTCGGCGACCCCGGCGGCATAGGCGCGCAGAACCGCGCGGTCGGTCTTGCCGAAGCACAGCGCGTCGAGGTGATCGACCGCCGACGGACCCTCGATCTCGAAGAGAAATCCCCCCGAGTGGCGGCAATTGCCCCCACCCGCGGCCGTCTTCTCGACGATGAGCACGTCGGCGCCCGCCGCGTGGGCGGCCAGGGCCGCGCTCGCTCCCGCGGCGCCGAAGCCCACCACCAGAACGTCGACGGTCACGCGGGTCACGCGCACAAACTGTAGACGAACACCCAATGTGTATGCAACTATCGGTCTATGACACGACTCCACGTCCTCATCGCCGGGGGAGGGCTCAGCGGGCTCTGCCTCGCGCAGGGGCTCACCGCCGCCGGCATCAGCTGCGCCGTCTACGAGCGCGACAGCGACATGCGCCGGCGCACCGGCTATCGGATCACGATCAACGGCGACGGTGGCAACGCGCTCGAGCAGTGCCTGCCCGCCGACCTCTACGAGCTGTACCTGCAGTGCTCGCGCACCACGCCGCGGCGCCGGCTGTCGGTGGTGATCAACGAGCAGTGCGAGGAGATGAGCACCGCGCCGCATCTCGGCCCGCCCAACGACGGGCCGCGGCCGCACACCGCGATCGACCGCCTCAGCCTGCGCCAGATCCTCGCCGCACGGCTTGACGACGGCCTGCACACCGGCCGTGCCGCCACCGGCTGGGAACGCGACGGCGACCGCGTCCGGCTGCACCTCGCCGACGGCTCGACCGCCGAGGGCGACGTCCTCGTCGGCGCGGACGGCGTCAACTCGGTCGTGCGCGCGGGCCTGATGCCCGAGGTCGAGGTCATCGACACCGGTGTGCGCGGGCTGGGCATCTTCATGCGCACGCCGCTCACCCCCGAGATCCACGATGATCTGCCCCCGGTCCTGCTCGACGGCTTCGTGATCGCCGCTGACCGGCGTGGCGTGACGCTGGTCATGGGCTGCATGGACCCGCGCCGCCCGCCACAGGAGGCCGCCGCCGAGGTCACGCCCGACGTGGCGGTCGACCCCGTGCCCCCGTACATGATGCTGAGCGGAGCGCTGCTCCCGGGGACGCCGATTCCGCGCCCGGGCGAGTGGACCCAGGACACGGCGGCCGAGATGCACGCGCAGATGATGGCGGCGGTGAGCGACTGGCATCCGGCCCTGCGCGGTCTGGTGCAGCGGATCGACCGCACCACGATGTTCGCCACCCACTTCAAGCGCCTTGATCCGACGCCGCCGTGGCCGTCGAGCAACGTCACCGTGATTGGCGACGCCATCCACGCCATGCTCCCCACGTTCGGCATGGGGGGCAACACGTCGCTGCGCGACGCGGCCATCCTCAGTGATCGGCTGACGGCCGCGCAGCGTGGCGAGGTCGGGCTCACGGAGGCGGTCGCCGCCTACGAGGAGGCGATGCGCGAGTACGTCTATCCGATCATGGAGATGTCGGCCGACCACGACCGCTTCGGCGGCGGAGGCCTGCGCCGGGAGGAGCCGGTCTGATCGCTCAGGCGATCTGCACGTCCACGCCCTCGGCGGCGTCGGCCAGCGCCTGCGCTGCCTGCGCCGGGCCCTCGCTGAACATGTGCAGGTCGGTCGCCTCGCCGGCACGCCCGAGCAGTGCCTCGAGGCCGCCCGGAGTGCTCATCGAGACGACCTTGGTGAAGAACGCCTCGGCCTCCCAGCGGTGCGTCGTGCCGGGCGGGATGCTGGCGTAGTCGCCCTGGCGCAGCGAGTACTCGGCCCCGTCGAGGGTCAGCCGGAGCCCGCCCTCGAGCACATAGAGCCCCTCGGTCGTGCGGTCGTGGGCGTGGGCGGGCACGCCGGCTCCGCGCGGCAGCTCGACGGTGAACATGGCCAGGCCCCCGTCGGTCTCGGCCGAGGTGATGAGCGTGGTGACGAGCATGCCCCCGACCAGATGGCGCGGTCCCTCGCCGCGACGCAGGAAGTAGGCCTCCCTGGACCCGGGCAGCGCGTCGTCGGGAGCGTCGCCGCGCGGCGCCGCGTACTCGGCCTCGGGCAGGTACTTCATGTCGAAGTCGTGCTCGGCCTGCCCGAACTTGGCGAACGGCACCTCGGGCCTGAAGCCCACGGGGAAGGGCGCGGCGCCCCTGTAGGGGATGCCGGTCAGGTCAAAGAAGCGATCCCAGCCGCCGGGGATGATCGGGCCCATGAAGCCTGAGTGGTGCCCGGGGAGCGCGTAGGCATGGACCGTGTTCGGCGGCGCAAAGCCGAAGTCGCCCACCGACAGGATGCGGCTCTCATCGCCCAGCCACAGCTGGACGTTGCCGCGGTGACAGAGGAAGAACTCGAACTCCTGGCGGTGGAAGTGCAGCGGGATGGCCCGGCCGGCGGGACCGTCGAGCGTCATCATCGACCAGGCGCCGCCGGTCTCCTCGGCGCCCGACAGGCAGCGGCCCACCTGGTCGATCAGCAGGTGCGCGCGGCCGCCGCCCTGCGCGAGCACGTAGGGGACGGTCTGGGCGGGCAGCGCGGTCAGCTTGTCGGGCTCGGTGGTCAACGGTGTCATCCCTCTTCTCCTCTTAGTTGTCGGTCAGGTCAGGGCTCGACGAGCTCGAGCAGGTTGCCCTCGGGGTCGGTGAGATAGGACATCGCGCCGCGTGCGGGCGGCGGCGCCGGCCGCGGGCTCCATACCTCGCGCGCCCCCGCTCCCATCAGCTCGGCGTGGATGGTGGCGACGTCATCGACGGACAACGCCCAGTGGCCGTAGCCGCCGGCCCGGATCGCGCTGCCGGGATCGCCGGGCGGCCGATGCGTCGCGTCGGGGTGGTGCAGAAGCTCGAGGCCGACCCCGTCCGGTCGCCGCAGCATCGCGCCGGAGATGCCGGCCCCGGCGACCTCGAAGCGCAGCTCCTCGGCGAACCCGAGTGCCTCGCCGTACCAGGCGATCATGGCGTCGAGGTCCGCCACCGACAGCCCCACGTGGTGTGCGCCCGCGATCACGGCGAAGGCGGGGGCGGCGCGGGGCGGAGCGGTTCGCCGCCGTCCCAGTCACGGGCGGCCGCGGCGATCGTCTCATAGAAGCCGAGCAGCTCGGGGCCGCGGCGATGGACCTCGATCGGGTGCCCGAACAGGTCGCCACCGTCATGCCAGTTGGCGCGGACCGGGCCCGAGCTGCCGCTGTGCACGAGCGGCAGGCCCGCCCGCTCGAGCCGGCCGCTCTCGGCCTCGAGGTCGTCGACGAGCCACGCGACATGCCCGATGGCGGGATGCCGGCCGGCGGTGAAGAAGTCGCGCAGTCCCGCCGGCTCGGCTGCGTGGACCTGGCTGATCTCGACGATCACCGGGCCCCACTGGGCAAACGCCGTCGAGTGGTCATACCGGGCCGGCGCGCCACGGTAGGTGGCCTGGGCGAGAGGGACATGCTCGATCATCAGGAACGGCCCGGCGCCCGTCGCCGCCGAGATCCGTCGTGCCGCCGCCGCCAGATCGTCGACGACGTAGCCGACGTGGTGCAACGGCCGTCGCAGCAGTTCCGGGCTCACGGCACGCGCTCCGCGACTATCAGGTGAAACCAGTTGTGCATCACGAACGTGCCGTCGTCGGCGCGGAACCGCTGCAGGCCCTCGGTGAGCACGGCGCGCACCCGCTCCTCGCCGGCCAGGCCGACCGCGCGCGCGCCGCCGGCCGAGGAGAGCAGGCCGCGGAGGGCACGCTCGAGGTCGGCGTAGCGCCAGTCGCCTGGCTGCTCGCGATCGAGCGTGACCGCCAGTCCGGCGGCGGCGAGCGCCTGCTCGAGCGCGCCGGGCGCCGCCAGCGCGTAGGGAGCGTGGTCCTGGCGATGTCCGGCCGGCACCAGCGACTCCATCGCCAGATGCAGCGCGGTGGACTCGCACTTCTCGGGAGCGGCGAACTGGCCGATGGCCAGGCGACCCCCGGGACGCAGGACGCGGCGGACCTCGGCCAGGGCGGCTGCCGGGTCCGCGGCGAACTGGAGCGCGTTGACGGCGAGGACGACGTCGAACGTCCCATCGGGAAAGGGGAGCTCGTCGAGACCGCCCTCGCGCAGGTCGGCATCGGGCACGCGCCGCCGGGCGACGGCGACCAGGGGCGCCGAGATGTCGAGTCCCGCCGCCCTCGCGCCGCGGGCGGCCGCCATCGCGAGCGCCAGACCGGAGCCGCAGCCGATGTCGAGCACCGCCACGCCCTCGATCACGCCGGCGGCCTCGAGGGCGTCGGCGAGCAGCTGGACGTTCTGGGGCTCGGCCAGCTCGGACCAGTCCTCGGGCCGCCGGCCCCACAGGCTCCGCTGGGTTGCCTCCCAGCGCTCGCGGTCACGCAGCTTCTCGTTCATGGCGCCCATTGGCCGCGTAACTTTATACAGAACAGCAAAGTGAATGCACTAGGCCTGCGGCGGGATGTTCTGATTGAGGCGGAAGACGTTCTCGGGGTCGTAGGTCCGCTTGATCTGCGCCAGCCGCGCCAGCGTGTCGCCGTACGCCGTGCCCGCGGCGTCGCTCTCGTCATCCTCCATGAAGTTGGAATAGGCGCCGCCGGAGAGGAACGGCCGCAGGCGCGCGTAGGTGCTCCGCACCCAGGCGATCTCGGCATCCGAGTCGGCGGGATCGGACCACTGGCCGGGCACGTTGATCAGCCACCGGGCGTCGCGGTGGGGAAACGCGGTCGCTTCGTGGGGGACCCGGCGGATGGCGCCGCCCATCGACAGCACCTCGATGACCGAGAGGGGCGACTGCACCCGGGAGCCGCAATCGAGCAGCGCGTCGATGAAGGCGTCGTCCAGCTCGGTGGCGAAACCCGCCTTGACATAGGCGTGCAGCGTCCCCGGCGCCAGCAGCTCGTCGGTGACCCGCTGGATGGCCAGGTACGGGACGTCGCTGAGGTCCGCGGCCGGGGCGTCGAGCTCGCGGGCGATGTCCGCCAGCAACGCGCGTCCCGCGTCGCGGTCCCCCGACCACTCGATCAGGCACATGATCCCTCGCGTCCCCGCCAGCTCGGCGGGCATCCAGGGAGCAAACCCCGGGCCCCGGCGCAGGAAGCTCGTCCACAGCAACGCGTCGGGCGTCGCCGGATCGGCCATGAGCCGGTCGCCCATCGCCAGCACCTCGCGGGCACGGTCCAGGGGATGAAAGGTGGCCAGGATCGGGAGGACCGTGAGCTCGTAGGCGCGGAAGGCGAACTCGGTGACGACGCCGAAGTTCCCGCCGCCGCCGCGCAGGCCCCAGAACAGGTCGGGCTGCTCGCTGGCCGAGGCGCGCACGATCCTCCCATCCGCGAGCACGACCTCGGCCGACACGAGGGAGTCGATGGTCAGTCCGAAGCGGCGCATGAGCCGCCCAACTCCCCCGCCGAGCGTCAGACCGCCGACGCCGGTATGCGATACGACTCCGGCGGGCACGACCAGGCCGTTCGCCTGGGCGCCGCGGTCGACCTCGCCGAGCGTCGCGCCGCCGCCGACGTGCACCGTCCGCGCCGCGGCGTTGACCGCTACGTGGTTGAGCGAGCGCAGGTCGAGCACGAGCCCACCGTTGACGGTCGAGTGGCCCGGCAGGGAGTGGCCGCCGCAGCGCACGGCGATGGTCAGCTTGCGCCGGCGGGCGTACGCAATCCCGGCCGCGACATCGCCGGGCGACGTGCAACGGGCCACGGCGGCCGGGCGACGGTCGTGCATGACGTTCCAGACCGCGCGCGCCTCGTCATATCCGGGGTCGCCCGGACACGTGACGAGGCCCGAGAAGCCGGGGATGTCGATGGTGGACCGGCGGCGCGCATCCGGCGTGCCGTACTCGCTCCAGCTGGCCGGGAACCTCGTCCCCCAGCCGATCCCGCGGCGACGCTCGGCGGCGGTCCACCTGCGCGTGGGAGGGTCAGGGTCGAGCACGAGGTCGGCGCCGGTCGTCACCTCGATCCGGTTGCCGCCAGGCTCGAAGCCGTACAGGAAGAAGCTGCGCCCGATCGTGTGCTGGGCCGGAGCCACCTCGATGGGCACCCCGTGGTCGACGAAGATGTCGGCGGCGCGCAGGACCTCCTCGCGGGTGTCGACCCAGAACGCCGCGTGGTGCAGGCGGCCGCAGGCCCCGGCTCGGTCACGCGCGTAGACAAGCTCCAGCGGCCGCGGGCCCAGCGACAGCCATGCTCCGCTGACCGAGCCGTCGTCCTCGACGACCTCGTCGTAGAGCGAGAAGCCGAGCTGCGCCCGGGCGAACCCAGCCGCGGCTCCGACGTCGCCGGCCAGCAGGTTGACGTGGTCCAGGCGGCGCACTCCGATGCCTGGGCCACCGCGCCGCCCGAGGCGGTCGCGCGCCAGCGGCGGCGCCCCCGGGGGAGCGCCGTCGGGCTCGGGCACGTAGCGCTCGGTCTCCCAATACAGCTCGAGCCGGTGGCCGCCCGGCGCCCGGAAGCGAAACGCGGGGCCGTGTCCGAAGTCGCCCTCGGTCCATTCCCCCTCGACAGAGGACGCGGCGAGCGCAGCCACGCGCCGCTCCAGGGCAGCGGCACTCCGCATGCGCAGCGCGAGGTGGCCGATGCCGGCATCCGGCGAGGCCGTCAACTTGAGCCCCCAGCGCTCGTACTCGGCTTCGCCCCGCAGGTAGGCGCTGTCCCCGGCCGCCGCCACGACCGTCATCCCCAGGACGTCGGTGAAGCAGCGCAGGCTGTCCTCGAGCCGGGGCGTGAGCAGCTCGACGTGGCCGATGTGGGCCACCTCGCCCCAGGTCGGCGAGCGGGCGTCAGGCGTGACAGCGGTGGGCACGACTAGTTGTATACACTCCCGAGGCATGCATCCACAAGGGCGGGCATGAGCATGACCGCGACATCCGCGCTCGCGGTCCCCACCACCGCCGGCGTCGTCCGTGGCAGGCATGCCGCGAACGGCGTCGACGTCTGGCGCGGCATCCCGTACGCAGGACCCGCTGGCGGGTCCCACCGGTTCGCGCCCCCGCAGCCGCCGGCCCCGTGGGCGGGCGAGCGCGACGCCGTTCGACCCGGGCCCGTTGCCCCTCAGCCGCCGCGGCCGTTCTCCGAATGGGCGCACGGTCCGCTGCCGCCGACCGACGAGGACTGCCTGTCCGTCAACGTGTGGGCGCCGCCCGACGCGCCGCCCGACGCGCCGCCCGGCGCCGCGCGTCCGGTGCTCGTGTTCATCCACGGCGGCGGCTGGGCGCTGGGCTGGGGCAGCAACCCGCTCCTTGACGCATCCCATCTCGCCGCCGCCCTTGACGCGGTGGTCGTCACGCTCAACTACCGACTGGGCGCGTTCGGCTGGCTGTATCACCCCGCTCTGGCGCAGGCGCCCGGCGCCCCGGCGGGCAACTGGGGGCTGCTGGACCAGCTCCAGGCGCTGCGCTGGGTGGCGGACAACATCGCGGCGTTCGGCGGCGACCCGGCCCGGGTCACCCTGGCCGGCGAGTCAGCGGGCGCCGGCAGCGCTCTTCACCTGCTGGCCCATCCCGACGCCGCCGGGCTGTTCGCGCGCGTGATCGCCCAGTCACCGCCGCTGCACGAGCTCGTCATCGACGCCCCGCGTGGCGTGGCGTGGTCTGAGGCGCTGGTCGGGCGGCTCACCGGCGACGCCGACGTCACCCGCCTGCGCGACGTCCCGGCCGCCGACCTGGTCACCGCCTCCGAGGAGCTGCTCGCTGACGCGGCGTTTCGCGGCACGCGCGGGGGCGCGATGCCGATCGTCGACCCGGCCAGTCTCCCCCACGACCCGGCCGCGACTCCGCAGGCACGCCTCGAGGTGCCGGTCCTGATCGGCACCAGCCGCGATGAGGGCACGTTCTTCTTCCGCGCCGGCGGGCGCCGGGTGGACCCTGACGACGGACGGCTGCGTGACATGGTGGCCCACCTCACCCACGCCGCCGCCGGGCCCCAGATCGACGCCGCCCGCGCCAATGGCGCGCGCGACAACAACGACGTGCTCTGTGCGGTGGTCACCGAGGCCTGGTTCGCCGGCCCCGTCGCCCGCTGGAGCGACGCCCGGTCGGCCGCGGGCGGAACCGTCCATCGCTATCGCATCGACCAGCCCGCGGCGGAGACCGACCTCGGCGCGACGCATTCGCTGAGCGTCCCGCTGCTGTTCGGCAGCTGGCGCGACGGGGGCGTGGCCCGGCGTCTGGCCGGCGACGGTGCTGACACGGCGCGGGCGACCGAGGCGATCCAGCGCGACTGGCGCGCCTTCGTGCACGGAGCGCCGCTTCCCGGCCTCACGGTCTACGGCGCCTCGGCGTGAGGGTGAGTCAGCCCGCGACCTCCACGACCGTCTGAGGACGGACGCGGTGATCCCACTCGGCGAACACGGCCGCGCCCGCCGCGATCTCCTCGGCGCGCGCCGCGTGGCGCGCCGCGGTATCGAGGATCTCCTGGCTGTGGGCGCGCTTCTCGACGGGATGCAGGACCGACTTCGCAAGCCCCTCGGGCGAGAAGCTCACCGCGAACCTGCCGTCGCGCATCTCCGCGCGCCCCTCGGCGCCGCAGCCTCCGCACTCGGCCACGTCGCCGCGCACCGCGATGAGGCTGAGGTGGCAGAGCGGGCATAGACCCGGCTCGCCGCGGTACTCCACCTCCTCGAAGCTGCGGCCGAGCTGCCGCGCGACATTGGCGCCCAGCTGCCGGGCGCGGTCCAGCGCCTCGCGGTTGAGCACGATCGACCGGGGCGTCCCCGATCCGGACAGGACGATCTGGTCCACGATGCCGCTGCGCATGGAGAAGGCCAGCGTGTGCATCATCGGCAGCGCCAGCGTGTGCCATTGGGGAGTGAGGGCCCCGCCGACCGCGATGAAGGCGGCCACTCGCGGGCGCAGCACGCGCTCGTCGGGCCGGAAGGGGACGGTGATCGGCTCGCCGGCGCGCTCCTTCTCCATCAGCAGCTCGATGAAGCCCGTGTCGGCGTGCGGGCCGAACACTCGGTCACACAGCATCCGCAGCTTGCCGGGCACCGTGCGCGAGTAGATCGGCGCGCTGTAGACCACGCCGTCGGCGGCGATCACCTGTTCGTAGAACCACTTGCAGTCATCGTCGGCCGGGCCGAACAGCGACCCGGTGGAGATGCGCATGTCGTCCAGGCGCAGCCACGCCACCTCGGCGCCGGCCGTCTCGGCCTCCATCAGCGCCGCCTTCAAGGCGATCTCCGCGCTGCCGCCCTCGGCGCCCGCGCACACTCCCAGCAATTTCATCACTGTCCCTCCGGCATGAGGTAGCTCAGGAATCGACCCTCGGGGTCGTACTTGGCCCGCAGCGCCTCGAGCCGCTGCGCGTTCTCGTCGGTGAGGAAGCGGGCGGGGCGGGCGTGCAGGTTTTCGTCGGCAAGCTGGATCCCGCGCGAGAAGCGCTCGAGCTTGCGCATCTGGTCCGGCGGCCACGCCAGCATCTCGGCGTCCTGGCGCGGGTCCGTCCAGCCCGCGAAGGCCGCCAGGTACAGGTAGCCCTGGACCGAGATCGCCGCGTTGCGCAGCTCCTGTTCGCGCCACGCGTACCAGAAGACGTGTGACGGCGCCTGCGGGATGGTGTCGAACAGCTCGGCCACCGCGGGGATCAGCTCGTCGGCCGGCGCGTTGGTCCACATGCCGTCGGCGCTCCAGCGGTAGCCCTCGGGCTCCACCGAATCCGGACCGTCGTAGAGATCTGAGAACGACCGCGGCTGGGCGGGGAGCGCCTCGCGGGCACGATCGCGAACCGGGCAGCCGTCGAGCAGCGCCAGCGCGGCCTGCGCCTCCTCGTCGGAGCCGGCCATCACCGAGCACATGACGACGAGCGCCGGCGGGGCGTCGATGACCTCGCCGTCGGGTCCGCGCGGAGCCGTGGCCATGATCGCGAACTCCAGCTCGTCGGGGAAGCAGGGCTCCTCGGCCAGGGCCCAGCGCAGCACCTCGTCGCGCAGCTCCATCGGGTAGACGTGGTGGGCCTCCCAGATGGCGGCGGGACGATCGTGGCAGCGCAGGTGAAAGCGCACGACGACGCCGAAATAGCCGGCGCCGGCGCCACGCGCGGCCCACAGCCATTCGGAGTTCTCGTGCTCGTCGGCGTGGATGAGCTCGCCCTCGGCGGTGACGACGTCGACGCCGACCACGCTCATGCAGGCGGGCCCGATCACCCGCGACAGCCAGCCCCAGCCACCCTGGAGCAGGAACCCGCCGAGACCGACGGTCGGGCAATGGCCGGAGGGGAAGAACAACGCGTGGTCGGCGAGCATGCCGTTGAGCTCGCGCCCGCGCACCCCGGGCTCCACCACCGCCACCCGCGTCGCGGGGTCGAACGCGACGATCCGGTCCATGCGGGAAAGGTCGATGAGGAGCGCGCCGTCGCGCACGCTGGAGGCGGTCCAGCTATGACCGCCCGCGCGGGCCTTGACCTTCAGGCCGCGCTCGCGAGCGTGGCGCACCGCGTTCTGGACGTCGTCGGCCGAGTGGGCCAGGACGACGGCCTCGGGGTAGCGCTCGGGCTTGTAGCCGTTCCACACCGCGGCGTGGCGGGCCTCCTCGTATCCGTCGCCGTCGCGCTGCAGCAGGCTGTCTCCGGTTGTGAGTGACATCGCTCAGGCCCCCAGCATCGAGTAGCCGCCGTCGCAGATCATGTAGCTGCCGGTGATGTGCGCGGCCTCGTCGGAGGCGAGGAACAGCGCGGTGCCGGCCAGCTCGTCGGGCTCGGGGATGCGCCCGGCGGGAGTGTCGCGCGCAAGCTGCTCGCCGCGGCCGGCCTTCCAGTCGGCGCGATTGAGCACGCGCTCGGTCTTCATGAACCCCGGCGCGAAGGTGTTGACGCGCACGTGGGGCGCGAAGGCCTTGGCGTAGGACTTGGTCAGCCCGACGACGCCGTACTTGCCGGCGGCGTATTGCGGGGCGCGCGGCGAGCCACGCACGATCACCGTCGAGCCGATGTTGACGATGGCGCCGCGCCGGCGCTCGAGCATGCGCGTGCCGAATTCGTGCATCATCAGCATCGTCCCCTTGATGTCCACGGCAAGGGTGTGGTCGATCAGCTCTTCGGTGATATCGCGCCAGGAGTCCTGCTCGGAGGCCATGTCGCCGACGTTGTTGATGAGCGCGTCGAGGCTGCTCAGTTCCGAGTCGACGGTGCTCGCCATCCGCTTGATGTCATCCCAACTGGTGATGTCACCCTGGACGAGGAGTGCCTCGGCGCCCTCGCCCTGCACCCGCTCGGCGGTCCTCTCGGCGCCGGCCGACGAGCTGCGGTAGTGCACGACGACGGCGCGGGCGCCCTCCTGGGCGGCACGCACGGCGATCTCGGCCCCGTAGCCCGTACCGGCCCCCGTGACCATCACCGTGCGGCCGGCGAAACGCTGTGGCGGCTCACTCATCCCACTGCTCCTCTCTTCTCGAATGGCTCCCGAGGGTTCACACGACCGTGCGGCCGCCGTCGATGTACAGGATGTGTCCGGTGACGAAGCTCGCGTGGCGGGAGGCGAGGAACAGCACCGGGCCCACGACCTCCTCCACATGGCCGAAGCGGCGGGCGGGGATGAGCGTGAGCAGGCGCTCGCGCTCAGCCGGATGGGCATCGAGGTAGGCCTGGGTCAGGTTGGTCTCCATGTAGCCCGGCGCGACCGCGTTGACGGTCACCCCGTCGGCCGCGAACTCGTGGGCCATCACCTTGGTCAGCTGGTTGATCGCCCCCTTGGTCGCCGCGTAGGGCCCGTGGTTGCGATGGCCCATCAGCCCGGCCACCGATGAGAAGAACACCACCCGTCCATGTCCCTGTGCGCGCATCGCCTCCAGCGCCACCTGCGCTGTGAAGAACGCGCTCGAGAGGTTGACGGCGAGGAAGCGGTCCCAGTCGGAGGGCCCGTAATCGCCAATCGGGCGGCGGTCGTTGATGCCGACGCCGTGGACGAACACGTCGATGCCGCCGACGGCGTGCTGCGCGCGCCCCATCGCCGAGGCCGCCGCGTCCGCGGACGACAGGTCGGCTGCCACGAGACGGTCGCCGGCCAGCCCGGTGGCGCTCGCGAGCTCCTCCAGCCGCTCTTGGGAGATGTCGATCACCGCCACCTCCGCGCCGACATCGGTGAACCCCTGCACCAGCGCCGAGCCGAGCGTGCCGGCTCCGGCGACGAGCACGCGCGCGCCGTCCAGCCCCAGCCAGTCGTTCATCAGGCCACAGGGGGTGTTGTGCGGGAGGTGTAGACGTTGAGGGTGAGGACCTCGCGCTCTCCCACCTGCGCCGAGTGCGGCACGCCGCCGGGCAGCACGGCGAGCTGACCGGCGCCTAGATGTACCGGCTCGCCGGCGACGACGAACTCGATCTCACCCTCGATCACCGACGTCACCTGATCCTCGGGATGCCGGTGCTCCTCCCACGACGATCCGGGCTCGTACCGGTAGTAGGTGACGGTGAGTTGCGGGCTGTGGATGGTCGCTCCGTGGATCCCGGGCCGGACCTCGCGGAACTCCTGCGTGGCCCAGTCGACGGTGAACGGATCGGCCACGATCACGCCTGCTCGACGGCGACCCGCGCCGCGTCGGGATGGCCCTCGGCCCACGAGATCACGGGATTGCGCAGGATGCCGACGTTCTCGATCTCGGCCTCGACGATGTCGCCGGGCTTGAGATACAGCGACGCTGCGTCCTCCGAGAAGCCGGCGACGCCCGCCACGGTTCCCGTGGAGATGACGTCGCCCGGGCTGTAGCCCATGGCCGAGTAGTGGCTGATGATCTCGGGGATCGTCACCGACATGCGGCTGGTGTGGGAGACCTGGCGGCTCTCTCCGTTGACGCGCAGCTCCATGCTGAGATTGTGCGGATCTCCGATCTCGTCGGCGGTGACGATCCAGGGCCCGATCGGCACGAAGGTGTCGATGCTCTTCGACAGGCAGAAGACCCCGGACTTCATCTCCTCGCGCTGGATGTCGCGCGCGGTGATGTCGTTGAAGACGATGTAGCCGGCGATGTACTCGGCCGCCTCCTCGGGCGAGAAGAACTTGCCCGCCTTGCCGATGATCACCGCCAGCTCGAGCTCGTAATCGAGCTCCGAGGTCATCGCCTCGGGATAGACGATCGGCTCGTCGGGGCCGATGATCGCATCGACGTTCTGGAAGAAGACGATCCACGGCAACACGGGATGCGACCAGTTGACGCGAGTCGATTCCTCGTGGTGCTCGCGGAAGTTGCCGGCGGTGTGGAAGAACTTCTTGGGAATGATCGGAGCGCGCAGGGTGACGTCCGCCAGCGCCGCCTCCGTGCCGGTCTCCCGGACGTCGCCGCCGCGCTCGAAGTACTCGCGCATCGTGGGCACGTCGAGGGCAATGACGCGGTCGCCCTCCACGCGACCCACCCGCCCGTCGTTGTAAGTGACCAGCTTCATCAGTCTCCGCTTCGTCGAGGATTCGCCGGGCTCGCAGGCCGGCACCGCCACTGCCGGCGGTGAGCATACAGTACGCAAAACTGTATGCACAAGCCGCTTCGGGAGACAATAACCGTAGAATGAACGGCGCGGAGTGTCAGACAGAGAGAAGGGGACGACATGGACGAGCAGGAACCGGAGGGCAACGGAGTACCCGCTCGCCAGAGCGCCGAGTACGTGCACCGCCGCGTGCGCGAAGCGATCCTCGAGTCCGAGCTGCCACCGGGGGAGACGATGTCCCAGGTCGCGCTCGCGGACGAGCTGGGCGTCAGCCGCACCCCCCTGCGCGAGGCGCTGCGCATGCTCCAGGGGGAGGGGCTGATCGAGGCGCGCCCCAACCGGCGGGTCCGCGTCGCGCCGATCAGCGCATCTGACCTGGAGGAGCTCTATGCGCTGCGCGTCTGTCTCGAGGCCCAGGCCCTCCGCCTCGCAGCGCCGCGGATGACCTCCGAGCACATCGCACGTCTCGAGGGCTCCATCGCCCAGATGGCCCACTTCGCCGAGCAGCGCGACATGCGCCGCTGGCTGGTGCCCCACGCCGAGTACCACCGCCAGCTCACCAACCTCGCCGGCGAGCGCTTCGCCGCGCTTCTGTCCCAGCTGTTCGATCACGCCGAGCGCTACCGGCGGTTGCACCTCGGCCACGGCCCGAGCGCATGGGCCACCGCCGACCACCGCGAGATCCTCGACGAGGTCAAGCATGGCGATGCGGAAGCGGCCGCCGGGCTGCTTGCCCAGCACCTTTCCCGGACCGCCTTCGAGGTGGCGGAGATCCTCCAGCCCGGCCGCGACCTGGCCACGCTGCGACAGGTCCTGCGCGAGGTCGGCGCGGAGCCGCCCCGGCGTATCGACGCCGCCGGTTGACCGCTCAACCGAGCGTTAGCCGGGCGTAGGATCCACTTGCATACACTCTGAGCAACTGTGTATATTCGCCGCGACGGCGCGCACTTGCGCTCGCCGATCCGTTCACGAGGCACAGAACCTTTCGGGCCTCCGGCCTGAAACGACAGAGGGACGTGAGATGAAGGGAATGCTGAGGAGGAGGGGCGCGATCGTCGGCGTATGCGCCGTTGCGGCCGTCGGCCTGGCCGCCTGTGGGAGCTCGTCGAGCTCCGGTTCAAGCTCGAGCGCCGGAGGTTCGGGCGGCAGCGCCGCGGGGACCAGTTCGAGCGCTGCCGCGAACACCAGCGCGTCGAGCTCGGTGCTCGGAACGCCGAAGCCCGCCAAGGGTACGCCGGTCGTCTTCGGGATGATCAACATCGAGTCAAACTCCGGGGCTGACTTCCCCGAGGTCCGCCAGGCCGCGCAGGCCGCGGTCAAGTACGTCAACGAGTACGGTGGCGGCCTCGACGGCCATCCCATCCAGCTCAACGTGTGCGTCACGGATGGTTCGCCGGCCACCTCGGTCCAGTGCGCCAACAAGCTCGTCGCCCAGCACCCGGTGGCGATCCTGGGCGGAAGTGACCTCGCCGCCGCCAACACGCTGCCGATCTACAAGAAGGCCGGCCTGGCGCTCATCGGCGGGATGGACCTCACTCCCGCCGAGTCCGCGGCGCCGAACTCGCTCATCTTCAACGACGTCGCGCAGAGCGGCAATTCGGACATCGGTGTCTACGCAGTCAAGAACCTGCACGCCAAGAAGGTGTCGGTGATCGCGATCGGCGACACCCAGGGCGCCTTCCAGGCCAAGACCTTCGAGGTCCCCTCCGTTCAGAAGTCGGGCGGCAGCGCCAAGCTGTTCTTGCTGCCCCCGTCGCAGGCCGACGCGTCATCGGTGGTGGCCTCGGCCCAGGGCGCCAGCCCCGACGCGGTCCTGCTGGAGTCGCCCTCGCAGTGCGTCTCGATCCTGACTGCGCTCAAGAGCCTCGGCAACTCCAAGCCGGTCCTCTCGATCGATCCGTGCTCGGCCCCGTCGGTCGTCAAGGCGGCCAACGGCGGCGCGAACGGGATGTACTGGTTCGAGCCCTATCAGGATCTCCTGGCGGCCAACCAGACCAAGGACGTGGTGCTCACCAAGGCCATCCTCGGCAAGTACGCGCCCGCCAAGATCGCCATCGATTCACCGGCTCTGGCCGGCCTGACGACGGTGATGAACGTCTGGAACGCGTTCAAGGCGACGCCGACGAGCAAGCTCAACTCCGCCTACATGCTCAAGACGCTGCGCACGGGCACGCACCCCGCGTTCCTGAGCACGACGTACAACTGCGCGATGCACCCGATCACCCACGAGCCGGCGATCTGCTCGGCGAACGAGTACCTGTACCAGATCAAGGGCACCACCCCGACCCTGATCCAGAGCAACTACACCGCGGGGGCAAACCTCGCGGGCTGACCGCCTGACCTCCATCGCTCCCCCGTCGCCGCCGCGGCGGGGGGGCGGTGCAGGCGCCCCGCGGCGCGACTCACATGTCCAGCTACATCCTCTTCCTCCTCCTCGGCCTCGGCTCCGGCGCCGTCTACGCCGTCCTGGGCCTCGGGCTGGTTCTGAAGTACCGCAGCGCGGGGGTGGTGGACTTCGCCCACGGGGCGGTGGCGATGTTCTGTGCGTATGTGTTCATCGAGCTGCGCTCCAACGGCGAGCTGCAGTTCCCGTGGATCATCCTCCCTCACCAGGTGAGGGTCGCCTCGAGCAGTGGCCTGGCCACGGCCCCGTCCATCCTCATCACGCTCGTCTACGCGGCGGTGCTGGGCCTGGTCTTCTACATGACGATCTACCGGCCGCTGCGCAACGCGCCGGCGCTGGCGCGGGTGGGGGCGTCGATCGGGGTGATGCTGGCGCTCCAGGCGATCGCCGTGCTCAACTACTCGACCTTCGCCGTTAGCTCGCCGCCGATCCTCCCGGCCACGCCGGTGCACGTGGCGAGCCTCATCGTCCCCTCCGACCGCCTGTATCTGGCGGGGCTGACGGTACTGGTCGGCTTTGCCCTGGCCGCCATCTACCGCTTCACCCGGTTTGGGCTCGTCACGCGCGCGGCCGTGGAGAACGAGCGCGGTGCGGCGCTGCTGGGCCACTCGGCCAGCCGGATCGCCGCTTACAACTGGGTGCTGGCCACCGTGCTGGCGGCCGCCGCCGGGATTCTCATCCTGCCGATCACCACCCTGAACCCCGGGACCTACACCCTGTTCATCGTCCCGGCGCTGGGCGCGGCGCTGCTGGGCCGCTTCTCGTCGTTCAGCGTGGTGGTGATCGCGGGCCTGGTCATCGGCATGCTGCAGTCCGAGCTGGTCAAGCTGCAGACGGTCTGGACGTGGCTGCCCCAGCAGGGGCTGCAGGACGGCCTGCCCTTCGTGATCATCATGTTGGCGATGGTCCTGCTCGCCCGCCGGCTATCGGCGCGCGGTCAGATCACCGACGTGCACAATCCCGCCGTCGGCCGTCCCCAGCGCCCGGCGATCACCGCCGTCTCGTGCGTGGTGGTCGGCATCGTCGCCCTGCTGGTCGCCAACACCGACTATCGCTCGGCGATCATCTCCTCGCTGATCGTTGCGTGCGTGTGTATGTCGGTGGTGATCATCACCGGCTACGTCGGTCAGATCTCGCTGGCCCAGAATGCCCTGGCCGGCATCAGCGCGTTCATGCTCGTCCACATCGCCCACGGGCTGGGGCTCGGGTTCCCGCTCGGGCTCATCCTGGCGGCCCTCTGTGCGGTGGTCGTCGGGCTGCTGGTCGGGCTGCCGGCGGTGCGCGTGCGCGGGGTCAACCTCGCGGTGACGACGCTGGCCACGGCGGCCGCGCTCGACGCGCTGGTCTTCAACAACAGTTCGTTCTCGGGCGGGTTCACCGGCCTCAACGTGCACGCGCCGCATCTGTTCGGACTCAATCTCGAACCCTCCGCCAGCGGCGTGACCTTCGGGATCGCCGTGCTGGTGATCGTCGTGCTGGTGGGCCTGTTCGTGGCACGGCTGCGCAACGGCCGGCTGGGCCGGGCGTTCCTCGCGGTGCGCTCCAACGAGCGGGCCGCGGCATCGATCGGCATCGACGTGGCCCGCACCAAGCTGTTCGCGTTCGCCATCGCGGCGTTCATCGCCGGCATCGGCGGCGGCCTGCTGGCCTACCAGCAGCAGAACATCAACTCGGCCTCGTTCACCCTGTGGACGTCGCTGACGATCCTGGCCATCACCTATGTCGGCGGCGTCGGGCGGATCACCGGGGCGATTGCGGCGGGGGTGCTGCTGGCCTCCAACGGCGTGATGCCCACTCTGCTGGACAACCTCTTCAACTTCGGTCAGTACCAGGCGCTGATCGCCGGGGTGGCGCTGACCCTCACCGCGGTGGCCAACCCCGACGGCGTGACGCAGGAGATGGGACGCGGCTTCACCCAGCTGCGCCGGGCGGCGCTCAGGCGGGTGGCGGGCGGCCGCCCGCCGTCCACGCCTCCGCTGGCTGAGACCCCGACCACGTCCGGTCCGCCACCGGTCGGCGCCCCGCGATGAGCGTCGTCGCGCCCGCCGCCCGGCCCGCCGCCTCCGGCTCCGGCGCAGTGCTCGAGGCCGACGCGCTGCGCGTCCAGTACGGCAACGTCGTCGCGGTCAACGACGTGACCTTCTCGGTGCCGCGCGGATCGGTCACCGGGCTGATCGGCCCCAACGGCGCCGGCAAGACCACGATGATCGACGCGCTGACCGGATACGTGCGGCCCACCCGGGGGTCGGTGCGCTTGGAGGGGGAGACGATCACCGGGAGTCGCCCGCACCGCCTCGCCCGTCGTGGCCTGATCCGCACCTTCCAATCCGTCGAGCTGTTCAACGACCTGACGGTGGAGGAGAACCTGATGGTCGCCGCCGAGCCTCCGGGGATGCTCGCCGGTCTGGGCCGGGTGTTCGTGCCCGACCGCCGCCAACGCAGCGAGGCCGTGCGCTGGGCGCTGGATGTCACCGAGCTCCAGGACGTCGCCGGGCGCTTCCCCACCGAGCTCTCCCACGGCCAGCGCAAGCTCGTCGGCGTGGGCCGGGGGCTGGCCTGCCGGCCATCGCTGCTGTTGCTCGACGAGCCCGCCGCGGGGCTGGACACGAGTGAGACGCTGGCGCTGGGCCAGCGGCTTCGCACGCTTCCCGAGCACGGAGTGACGGTGCTCTTGATCGACCACGACATGGGCCTGGTCCTGAGCGTGTGCGACCAGGTCATGGTGCTGGACTTCGGCAACCTCATCGCGCAGGGCACGCCCGCCGAGATCCGCGCCAACCCGGCGGTCATCGAGGCCTACCTCGGAAGCTCCGAGGCCTCGGGACACGCTTCGGACGGTGGGCATGCCTGATCTGAGCCAGAGCGGCGCCGCCCCCGGTCACGCCGCGATGGCCCCGACGCCGCTGCTGGCCGTCGAGGGCCTGTACGCCGGCTACCTCGGGATCCCGGCCGTCCGCAGGCTGAACCTGAGCATCGCCCCCGGCGAGGTCGTCGCTCTGCTGGGTCCCAACGGCGCCGGGAAGACGACGACGCTGTCGACCATCGCCGGGCTGTTGCCGGCCATCGCCGGGTCCATCCACCTTGCCGGCGAGGAGATCACCGGCCGCCCGGCGTACCGGCTCGCCCGGCTGGGCGTCGCGCTGGTCCCGGAGGACCGCGCGCTCTTCTACGAGCTGACCGTGCGCGAGAACCTGCGCCTGGCCCGCGCTCAGACGAGCCTCCCCCAGGACGAGCTCTTGTCGATGCTGCCTGAGCTGGAGAAGTGCCTGGGTCGCAAGGCCGGCGTTCTGTCGGGGGGCGAGCAGCAGATGCTGGCGGTCGGGCGCGCGCTGATCAGCCGGCCGCGGCTGCTGCTCGTCGACGAGATGAGCCTGGGGCTGGCACCGGTCATCGTCGAGCGGCTGCTGCCGATCCTGCGCCGCATCGCCGACGAGCTTGGCGCCGGCGTCCTGTTCGTCGAGCAGCACATCTCGATGGCCCTGGAGATCGCCGACCGTGCCTACGTGCTCAACCACGGCGAGCTCGTGCTCGAGGGTCACGCCGCCGACCTGCGCGGCCGCCGCGACCTGATCGAGGCCAGCTACCTCGGCGAGCAGACCATCGACGAGCTCGCCGACGACGCTCCCACCCCCGCTGGATGACGTTGCACGCCGAGCGGGCGGCAGCGAGGCACGAGATGGCTCAGGACGGCCACGCGCAGACCCTGAGCGCCGCCCAGGCGGTGGCTGCGGGCCTGGTGTCGGCCGGGGTGCGGGAGGTGTTCGGGATCGCCGGCGGGAAGTTCGCGCCACTGCTGGCGGCCCTTGACCGCGAGCCGCAGCTGCGCTGGACGGGGGTCCGCCACGAGGCGGCGGCCGCCTTCATGGCGACGGCGGTCGCGCACCGAACGGGCCGCCTGGCCGCGTGCGTGGCTGAGATGGGCCCTGGCGCCCTGAACCTCGCCAGCGGATTGGACACCGCGCACACCAACCATCTGCCGGTGATGGCGGTGACGGTGGGGACGCCCGCTTCGCTGGGCTCGCCGGCGCATGGTGTGCTCATGGAGCTCGATGCGCCGAGCGTGTACGGCGCGCTGACGAAGTGGCGCGCCACGGTCACTGACGCTCGGCGGCTGCCCGAGCTCATGGCCCGCGCGGTGCGCGAGACGGTCACGGGCGCGCCCGGACCCGTGCATCTGGAGATCGGCTACGACGTGCTCGCCTCCGGCGATCCGGTCTGCGGCGCACGGGCACTGGACGCGGCGGTGTCGGCCGCGGGTGCGATGAGCCGGGCGCCGGCCGACGCCGAGTCCGTCGCCCGCGCGGCGGAGCTTCTGGGCGGCGCGCGACGGCCCCTGATCATCGCCGGAGGCGGAGTGGTTGCCGCGGAGGCCACCGACGAGGTGCGCGCACTGGCACGCCGGCTCGACGCGCCGGTGCTCGTCACCCAGATGGGAATCGGTACCGTCGCCTCCGAGGACCCCCACCTCGTCGGGCAGGGCGGCCTGGTCTTCGGCGAGAGCGTGGTCCGGGCGCTGTCTGAGGCGGACGTCGTACTCGCCGTCGGCTGCCGCTTCTCCTCGTGGCTGTGGGACGGCATGCGTCCGGCCGGCGCCCGGAACCCTGATCAGCGCCTGATCCACTCCGACCGCGATCCCACCGTCATCGGGCGGCTGCGGCCCGCCGCGGTCGGCCTGGTGGGCGATGCTCGTGCCGTCCTGGAGCAGCTGCTCGATGAGATGGCGGCGGACCGGGGGACGGACGGCGCACAGTGGCGGGCCGGGCTGCGTGAGGAGCATCTCGCCCATCGGGCGCACGTGGCCGCGCTCGGCGCGGAGGGGGACGCCGACGCGGGGCCGATGCATCCCGCCCAGCTGGCCCGCGCGCTCGGGGAGGCGCTGCCGTCCGACGCCCTCGTCGTCTACGACGGGGCGCACACGAGCTTCTGGTCAAACGACCTCACCCCGGTGCATGAGCCCCGCACGCGCTTTCACGACCCCGGCAGCGGTCACCTCGGTTTCGGCGTCCCCTACGCCCATGCGCTGGCGCTGCTGGAGCCGGGGCGGCCCGTGATCGACATCACCGGCGACGGCGCCTTCGGCTTCTCGGTGGCGGAGCTGGACACCGCTGTGCGCTACGGGATCTCGGCCGTGCACGTCATCCACGACAACCAGGCGTGGGGGGTGATCGCGCAGAGCCAGAAGCGCTTTGGCTTTGAGCTCGGCACGAGCCTTGAGGGCACCGACTACGCCGCCATCGCACGCGGATTCGGCGCGTTCGGCGAGCGAGTGCAGCGGCCCGAGGAGGTGGCGGGGGCGCTGGGACGTGCGCTCGCCGCCGGCGGTCCCGCCGTGATCGACGCCCGTGTCCGCTTTGACCCGCATCCCGGAATGCCGCGCTTCGGCGCGATGGGACGCGAGTGATGCGCCGCTCCGCTGACCCGGTGGCCCTGGTCACCGGCGCCGCCGCGCCCGACGGCATCGGCGCCGCCTGCGCGCGGGCGCTGGCCGCCGAGGGCTGCACGATCGGCCTGCTCGACGTGCGCGACTGCGGCGGGGTCGCGGCCGAGCTCGCCGACGGCGGCGCGCGCGCCGTCGCGCTGCGGGCGGATCTGTGTGACGCCGACGCCATCGCCGCCGCCGTCGACCGGCTGGAGTCGGAGCTCGGATCGTGCTCGATCCTCGTCAACAACGCGGCCGATCTGACCCGTGGCACGCTGGCCGAGACCACGCCGGACACCCTGCGCCGCGTGCTGGCCGTCAACGTCGAGGCGGTCGTCGCCCTGTGTCGCCGCGTCGTTCCCGCGATGCAACGCCACGGCTGGGGGCGCATCGTCAACATCGCCTCAGACACCTTTCACCGGCCGCCCGGTCCGGGCCTGCTCGCCTACATCACCAGCAAGGGCGCGATCGTCGGGTTGACGCGCGCGCTCGCGGTCGAGCTCGGCCCGGCGGGCATCACGGTCAACGCGATCGCGCCCGGCCTGACGCGGACGGGCGCGGCCGCCTCCGACCAGCCGCAGGACCTGTTTGACGCGGTACGCGCCGGCCAGGCGATCAAGCGCACGCTCGTGCCCGAGGACTATGCGGGCCTGCTCCGGTTCCTCACCTCCGATCAGGCGGGCGTCATCACCGGGCAGACGATCAGCGCCGACGCGGGGCTGGTCCTGAGATAGGCGTTGTTGACGAGAGGAGTGGGATGGGACGGCTGGACGGCAAGGTCGCACTGATCAGCGGCACCGCGGGTGGGATGGGGCGCGCGGCGGCGATGGTGTTCGCCGCCGAGGGCGCCCGGGTGTTCGGCTGCGACGTCAACTCCGAGCTGCAGGCCGAGACCGACGCGATGGTGCGCGCGGCGGGCGGCGAGGCCGCTTCCCTGGCCCCGATTGACCTGTCGACGGCCGCGGGGGCCTCGGCGTGGGTGGAGGCCGCCGTCGCGCGCTACGGCCGGATCGACGTGCTCTACAACAACGCGTCGCGTCTGCGCCTGGGAACCTTCGGCGAGCAGTCCTTCGATGACTGGTCGTTCACGATCGACAACGAGCTGCACCTCCCGTTTCACTGCACCCGCGCCGCCTGGCCGCACCTGATCGCCGCGGGGGGCGGAGTCGTGATCAACGTGGGCTCGGTCGCCGCGGTGCGCGGTGCGGCCTTCGTCGGGATGAGCGCCCACGGTGCGGCCAAGGCGGCCTGCGTGTCGTTCACCCGCCATCTGTGTGCCGCCGGCGCCGACCACGGCATCCGTGCGGTGTCGGTGAGTCCCGGCATGATCCGCACGCCGGCCACCCAGCCCCACTTCGACGACCCGTCCCGGCCGACGCAGAGGCTGGCGGCGATGACGCCGTCGCGGCGCACCGGCGAGCCCGAGGACGTCGCCCGCGTCGCCGCGTTCCTCGCCTCCGACGACGCGTCCTACGTCAACGGAGCCAACATCATGGTCGACGGCGGCGTCTCGGCGATGGCGGGCTGACGCCATGCCCGGCGCGCCCACACCGATCATCGACATCCACGCCCACATCCTCGACGGGTACGCCCTCGGGGCCGCCGGCCCGCAGGGCGTGGCGTCGGGATTCGGGGCGCGCCCCAGCGTGCCCCCGTCCGGCAGCCGCTTTGCCCAGATCAACGAGCTGATGCTCGATCCCGCGCGGCAGGTGGCCGCCATGGACGAACGGGGCGTGGACGTCCACCTCCTCTCCGCGGTCCTCGCGGTCACGCCGACGGGCTGGGCGCCGCCGGAGCTGGCGCTCGACCTGTGCCGCCGCTACAACGACTTGGCTGCCGAGGCCGCCCGAGCCCATCCGGCGCGGCTGGTGGGCTCGAGCATCCTGCCCCTGCAGGACCTCGACCTCGCCCTGACCGAGCTCGATCGCGCCGTGTCGCAGCTGGGGCTGCGGGTGCTGCAGCTGCCGGCCAACGTCGGCGGCGTGTATCTGGGCGAGCCGCCGTTCCGAACGCTGTGGGAGGAGATCGCGCGGCGCGACCTGCTCGTCTTCCTCCATCCCGACGGCGTCCGCGATCCGTGGTTTCAGAACTACTCGATGTGGAACTCGGTGGGCCAGCCGATCGAGGAGGCGCGCGTCCTGGCGTCGCTCATCTACGAGGGCGTGCTCGAGGACCTGCCCGGCCTGCGAATCGTCGTCTCTCACGGCGGCGGCTACCTGCCGCACTACTACGGCCGCCTGGACCGCAATGTCCACAACATGCCCGACAGCACCGTCCACATCAGCCAGCCCCCCAGTGCCTACCTGCGCCGCCTCTACTACGACACGTGCGTGTATGAGCCCTCGACCCTGAGCGCGCTCGTGCGCCAGGTGGGACCCGACCGCCTGTTGATGGGCTCAGACTGGCCGGTGGGCGAGGCTGATCCCATCGGGTTCGTGCAGCGCTGCCCCGAGCTCGCCGGCGACGCCGAGCGGCACGGGGTGCTCGGAGCGACCGCGGCGGCGCTGCTGGGCATCGGCTGACGGACGCTTGCCGACGGCGTCGGCCGGGCGGCAAACATCCCGCGCGGGCGCGCGCCGCAGCGCAGTGGGACGTTGGCTGCTGCCACGGGGGCGAACGTCCCAACCTCTGGGGCGCGGAGGGCGGCCTGGGACGCTGACTGCCGTAGCAGCAGACGACGTCCCACGGCCTGGCGATGGCGGGTCCGTGGGGACGTTTGCCGACCGACGCGCGCGGGCGGATCAGGCCTGGACGGTGCCGGGATCCGGCGTGTGGCCCGTCGCGACGGCTTCGGGCTGTCCCGGTTGGGGCGGGGGCGGGGGATCAAGGCGCCGGGCCAGGGCCACCCCCAGGAGCGCGGACGCACCCCCGAGTCCCGCCGACACCCGGAATGCCGTCGGCGTCAGCTCGTCGCGAGCCAGGGTGCAGGCCACGGCGTCCGCCGTGTCGGAGAGAGCGGAGCCCTCGAGCCAGCCTCGGACCGGCGTGCCGCGGTCCAGCGCGATCACCGTCCCCAGGCCGAGGGCGACGTCGCGGGCGCCCAGCATGCGCGCGAACACGGGCGCGATCCCCTTGGTCTGGCGCCTGGCGCTCATGGCGCGTGTGGCGAGCCTGGGGGCGAGCACGGCCGCCAGTCCGATCGCGATCCGGCCGCGCGCCAAAGTGATGGCGAGGGTTGCATCGTTCACGCTTGCGGTCTATCCCCGTTGCGCGAGCCTCAATCACCGTGGGCGTGAAATCAAGCGTCTACACCGCCAGCACGGCGCTGCGCCCGAGTGGACGCCGCCGCGCGTCCAGCGCTGTCACGGCCACGTAGCCCTCGCCGGTGCCGAGGTTGACGGCGGTCTCGAACCCCCGGCGCGGCGCGATGCCGAGCCTGCGCAGATCGGTGGGGCGGCTTCCCGCATCGATGCGCCAGTGGCTCACCTCGGTCGCGCCGTTCCAGCTCAGGTAGGCCGTGACGCGGGCGCTCGAGCGGTCGCGAGAGGCGGCCAGGGCCGGCGCCCCGGCGGGGCGCCCCGTCCAGGGCTGGCGAAAGCTGCGGTAGGACTTCTGCTCCGAGCTGGTCCCGATGCGCAGGTCTGAGAGCACCGTTCCGTGCTCATCGAACTCGGTCACGTACGGGGCGGAGCCCCAGCCGATCGCCATGTGGCCGTCGCTGAGGTGGCGGGCCGACCCCATCGCGGTCGCGTCGACCTCGTGCGGGCGTGTGTAGGCGCGCGTCAGCGACACGCGACGGCCGCGTTCGTCGATGTCGAGCAGTAGGCCCCGGGTGGCGTGGGTCCGGGTCCGCCCGTCATCGCCGTTGTCGAACACCGTGAGCGTGTGGGCATCGGGCTGGCGGACGTCGTGCTGCCACGCGAACTGGGCGCCCGTGCCCATCGCGAACTGGGTGCGCTTTCCGCCGAGTCGCCAGATCACGTCGCCGCTGGAGCGATCGAGCTTGTACAGGGCCCAGGTGTGCCGGCCCGAGACGAGCAGGTTGCCGTCCGGGGTGACGCCGATGGAGTTGAGGTGCAGGTAGTCGAAGGTGCCGGTCGGCGTGCGGTAGGACTCCGACGGGTCGACGTGTCCGAGGCTGCGCCATTCCCTGACCAGGCGGCCGGTGGCGATGTCCACCTCCTGAAAGACCGACTCGCGCACGGGCGCGGCCGCCGAGGCACCCATTGCGCTGAGATCGGTCGTGGTCGTCACCGGCGCACAGGTGAACAGTGCCGTGCCGCGTTCGGTGAGCAAGAGCTCGTGCAGGTCCATGTGGCGGCCGTTTGCCGCTCTCACCCGCGCGAGCTCGCGATACGAGCTGTCCACGATCACCGCCTCGCCCTGGCCGTATCCCGAGACCACGGCCCCCTCCCACCAGATCAGCACCGGCGCGCCTCGGTATGTCTGCACCGAGAAGTTCGTCACCCAGCCGCCGTGCCGCACGGGCGCAAACCAGACGGGGTCACCCACGCTGTCGACGATCGCCGGACCCGACTGCGCCCCGTCAACCGCGGAGGGTCCCATCAGGAGATAGCCGGGGGCCGCGCGCGGCGGGGCGCCGACGAGGACATGCGTCGTCGGCGGCGCCAGATCCGGTAACGAGTGAAACCTCCGCACCGCGCCGCCGGCGCCGGCGGTGACGCGCCACGACGCCAGGAGCGGTACGTCGCCGCCGAGCAGTTGCGAGATCGCATATCCGCCGCCGCCCAGCAGCGCCGCGCCTCCCGCGCCGAGGCCGGCCCGGATCAGCGCCCGGCGGGTGATCGGGAGGGTGGTGGCCGGCTGGCTCGTCATCGCCCCCCACCTCACCACACGCGCACATGAGCCGCCGGAGAAGAGCCCCGACGGCTTATACCGGCCGTACACGATTGTTCCCCGGCAGACTTCGCTGCAGTTTTAGGGACTCTCCTCACGCCGGCGCGACACACGTCACACGCGGGCCCGGCATAGGATTGTCAGCTCGACCCAAGACCAGCAAAGGAGCCTTGATGCCAGCCAAGGGCAACGCAGAGTGGAAGGGCGATCTGAAGTCGGGCGCCGGCACCTTCACCGCCGGTGACAGCATCAGCGGCG
>DASXJW010000158.1:0-38091 GCA_036497165.1 Solirubrobacteraceae bacterium
GAGTCTAACGCTCGGCTGGGGACCGTCCGTATGCTGGCGTGGTGGGCGTGATCGTGAGCCTGGACCTGCCGGTGAGCTTCCTGGACCAGCCCGGGGACCGGGCCGGGTTCGTCGCCCTGGCGGCGTTCCTGGCGTCGTTTCTCTTCATCCGCACCAGCGCCCGTCTCATGCGCAGTCCGCGGGTGTCATGGTGGCCGGGCAGCGTGAGCACGAGCGGCGGCGTGCACCTGCATCACCTGGTGTGGGGCATCGTGCTCATCCTGCTCAGCGGCTTCCTGGGGTTTGCGCTCAACCCGGTCAGCCCGTGGAACGAGGTGCTGGCCGCAATGTTCGGGATCGGCGCCGGGCTGACTCTGGACGAGTTCGCCCTGTGGGTGTACCTCAAGGACGTCTACTGGGCCGAGGCGGGCCGGGCGTCGTTTGACGCGGTGGTCATCGCCGCTGTCCTCGGCGGACTGGTGGTCCTGGGACTTGCTCCCTTCGACGTGCGCGGCAACACGTCGTCGCTGGTCACGCTGTTCACCGCGGTGGTGATCAACGTCCTGCTCGCGACGGCGGTGATCCTCAAGGGCAAGCCGCTGCTCGGGCTGATCGGCGTCTTCATCCCGATCGCCTCCCTGGTCGGCATCGTCCGCCTCGCCTCGCCCGGCTCCTGGTGGGCCCGCCGCATGTACGGCGCCGGGCGCAAGCACGAGCGCGCGACGGCGCGCTGGAGCCGGATCGAGGCGCGGCGGCGGCGGATCGGCGACGTGATCGCCGGGACGCCCACCGCCGAGCTCAGCCCAGGGGTGGCGGGCAGCGTCTCGCCACCCTACGCCGACCACGACGATCCCTCCGGCGGAGAGCAGATCTCGCGGCCTTGAGCCCACGGTCGAGCCGTGGTGACAGTGCGTCGCCGCTCATTCAGCGGCCGCTTGCGCCTGTATTCTGCCAACACCTGATGGCGATGTTGCAACAGCATCCCGGGATGCTCGGCACCCGCTCGGAGGCCCGCTCGACCCGCGGCGTGGTGTCGGGGGGCACTGCACACGCGGTGCGCGCCGGGCTGATGGCACTGGAGCAGGGAGGCACAGCGATCGACGCGGTCATCGCCGGAGCCTTCATGGCATTCGTCGCCGAGCCCAACAACGCCGGGATCGGCGGTTACGGCCACCTCAGCGCGTTCCTGGCCGACGATGCCGCCTTCCTGACCGTCGATCACGGCCCGCGCGCTCCCGCAGCGGCGCGCGCCGACATGTTCGAGGTGATCGCCGGCGAGCTGGACGGGCACGACTGGCCGGCGGTGGCCGGCGATGCGAACTACGTCGGAGCCCTCGCCCCGGCCGTCCCCGGAGCGGTGGCAGGCCTGTGGGCCGCGCACCAACGGGCGGGACGGCTCGCCTGGGACGTGCTGCTGGCGCCGGCGGTCGAGCTGGCCGAGACGGGCCTGGAGGTCACGTGGGTGCTGCAGATCGAGATCGCCAACCGCCTGGCCGAGATCGTCGCGCAGCCCGACCTCGCCCAGATCCTGCTGCCGGCTCACCACATCCCCCGCTCGCGCAACGCCGACGGCCCGGGAGAGCGCCTCAACCAGGCGGCGCTCGCGGCCACCCTGCAGCGCATCGCCGCCGAGGGCCCGAACGCGTTCTACCGCGGTGAGGTGGCGGCGGCGATCGCCGGCGTCCTGGCCGCCGGGGGCGGGATCCTGACTGCAGACGATCTCGCCGCGTACGCCCCCCGAGTGCTGTCAGAGCCGCCGGCCGAGTACCGCGGGCTGCAGTACGTGACCGCCCTGGACACGGTGGGCTATGAGACGCTCGGGATCCTCAACCACTTCGAGCTCTCCGCCACTCCCGCGGCCGGCGCCGAGAACCTCCATCTGCTGGCCGAGGCGATGGGCCACGCCTTCGCGGATGGCGCCACCTACGCGAGCGACCCGGACTTCACCGAAGATCCGGTCGCAGACCTCGGCGGGGCGTCGTTCGCCGCGGCCCGCGCCGCCGGCATCCGCTCCGACCGTGCCGCCCCGCGGCCCGTCGTCCCGAGGGCGCCGTGGCTCGCCCCGGACGAGGCGCCGCGCCCCACATCCGCCGGCGGCGTGCATGGAACCACGCAGGTGGTGGCCGCCGATCGCGACGGCAACCTCGCCGCGCTCATCACCACGATCGGCGCCGACTTCGGCTCACTTGTCGCCGTGCCGGGCACCGGGATCATCCTCAACAACTCGATGATCAACTACGACCCGCGACCCGGCCGCGCGAACTCCATCGCACCCGGGAAGATGCCGTTCTTCGCCGTGCCGACGCTCGTCGCGGCGCGCGACGGCCAGGCGGCCTTCGCGGCGGCGGGCTCCGGCGGGTATCCCATCCTGGCCGGGGTGATCAATACCGCGGTCGGCGCAATCGATCATGGGCTCGGAGTCCAGGCGGCGATCGACCTGCCGCGCGTGCACTCGCAGGGTAACCGCACCTTCGTGGACTCCCGCGTGGGAACAGAGGTCCTGCACCGCCTGCGCGAGTTGGGCCACGACCTGGTCGTCGCGGACGTGACCCCCGGCGAGCTGGCCTTCAGCCGCGTCAGCGCGGTGGCCTTCCAGGACGGCGGGATGTCCGCGGGCGCCGGGCCGGCGTGGAGCACCGCGGTGGGCGCGCTGTGACGCCACGCTCCGCCTGGCCCGCCGACGCAGTACCGATCGAGGTGGTCGACCCGATGTGGATCCCCATGTCCGACGGGACGCGCCAGTGCGCCCGAGCGTGGATGCCCGAAGCAGCGAGGGAGGTGCCGGTGCCGGCGATCCTCGAGTACCTGCCATACCGCAAGGACGACGTGCATGCCCTCGAAGACTCCACGATCCACCCCTATTACGCCGCGGCGGGGTATGCCGCGGTCCGCGTCGACCTGCGGGGGAGCGGCGACTCCGACGGCGTGCTCACCGACGAGTACTCGGCCCAGGAGCATCGGGACGCGCTCGAGGTCATCGCCTGGATCGCGGAGCAACCGTGGTGCACCGGGGCAGTCGGGATGACCGGGATCTCGTGGAGTGGCTTCAACAGCCTGCAGGTCGCGGCGCTGCGCCCGCCGGCGCTGAAGGCCATCATCACCGCCTGCTCGACCGACGACCGCTATGACAACGACGTCCACTATCTCGGCGGCGTCCCGCTCGGCTATTACCTGCTGCCATGGGCGAGCGCCCTGATGGGTTTCAATGTGCGGGCTCCGGACCCGGCCATCGTCGGCGATCGCTGGCGCGAGATGTGGCTGGAGCGGCTGCGCAACGATGTCGACCTCGCAGCGCTATGGGTCGGCCATCAAGCGCGCGACGACTACTGGCGCCACGGCTCGGTGTGCGAGAACTACGGGGCGCTTCAGTGTGCGGTGCTGGCCGTGGGGGGCTGGGCCGACGCCTACGTCGACGCGATCTTCCGGCTGCTCGCGAACCTGTCGTGCCCCCGCCGCGGACTGATCGGGCCATGGGGGCATCAGTGGCCCCAGTACGGTCATCCTGGGCCCCAGGTGGGCTTCCTCCAAGAGGCAGTCCGCTGGTGGGACCACTGGCTCAAGGGGACCGACAACGGGGCAATGGCGGGGCCGGTGCTGCGCGCGTGGATGCCCGAGGCGGTACGTCCGGCGCCCGACTACGCCGACCGCCCGGGGCGATGGATCGCCGAGGCCGGGGTGCCGGTGACGAGCGCCACCACGCTGGAGCTCGCGCTCGGCGCGGGGGGGCTCACGTCAACGCCCACCGGCGACGGCGCGCTCGTCCACGGCAGCGGCCAGACGGTCGGCCTCGACGCCGGCGCCTGGTGCGCCTACGCGGCGCCGGCCGACATGCCCCTCGACCAGCGCCGCGACGACGCGCTCTCGCTCAGCCTCGACTCCGAGCCCCTAGGGGAGCGGATCGAGATCTTCGGCAATCCGGAGGTGAACCTGCGGCTGGCCGCCGATCGCCCCGTGGGCTTTGTCGCGGCGCGCCTGTGCGACGTGTGGCCCGACGGCAGCTCAACCCTGGTCACCCGTGGCGTGCTCAACCTGTGTCACCGTCACGGCCACGATCGCCCGCAGACGCTGACCCCGGGTGAACAGGTGGAGGTCAGGGTCCCCATGAAGAGCACCGGCTACGCCGTCCCCGCCGGACACCGCCTGCGCCTGGCGATCTCTACCACGTACTGGCCGTGGCTGTGGCCTTCGCCCGAGCCGGTCACGCTGACCATCGCGACCGGTAGCGCCAGCGTCCTGCGGATCCCGGTGCGGACGCCGAGGCCGGTCGACGACGAGCTGCCCGGGTTCGGTCCGGCCGAGCAGGCGCCGCCGCTCGAGGTCCAGTGGACGCGCGCGCGCAACCCCACCCAGACGGTCCGGGTCGATCCAGCCTGCGGCGAGACTCGGTATGAGCTCAGCCGCGACTTCTCCGGCGCACAGCTGCACCCGAGCGGCCTTCAATACGCGGACCGCGACCCGATCACACTGACGATCCGCGAGGGCGATCCTCTGTCGGCCCGCGTCACCGTGGAGCGCCACATCGAGCAGCGCCGCGGCGACTGGTCGGTCCGCATCGATCTGCGCTCGGAGATGACCGCCGACGCGCACGACTACCTCATCTCCACTGCGATCGACGCCTACGAAGGAGCCACTCGCGTCCATAGTCGCACCCACGTCGCCCGCATCCCCCGGGACCACTCGTGATCGCCGGCCGGCTTGACAACATCGACGTGATCTGCACCGATCTGGAGCCGATGCGGGTGTTCTACGTCGACCTGCTCGGCCTCCCGCTGCGCCTGCCCTACATCCCTGGCCAGGGCTGGGTGGGGGTGCGGGCGGGGGATGTGGTCATCTACCTCATCGAGGAGAACGCAGCGACGCTGCCGCCCCATCCGCCTCCGCGATTCACCGGCGCGGCCAACCCGCCCGGGCTGGACTCGTTCGCCTTCGAGGTGAACGTGCTCGAGGCCGCGATTGCGGAGCTCGACGGACACGGCGTGAGCTGGGCCGGCGAGATCGTGGAGTCGGAGTGGTACCGCTACCGCGGTCTGCATGACCCGGAGGGCAACCTCGTCTACCTGACCGAGCCGCTGCTGGATCGCCGCGACCCGCCGGTACCCGCCCCCGGGGACACCGGATGAGTCTCGTCGACTGCGACGTCCACAACATCGTCGGTCCGATCGAGACGCTCGAGCCCTTCCTGGATGAGCACTGGCGCGAGGTGATCGCCACCTCGCAATTCGCCGGGCCCACCGACCAGGCCCACCCTCCGAACCTCGCCACCAGCCTCCGCGCGGACTTGGCGCCGGTGGAGGGTTCGGAGCCCGGGCGCACCGTCACCGCGCTGCGCGCGCACCTGCTCGATCCGCTCGGGGCAGAGGTGGCGATCCTCAGCTGCGACTACGGCGTGGAGAGCGTGCGCAACCCCGACGCGGCGTCGGCCCTGGCGCGGGCGGTCAACGACTGGCAGCGCGCGGAATGGCTGGACCGCGAGCCGCGGCTGCGAGCGGCGATCGTCACCCCCTCGCAGCAGCCCGCCGCGGCAGTTGCCGAAATCGAGCGCTGTGCGGATGACCCGCGCTTCGTGGCCGTGTACCTGCCCGTGCGCTCGGCGATCCCCTACGGCAACCGAATCTGGTGGCCCCTGTGGGAGACGATCGCCCGCCGCGAGCTCGTGGCCGAGCTGCACTTCGGCGGCGCCGCGGGGGTGCCGCCCACCGCCGCGGGGTGGCCGACTTCGTGGCTGGAGGAGTATGTCGACATGGCCTCCGCGTTCGCCGCGCAGCTGACCAGCCTGGTCGCGGAGGGCACATTCGACCGCTTCCCCGCCCTGCGCGTGTCGCTCATCGAGTCAGGGTTCGCCTGGCTGCCCGCGTTCCTGTGGCGGTTCGACAAGGGCTGGCGCGGGTTGCGGCGGGAGGTGCCATGGACGACACGCCACCCCTCCGAGTATGTGCGCGAGCATGTTCGGGTGTCTCTGCAGCCGGTCGACGGGCCGCCGGAGCCCGCGCAGCTGCTGCGCGTCGTGGACCAGCTGGGCTCCGAGCGGATGCTGATGTTCTCCTCCGACTACCCGCACCGCCACAGCGACGAGGACCTGGCGGCGCTACCGGCGGACCTCCCGCCGGCCCTCGCCGAGGGTCTGCTGTCCACCAACGCCAAGGAGCACTACCGGCTGTGAGCTTGACGACGAAGACCAGCGTGGTGGATTGCGACATCCACAACGCTCCCCGCAGCGAGCAGGCGCTGCTGCGCTACATGCCGGAGCGCTGGCGGGAGGCGCGCGCCGCCGGCGGCCGCCTCGACTCCGC
The DNA here is from genome assembly GCA_036497165.1 of Solirubrobacteraceae bacterium. Taxonomy (GTDB): domain Bacteria; phylum Actinomycetota; class Thermoleophilia; order Solirubrobacterales; family Solirubrobacteraceae; genus Palsa-465. Next base: position 6,270 of record DASXJW010000158.1, read on the forward strand.
CGTCGAGGCGCGCCGTGAGACGCTCGGTGACCGCTCCTACCTGGGCGCCGAGTTCCCCCGAGCCACGCCCCGCGCTTCGCGCACGGACGCGTGGCCGCCCTCCGGTGATCCGCCGGCCTCGGACCTGCCGTTCATGCGCGAGCAGCTGCTGGACCGCTACGGCGTCGAGTACGGCGTGCTCACACCCATGCTGGGCGCCGGCGAACAGCTGGACCTCGAGCGGGGTGCGGCTTTGGCCAGCGCGATCAACGACTGGCAGGCGGCCGAGTGGCTCGATCCCGAGCCGCGTCTGCGCGCCTCGATCAACGTCGCCTACGAGGACGGACCGCTGTCCGCGCAGGAGATCCACCGGATGGCAGCGGACGACCGGTTTGTGCAGGTGCTGATGTTGATCCGCACCGCCGAGCCCCTGGGGCGCCGCAAGTACTGGCCCATCTACGAGGCCGCGGCCGAGCACGACCTGCCGGTGGGCATCCACTTCGGCGGCTGGTCCCGGGGCCCAAACACCGGCGTGGGGTACGGCTCCTACTACATCGAGGACACCGTGGGAATGACGACCGCGTTCGCGGACCAGCTGACCAGCCTCCTGTGCGAGGGCGTCTTCGAGCGCTTCCCCAACCTCAAGGTGGTGCTGATCGAAGGAGGGATCGGCTGGCTGGCGCCGCTCATGTGGCGCCTGGACCGCGCCTGGCGGCTGCTGCGCTCAGAAGCGCCGAGCCTGACACGCCTGCCATCAGAGCTGGTGCGCGAGCACGTGTGGGTCACGACGCAGCCGGTGGATGAGCCGCCACGGGCCCGTGACTTCGACGCGATGCTCGGACAACTGGACATGGACGACCACATCCTGTTCGCCACCGACTATCCGCACTGGGACTTCGACGCGCCCGATCGGTCGCTGCCGTCGACGCTGCCGGCAGGCGTCCGCGACGCGATCCTGCGCGGCAATGCCCACGCGCTGTACCGGCTGAATGCGTAGCGTCATCGTCGCCATGGCCAACGAGATCGCGCCCGGGGAGCGCAAGCTGGTGCGGATCGGGGCGCGCTCGATCGGCGTGTTCAACGTCGCCGGCGAGTACTTCGCCCTGCGCAACCGCTGCCCGCACCAGGGCGGACCGCTGTGCGAGGGCTTTCAGTTCGCGCCACTGCGCTCCTCGGGCCCGGGCCAGTACACGCGCGGCCCGGACGGTGAGATCATCCGCTGCCCATGGCACGGATGGGAGTTCAACGTGCGTACGGGCCGGTCGTGGTTTGACCCGGAGCGCACCCGGGTGCGCAGCTATCCCATCGGCGTCCGTTCCGGCGCAAGGCTCGAGCTCGAGGCCGAGACGTACCCGGTGCATCGTGACGGCGACTACGTGGTGGTCGAGCTGGAACGGTGAACATCGTCGGGTGTGAGCGCGCGCGCGACGAACTGGACCGCGAGCGGCCGGTAGGTCTCCCACAGGGCGCGCAGCCGCCGCAGCGGCTCGGGGTCGTCATCGATCCGCAGGTCGACGAACGGAAAGCTCTCGCGATCGACGACGAGGAGCGCCGCGGAGCGAAGCCCGCCACCCCCGGTTTCTCCCCCTGCCCGCGCGCCGGCATCAAGGGCTGCCAGCAGCCGACCGCACAGGTCGTCAGCTGGGCGCCGCGCAAACGTCTCGCACATGGCCGCGGCCACCCTCGGCCCGGCCAGCATGTTGCCGAGCACCAAGCAATCGTCCCCCGGCAGCTCGGCGCAGACCGGCCACACCCGGGTGCCGGAGTAGGCGGCACATCGCCCTCCGGCGTCGAGCACGCCGAGCTGGCGCCATGCGCGGTCGGGGGTGGCAGCCACCACCGTCGCCACCGCCTGCTCCGCCCGGTCGCCGGCGTGCAGCTGCGCGAGCAACGCCGGTCCGAGTCGCGGGTCGGTGCGGTGCTGTGTCGCGGCCACGCCCAGCCCCGCCTGCGCGAACAGGACGCGCGCGCCCACGGCCACATCGGAGGTGGTCACCGCGCCACCCATCAGGCCGGTGCGCGGACAGTGTCCGAGGATGGTGAACGTCATCGGGAGCGGCGATGGTAGACGCGAGCAGGCTTCTGGCGCGTCTGCGCGACGAGACACAGGCAATGGTGAGCGCCACCGAGCGTCTGGCGGCGATCGACAGCGGCAGCGGCGACACCGGAGGCATCGCGCGCGTGTGCGAGGCGCTCGCCGAGGTTCTGAACGCCGCCGGCTTCGAGGTCCGGCCGCGCTCCGAAGGCGGCCTGACCGCCACGCTGCCCGGCGACGGTGCGGCGCGGGTACTGCTCCTGGGTCACGCGGACACCGTTTGGCCGGCCGGCACAGCGGCGGTATGGCCGACCCAGCGGCAGGGATCGATGCTGAGCGGGCCGGGGGTCGGCGACATGAAGGCCTGCCTGGTCATGGCGGCGCATGCCGCCGCCGCCGCCCGCGACGCCGGCGCGCTGGCCGGAGTGAGCGAGGTCGAGCTGCTCGTCATCCCTGACGAGGAGCTGGGCAGCGTGGCCAGCCGTCCGTGGATCGAGCAGCGGTCCGCAGGCGCGGCGGGATGCCTGGGCCTGGAGGCCGGCTGGCCCGGCGGCGGGCTGGTGGTGCAGCGCGGCGCGGTGGGCGCTATCACGGTGACCGCCGCCGGCCGTGCTGCTCACGCCGCCGGGCACGAAGGCCGCGGCGCCAGCGCCGTCTCCGCCTTGGCCCCGCTGGTCACCGCTCTGGAGGCGCTCAGTCGTCCTGATGACGGCGTGCTCGTCAGCGTCGGCGTGTTCCGCGGCGGGGTGGCGCGCCAGGTCGTGCCCGACCACGCGGAGCTGAGCGTGGACCTCCGCGCCCCAACCGCCCGCCTCGCCGACGAGCTCATGAGCGCCGTCGAGTCGACCCTGGCCACGGCCCGCCCTGATGGGGTCAGCCTCACGCTGAGCGGCGGCATCACGCGACCGGCGTGGCCCCGAAGCGCGTCGGACCGGCTATGGGAGCGCGCCCGCGCCCACGCCGCCGCGCTGGACGTACCGCTGCGCGCGGTCGCCTCCCGCGGCGGCTCGGACGCCAGCTTCGCCGCCGCGCTCGGCGTCCCCACCCTCGACGGGCTCGGCCCGATCTGCCACGACTCGTGTGCGCGTGCAGAGCGGATCGAGATCGCCAGCCTTGCGGGGCGGGCCGCCCTCATGGCGTTGCTCATCGCCGACATCGGCGCCGGCGCGACGCGGGCCAGTCAGGCGCGCGACTCGGGAAAGGTCGATGCGCCCGCGTAGCCCTTGGCGCGGAACTCACCGTCGAGCATCGCCTGGCCGACCTGGACCATGTACTGCTCGTCGCGGTAGTGCAATGAGAACGTGCGCACGTCGCGGTACAGGCGCTCGAGCTCCTGGTCGCGGAACACTGCCCGCGCCCCGCATACGTCGAACCCCGTCTGTGTGAGGTCGAGGGCCAGCCGCTTGCCGAGATGCAGCGTCCTGATCGAGGCCAGCTCGGCGCCGTCGTGGTCCCCCGCGTCCCAGAGGTCGGCCGCGGCCCACAGCGCGGCGCGGGCCGCAAACAGATCGCTCGACATCCGCCCGAGGGTGGCGCGGGTGATCTCCGAGGCGGCGAGCCCGGGCCGATCGCGGACCCACTGCTCGGTGAAATCCATCGCGGCGCCGGCCGCGCCGATGTGGTTGGCGGCGAAGGCCAGGGTGAATGTCCGCGGGTCGCGTCGCGTCCACGCTCCCGGCTCGCCGATCACTCGCTCGGGCGGCACGTCGTAGCCGATGATCCGCACGCTGTGGCTGACCGTGGCGCGCATTCCCATCACGTCCCACTGGTCGATCAGCTCCACCTCGGGCGCGTCGGCAGGCACGAGCACGATCACGCTGCGCTCGCTATAGGGGGCCGCCCCTGGAACCGCGGTCCAGATGAGCAGCTCGTCCGCTGCCGAGGAGCCGGACGCGAAGTACTTCTGGCAGGTCAGGCGGTAGGTCCCCCCGGGCAGCTCCTCGAGCTCGGTACGGGCGATATCGGCCAGCTTGCCGGTCGGGCGCGCTTCGCTGCCCACCGACGCCAGCAGGGCGCCCCGCGCGACGATCGGCTCCACCAGCGCTCTGCGCTGGGTCGCATCGGCGAGGCCGCACACGATGCCGAGAGCGTGGGAATGCACCTGGAGCAGCTGAGCGGTAACCGAGTCGATCCGCGCCAACGCCTCGAGCAGCTCGTAATAGGGGCGGTAGCGCCCGGCCGACCACAGCCCGGCGCCGCCCAGCGCCACCGGAGCGGTCAGCGCCAGCAGTCCCGCTGCCCGCAGCTCAGCGAACGTCTCGGTGGGAAAGGCCGCGCGCTCGTCCAGATCACGCGCGCGCGAGCGGATGCGCCCGGCCAACTCGGCGATCGCGTCCAGCCGACGCGCCTGACCGGTCACGTCGGGACTGACCACTTACAGCTCCTTGGCGTACTGCTGGTTGTGGGCGTGCAGCTGAGCGTGAGTCCCGAGAAACGAGTGGCGCGTCATGTCGGGGCTGTAGCGGCTGCCCGGAGTCTCGCGGCCCAGCGCTTCGGCGAGGCTGCGGATCATGTGCGGAGCGGCGCCGCAGCACACTCCGAGGTAGCGGATCCCCAGGTCGTATGCCTCGCGGCCGAACTCGGCGATCTCGTAGCGGTTGCACGACAGCGGCTCGAGCGCGGTGGGAAACGGGCGGCCGCCAGGCAGGCAGTCGCAGTCGGGGTCAGTCAGCGACTGGAAGCTCGGCTCCTCCTCGGTCGTGCGGTACGGCACGGGCAGCGCCGCCACGTGACAGCTGACCGCCTCGCGGATGCGTGCGATGAGCGGCAGCATGGTGCGCGGACCGCGGATGCAGTTGAGCCCGACGACGTCGGCGCCTGCCTGCTCGAGGCGCGCGCACGCGTCCTCGGGGGTCCAGCCTTCGCGGACCTCGCCCTCGCGGTGGATCGACAGCGTGACGACCGCCGTCAGACCGGCCTCCTTGATCACCTTTAGGGCCAGCAGCGCCTCCTCCCCCCACGAGAAGGTCTCGGCGATGACGTAGTCCATGCCGGCATCGACAATCCACCCGACCTGTTCCTCGAACATCCCCCGCACCTCGCGCCGGGTGGTGACGTCGGGATAGAAGGCGTTGGTGTTACTCAGGTCGCCGGCGGCGAGGCATCCGTGCTCGTCCGCCACCTCCCGCGCGATGGTGAGCGCGGAGCGATTGAGCGGCTCAATCAGATCCTCTTTGCCGATGATCCGCATCTTCTCCCGGTGGGCGTAGTAGGTGAACGCCTCCACGACGTCGGACCCGGCATGCACGAACTCCTGATGCAGCCCGGCCACCAGCTCAGGATGCTCGAGGACGATCTCGGGCACGTAGGCACCCGCCTGGAGGTAGCCCCGCCGCTCGAACTCGAACAGGTAGCCCTCGGCGCAGATGACCGGGCCGTGTTCGAGCCGCTCCAGCAGCCCTCCGCCCGCGGGTTGGGTGCTCAATTCACCGTCTCCTTGTCTGTCGAGTGGTCTGTGGAGTCACTACTGGTGGGCGTGATGCGGTCTGTCGTAGAGCGCAGGTCGCCTGTCGGCGAAGATGTCGTTGCGTGGACCCAGCGTCTTGTCGCGGGCTCGCGCGAGCTCGCAGGTCGTCGACAGGATCGCGGGACCGCTCTCTGGACCGGCCAGCAGACGACCGTCGGGGTCGCAGATGACGCTCGCGTTCGCCCACTCGATCCCGCGCTCGCGCCCGGCCCGGTCGGCCTGCGCGACGTACACGCGGTTGACGTGTGCGGCCGCCAGCGCCAGGACGACCTCCACCGCCAGCGGCGCCGTGGGCGCCTCGATGATCGGTGAGTTCATCGGCACGGCGATCAGTTCGGCGCCGGCGAGCGCCAGCCCGCGCATGACCTCGGGGAAGAACGTGTCGTAGCAGATGGCGACGCCGATCCGGCCCGCCGAGGTGTCCACCACGGGGGCCGGGGCGGTTCCGGCCAAGAAGATCAGCTGCTCGCGGTCCCACAGGTGGGTCTTGCGGTAGACGCAGCTGCTGCCGTCGTGGTCGACGATGAGCGCGCTATTGCGCGGGGACCCGGCGTCGTCCAGCTCACAGAACCCGCCGACGATCACGACATGGTGGGCGGCGGCGAGCTCACGCCACTGAGCCAGTGTCGGCCCGTCCGCCGGCTCGCCCAGCTCGCGCGCCTCGGACTCATCGGCGAACGCGTAGCCGGTGACGCACAACTCGGGCAGCACGACGATGTCGGCGCCCCCGCCCGCTGCGGCATCGATTGCCTGCGCCGCGCGTTCGCGATTGCCGTCCACGTCGCCGAACACCGGCGCCATCTGCACGCAGGCGATGCCGGTCACGCCAGTAGGTGATTCTCTTATTGCCAACTGCCGGTGGTTTTACGGCAACAACCTGGCCTAGTCAAGTCATGCGGCCGCTGATAGCTTGCGCAACTCGTGTTGGCCATGTGGCTCTCCCGCGTATGATCGCAACCTCCGTCGACAGGGCACTCGTCGAATTCATCTCCGGACTGTCGCTGCGCGACGTCCCGGTGTCCGCGCGTACGCGCCTGAGGCTGTTGCTGGCCGACATGGCGGCGGTGTGCACCGCGGGCCGACCGGCACCGGCGACGGCGGTGGCCGCCGACTACGCCAGCGCTGTCCATCCCGGCTCCGAGGCGACGCTGCTGGTGGATGGCCGCCGGTCAGGAGCGGTCGGAGCGGCGTTCGCCAACGGCGTGCTCGCCAACGTGCTGGACTTCGACGATGGCCACCGGCTGACCAAGGGCCATCCCGGGGCGGTCATCATCCCCGCAGCGCTGGCCGCGGCGCAGCGAGTCGACGCCACGCCGACCGACTTCATCGAGGCCGTGCTCGTCGGCTACGAAGTGTCGATCCGGGCGGGTATCGCCCTGCACGATCGCGACCCCGCGTATCACGCCTCCGGCGCCTGGGGCGGACTCGGCGCCGCCGCGGCCGCCGCGCGGCTGTTCGGGCTCGACGGCCCGGCCACGCTCGCCGCACTCGGCCTGGCCGAGTACCACGCTCCGATCGCCCCGATCATGCGCTCCTGCGCCGACCCGCAGATGACCAAGGATGCCTGTGCCTGGGGCGCCTCGGTGGGCGTCGGCTCGGCGCTGCTGGCCGAGCGGGGCTTCACCAGCGTGCGGGGCGAGTTTCTCGACGCCGATCTCGATGACCTCGGCCGCCGGTGGCGGCTGGAGGAGCTCTACGTCAAGGCGTACCCGTGCTGCCGCTGGTCCCAGGGAGCGATCGCGGCCACGCTTGAGGCCACGGGCGGCCGGACACTGACCTCTCGCGATGTGCGTCGCGTCCGGGTGCGGACGTTCGCCGCCGCCGATGGCCTGGCCAAGGTCGTGCCCGAGACGACCGAAGAGGCGCAGTACAGCCTGCTGTGGCCGGTCGCCTGCGTGCTGGCAGGCGGACGGTTCGGCGTCGCCGAGGTCGTGGGGCCGTTCGCGGATCCCGAGGTCCGGGCGATGTTCGAACGGATCCAGATCGACGTGGACCCCGCCCTCACCGGTCAGTTCCCCGAGCACCGGCTGACCGCGGTGGAGATCGAGCTTGCCGATGGGGAGCGCCTCGCGGCCGGGCCGCTCGAGGCCGCCGGCGAGCCCGACGACCCCAGGCTGCCGGCGGTCGTGGCGGCCAAGGTGCGCGAGCTGATCAGACCCGAAGCGCTCAGGGCGCCCCCCGGCGCGGGCGGGCTTGCCGCGTTTGACCCGGAGCAGTTGCTGAGCATTCTCTGCGCCGGACCGGCGGAGCTTGCCGATGCCTGAGCTGTCGCTTCCGGACGTGGCGCTCGCCTACCGGCAGAGCGGCACCGGACCCGACGTGGTGTGGCTCGCCGCCGGCGACAACCCCGGCGACAACTGGCGCCGCTACCAGACGCCGGCGTTCGACGACGCCTACCGCAGCACCACCTATGACGCGCGCGGAGTCGGCGCGACCACGTCCGAGTCACAGCCGCCGTGGCCCATCGCCGAGCACGCCGGCGACCTCGCCCAACTGATCGAGGCTGTGTGCGAGCCGCCGGTGTTCCTGGTCGGGCTGTCGATGGGTTCGCTGATCGCCGTCCAGATCGCCCACGACCGGCCGGAACTGGTCCTGGGCGCCGCGGTGATGGGCACGTGCGTGCGCAAGACCGGGTTCATCCGCGAATGGGAGGAGGCCGAGATCGCCTTCCGGCGCGACGGCGGCGTGCTGCCGCCGGCATTCGCCACCGCCCACTACGCAATGCAGTACTTCCCGGCGGATGCGCTGGGCGACGACGAGACATGGGAGCGGATCAAGCCCTTCCTCGCCGCCGACTTCGCCGCGCGCGACGGCGCCATGCTAGCCGCCCAGTGGCAGGCCTGCCTCGACTACGACTCGGGTCCGCTACTGCCCCGGATCGGCGCTCCGATCCATGCGGTGGCCTTCTCTGAGGACGTCCAGACCCCCCCACCGCGCGTGCGCGAGGTGGCTGAGCTGGCCGCCAACGGCCACTTCCACCTGCTGCAGGGCCTCGGGCACGGCTCCGCGTTCGGCCACCGTCCCGAGGTGGTCAACGAGTGCCTGCGGTCGATCATCGATTCGGAGACCGAAAGATCGACAGCGGAATCGTGAACCCCATCGCCCTGGGCGATCTGGCCGTGCCCGGCCATCCGCAGTTCGTAGAGCACCACATCGCCGGAGTCGTCGGTCAGGTGGGCGCCAGCGCAAGGTCCCAGCCGTGATGGATGCGCTGGGCGTCGATGGTGTGCTCCATGCGGGCGAGAGTAGTCTTACCAACTGCAATTGGCAACTTGGCTCCCCATCGTCCTCTTCGTCGATCGCGGCCTGCCGATGGCTCCATTTGCCCACGCGCTGGCCGGCGACCTGGAGTGCCGTGACTCCGTGCAGCCCGGCGAGGCGGGACGAGTGGTGGCGCTGGTGACGGCGAGTGCGCCCGTTGGGGCCGACGAGGTCCAGCCGTTTCACGGGCTGCGCGCGGTGCTCACCTGCTCGACCGGAACCGATCACATCGACGTGGCCGAGCTGACCCGTCGTGAGGTGACCGTCGCCAGCACGCCCACCTACTGCAGCGACGAGGTCGCCGATCACGCGCTGTCGTGCGTCCTCGGCGGCTGGCGCGGACTGTGGACCCTCGGGGCCGACGTGCGCGGCGGCGCCTGGGAGCCGGAGACCATGCTCCGGCGCTTCGATGCCCAGCGGCTCGGCATCGTCGGTCTGGGACGGATCGGGATGCGGCTCGCGCGCCGCGGGCGGGCCCTGGGGATCGACGTGGTCGGATGCGACCCGGCCGCGGTAGCGAGCCCTGAGGAGATCCCGCGCGTCTCGCTGGACGAGTTGCTGTCGACCTCGGACGCGGTGTCCCTGCATGTGCCCGGGCAGCCGGGCGCGCCGCCGCTGCTCGGCGCGCGAGAGATCGCGTGTATGAAGCCGGGGGCGGTGTTGGTCAACCTGGCCCGGGCGTCCTTGGTGGACATCGATGCGGTGACCGCAGCGCTGGAGTCCGGCGCGCTGGGCGGGGCGGCGTTCGACGTCTGGACCGCGGAGCCACCGGCGGCCGACGACCGGCGACTGCACACCCGTGGGCTGCTGGTCACCCCTCACGTCGGCTGGTCATCGCCCCAGGCCGACGAGGCGTGGCGCGCCGAGGCGATCGGCGCCCTGCTCGCCGCACTGGCGGATGACCAGCCGTCCGATCCACGGCAACGCCGTGGGGCGGACTAGGCTGTCGGACAACGATGGGGGTCTCATCGAAGAGCACACGGTCGTCAGCGCGCGCCACCCAGGCCGGCCGGGCCTCGGCCGCCAAGAGCGCGTCGGCCCGCAGCGCGCCTGCCCCCGCGAAGGCGGCAGGGGAGCGGGAGACCAGCATCCGCCGCGGTGTGGAGGTCCTTCTCTCGCTGGCGACCGACGAGGCGCTGGCCAGCAGCGGCCTCGGCGTCACCCGCATCTCCGAGCTGCTCGGCAGGGAGAAGAGCCAGGTGTCGCGAGCGCTCAAGGCGCTCAGTGAGTACGGCCTCGTGGAGCGCAACAAGGACGCCGGCTACCGGCTCGGCTGGCGCCTGTACGCCCTGGCGCAGCTGGCCGGTGAGCGGCGGCTGCTGGAGGCGGCCGGACCGATGATGCGCCGCCTGGCCCACTCGCTGGGCGAGCGCGTCCATCTGTCGGTGCTTCAGGGCACCGAGAGCCTGACGGTGCTGTCGGAATCTCCGGGCCGGTCGGTGCAGACAACCGGTTGGGCAGGACGCGTCACGCCCGCCTATTGCACATCCGCCGGGCGCGCGCTGCTACTCGATTGGGACACCGACGAGATCATCGCCGCGTTTGCGAAGGTCGAGTTCGCCTCCCTGGCGCCGAAGACTGTGAGGTCGGCGCGGAAGCTCGCCGCTTCGGTCGCCGCCGCCCGTGAAGACGGCTACGTGGTCGTCGACGAGGAGTTCGAGCCGGACCTGATCGGCGTCGCCGTTCCCGTGCGTGACGCACGAGGGGCGATCATCGCATCGCTGAACGCGTCCGCGCCCCGGTATCGCTTCGTGGAACGCGTGGACGAGGCGGCGCGAGAGCTGGCCGCAGTCTCGGCGGAGCTCACTCGGGAGCTGGGCGATCCAGAGGCGGTTCGGCTGCCAGACTAGGCCGTCGGCGCCGGGCCGAGGATCTCCAGCAGCCGGTCGATCTGTTCCTCGTCGCCCACCGTCACCCGCAGCAGTCCGGGCGACCCCAGGCCAGCCAGGGACCGAGTGGCCAGCCCCGACGTCAGCAGCCGCGCGGACACCGCGTCCGCGTCCCCGACGCCGACGGCGACGAAGTTGGCGTGTGAGGGCAACCACGACCACGCCAGCTCGGTGAGCCCCGCCTCGAGTCGCGCCCGCCGCCGCGCGTTGAGCTCACGGCGCCGCGCGATCTCGTTCACGTCGTCCACGCTGGCGCTGGCGGCCAGGGCAGACAGCCCGGTGATGTCGTAGTAGTGGCGGGCCTTGGCGATAGCGGCGGCGACGGGCGACGGGGCGGCGAGCCACCCGACCCGCATGCCGGCCAGGCCGAAGAGCTTCGAGAAGGTGCGCAGCGCCGCGACATTGGGGCGGTCCCTGACGAGCTCGCCCACCGCGTCGACGACCTCCAGCTCGGGTTGGCCTGCGCAGAACTCGTGGTAGGCCTCATCGACCACCACCAGCACGCGCTCGGGGACCATGTCCAGGAAGGCGCGGAGGTCCACCGGGTCGACCACCCCGCCTGTGGGATTGTTGGGGGTGCAGACCCAAATGAGGCGCGTCCGGGGACCGATGCGCTGCTGGATCGCGTCCAGGTCGAAGGCTCCATCGCGCAGCGGCACGGTGACCGCGATCGCCTCCTGCTTGGCGGCGTCGATCAGATAGGTCGGGAACGATGGCCAGCCGGTGATCACCTCATCGCCCGGTCGCAGGTAGGCAGCGCTGAGGTAGCCGATGATCGCGTCCCCGCCGTTGCCCAGGACGATCATCTCCGCGGGGAGGTCATGAACGGCGGCAAGGCGCTCGATCAGCCGCCCGTCGGCCTCCGGGTAGCGGCCGGCCTGCGTGGCGAGATGGCTGGCCAGCACCGCCAAGGCGGACGGGAACGGGCCGAGCGGAGACTCGTTGAACGCCAGGCGGATCGTCTCGGGCGCCAGCTCCGGCGCCGGCGCGAAGGGCTCCAGCGAGCCTGCCCAACGGTCGGTGGGGAACGTGCCGGACATCATCGCCGTATGATCACGCTTTGGCAATACGACAACATTAGGTGGTCTGATGCCATCGTGTGGTGAAGCGGCGATCGAGCTCGTCGAGCGTTCCGGGGCGACGACGGTGTTCGGCATTCCCGGCGTGCACACCCTGGAGCTGTATCGCGGCTTGGCGAGATCCGGCCTGCGTCACGTCGCCGCTCGGCATGAGCAGGGCGCGGCATTCATGGCGGACGGCTGGGCACGGGTCACCGGCCGCCCCGGCGTCTGCATCCTGATCGGCGGCCCGGGACTGACCAACGCGATCACGCCGATCGCCCAGGCCTACCACGACTCGATCCCGATGCTCGTCATCTCGGGCGCCGTCCCGGCGACACAGCGCCACCTGGGCGAGATCCACGACCTCCCCGACCAGCGGGAGCTGCTGGCCCAGGTCACCGCGTTCAGCCATACGGTCGAGGATCCCGAGGAACTCCCGGAGGTGTTCACTCGTGCGGCGCGGGTGTTTCACTCCCAGCGTCCACGCCCCGTCCACATTGCGATCCCGGTGGACGTCCTCTCATGCCCGACGCAGGTGCCGGACTGGACCCCGCCGCCGCCGGACCGACCTCGCGCCGACCCCGACGCCGTGGCGCGAGCGGCGGCCATCCTCGCCGGCGCGCAGCGACCCCTGGTGCTGCTCGGAGGGGGGGCGCGCGATGCCGGTCCCGAAGCGCTGGCGCTGGCACGGGCGCTGGACGCGCCCGTGGGGCTGACGATCAACGCGCGGGGCACGATCCCCGACGACGACCCGCTGTGCCTGGGCTCGGCGCTCAGCTTCGACCCGGTCTCCAACCTGCTGCGCGAAGCCGATGCGACGCTGCTGGTGGGCTCACAGCTCTCCGACCTCGAGCTGTGGGGGCTCAACGAGCCTTTGAGCCTCAGCCGCCTGGTCCGGATCGACATCGATGCCGACCAGCTGCCGCGCCGCTGGTCGCCGGAGGTGGCGCTTCACGGTGACGCGGCGGCGACGCTCCGGGCGGTCGCTGAGGCGCTGCCGGCCGGCCCGGCGGGATCGAAGGCGCGCGCAGCGGCGTCCGTTCGGGACGCACGCGCCGCGCTCGCGCCACCACGCGAGGTGGCTCGCTTCCGTCCCCTGCTCGATGTGTTGGATCGGGTCCTGCCATCCGATCGGATCGTGGCCGGAGACTCCACCCAACCCGTCTACGCGGCCAACCACCTGCTGCCGATGGCGACTCCCCGGTCATGGCTCATGCCGATCGGCTACGGCTGCCTGGGCTGTGCCCTGCCCATGGCGCTGGGGGCCAAGCTGGCCGCGCCTGAGCGGCCGGTGCTCGCCCTGGCCGGCGACGGGGGCTTTCAGTTCAGCGTGCAGGAGCTGGCCACCGCGCGCGACCTCGGGCTCCCCGTGGTGGCGCTCGTCTACGACAACCGCGGATACGGTGAGATCCGCGAGGCCATGGATCACGCCGGGGTGGGGCACATTGGCACCGATGCCACCACCCACGACCTGCTGCAGATCGCGGGCGGGTTCGGCGTGGCCGCCGTGCGCAGCACCTCGCTGTCCGAGCTCGAGCAGCAGCTCGGCGACGCGCTCAGGGCCGATGGGCCGACGGTCATCGAGTACGCGGAAACGGATTCCTGATCCATCTTGTACACGTGGATGATTGCGGCCGCGCCGCTGCGGTGGTAGAAACCCGCCACAACCGTTGGCTATGTGGCAACAGGAGATGTCGACAATGAGCGGCCTCAACGACGTGGAAGTGCCTCGCTTCACCCGCCGGGCAGCGCTGGCGCGCGGCGCCGGCGGACTGGCGGCGGCCGGGTCGCTGTCAGCGCTGCTGGCAGCGTGCGGGAGCTCGTCGTCCTCGGGCAGCTCGTCAGGCGCATCGAGCTCGGCGTCGGCCTCGAACGGCTCGGCGTCGGGCTCGAGCAGCGCGGCGGCCCAGGGCAGCATGACGGGCACTCTTACGCTGCTCACGTACCCCGGCTGGTACGGCCCGCACGAGTTCGCCCAATTCAGCAAGGAGCATCCCGGCCTCAACGTCAAGACCGCGGTCACCGGCACCACCGGGGTGGCCGCCCAGATCGCCCAGATCGCCAACAACCCCGGCGCGTATGACCTCAGCCTCGCCGGCGTTCCCGTGTCGTCGCAGATGAAGCTGGCCGGAATCATCGAGCCCCTGGACACCACGGCGATCCCGAACCTGAAGCTGATTCCCCAGGAGTTCCGCACGGCGTTCCCGCTCGGGATCCCCACGGACTTCGGCAAGACCGGCTATGCCTACCGCAAGGACCTGATCCCGGAGCGCCCGACCTCCTGGCGCGAGCTCATCAACCTCGCTCCCAAATATTCCGGCAAGATCACCATGATCAAGTACGACTCCGATATCCAGGGGTCGTTCCTCAAGGCGCTCGGCTACTCGATCAACACCAAGTCTCAGAGCGAGCTCAACGCCATGCAGAAGACCCTGCTGGCCCTCAAGCCCCACCTGCAGGCGATCCTGGAGACCGACTACTCCAAGGCGCTGGTCGAGGGCACCGCGCTGTTCGCGATCGACTACGACTACGACCTCGCCGCCGCCGCGCAGAAGAACAAGAACATCATCTGGGTGCCGCCCAGCGAGGGCATGGCGGCATACCTGGAGGGCTGGGTGGCGCTCAAGGGCACCAAGCACCTCGGGGCGGCGTGGGAGCTGATGAACTTCCACCTCGCACCCAAGAACTACGCCTCGTTCATCAACGCCACGGGCTCTGCCTTCGTGGAACCCAACAAGTTCATTGACAAGTCGATCGCCGAGAACCCGAGCCTGAAGTACACGAGCTCATCGCTGTCCAAGGTGGAGTTCGAGCAGTACCTGGGGCCGCAGCAGGTTGCACTGCGCGGCAAGCTGTGGGAGGAGTTTCTGGCCGCCTGAGCGGTCGCCCGTGGCCGCCGATCTCGGCAGTCGCCGTTCCGGCCCTCCGCTGCCGGTGGTGAAAGGCGCTCGCCTCAAGGCCCGGTCCGCCGGCCTGGCCCGGCACCTCCTGGCGCTGCCCGGCGTCGGCTGGACGGTGCTGTTCTTCCTGGCTCCCCTCGGGCTGCTGGTGGTCTACTCCTTCGGCTCGGTCAACCTGCTGACCTTCCAGGTGCAGTTCGGATGGACGCTGTCGAACTACGGCGACATCTTCCAGAAGCTCTACCTGGAGCCGGTGCTGCGCTCCTTCGCGCTGTCAGCGGCGGCCACGCTGGCCTGCCTGCTCATCGGCTTCCCCGTCGCGTTCACGATCGCCCGTGCCCGCGGTCGTCGGCAGGCCCTGCTCCTGCTCGGGGTGATGGTCCCGTTCTGGACCAGCTTCGTGGTGCGCACCTATGGCATCTATGACGTGATCGCCGACAACGGCCCCCTCTACCACCTGCTGCACTCCCTGGGTTTGGTGCACGGGTACATCCACCTGCTGTTCACGCCGGTGGGGGTGGGGATCGGGATCGTGTACACCTACCTGCCGCTGATGATCCTCCCGCTCTACGTGGCTTTGGAGCGGATGGATCCGGCGCTGATGGAGGCGGCCTCCGACCTCGGCGCCAGGCCGTGGCGAGTGCTGCGACGAGTGATCCTGCCGCTGGCCGTGCCCGGGATCATCGCGGGCTGCATCCTCGTGGCGATTCCCGCCACCGGCGAGTACGTGATCCCGCAGATCCTCGGCGGCGGCACGACACTCATGTTCGGCAACGTGGTCTCAGACCAATTCCTCAACCTCGGCGACTATCCGTTCGGCGCCGCGCTGGCCGTGGCCCTGACCATGGTGCTCATGGGCGTGCTGGTGTTCCTACGCTCGCGCAGCTACAAGGCCGAGGCGGCCGTGGCATGAGGCTCGGGCGCCCGCGCATCGCGTCCGTGTTCACCGGGCTGGTGCTGGTCTGCCTGTACGCGCCGATCATCGCCGTGATCGTGTTCAGCGTCGACAAGGACCCCAATCTGATCAGCTGGAAGGGCTTCACCACCCAGTGGTACGTGCAGGCCTTCAAAGATCCCCAGGTGCGGCGAGATCTGTTGACCAGCCTCGAGGTGGCCGCCGCCTCAACCGTGATCTCGCTGGTGATCGCGATCTGTGCCGGACTGTGGTCGCGGCGCGCCTCCGCGCGAGCACGGCGAATCTTCGACGGCATGACGTACTCGCGGATCGTGCTGCCCGAGGTGGTGTTCGCGCTCGGGCTGCTGGTCCTGTTCAACAAGCTGCACATCGGCTTCGGCGTCGGCGCGATCGTCCTCGGGCACGTCGTATTCAACTCCGCCTACGCGACGATCATCATCCAGGCCCGGCTGGCCAGCCTGAGCGATTCGCTGGAGGAAGCCGCCGCGGACCTGGGGGCCAATCGCTGGCGCGTATTCAAGCGCGTCACGTTCCCGCTGCTGCTGCCGGCGGTGCTGGTGGCAGCGCTGCTGATGATCAGCTTCTCGTTTGACGATGTGATCGTGTCCCAGTTTCTGGGCGGCAACAATGCCGAACCCATCTCGGTGCTTCTGCTCGGCATGATCCATCTCCACGTGACGCCCGAGGTCAACGCAATCGGCACCGCGCTCATGCTGATCACGCTGATCACGTTCGCCACCGCGGGCCTGATCACGCTGGCCCGACCCACGGGCGCCGGTCAGCTGCTGGCCCTGGGCCGGAGGGCCGCTCGTGAGTGACGCAGCGGTGACCGAGCAGCAGTCAGCCGGCGCGGGCGGCGGACAGGGCCCGGTGCCCGCGGTGCGCCTGATCTCGCTGCGACGCGCCTACGGGGACGTGCAGGCGGTGGACGGCATCGACGTGCAGATCGGCGACGGGGAGTTCTTCTCGCTGATCGGCCCGAGCGGGTGCGGCAAGACGACCACGCTGCGGATGATCGCCGGACTGGTGGAACCGAGCGGGGGCCGCATCGAGGTGCGCGGCCGCGACGTCACGGCGCTGCGTCCCCACCGCCGCCCCGTCAACACCGTGTTTCAGCAGTACGCGCTCTTCCCGCACCTCAACGTCTTCGAGAACGTCGCCTTCGGCCTGCGAGAGCGACGGGTCGCGGCCGCCGAGCTCACGTCCCGGGTGACCGAGATGCTGGAGCTGGTCGACCTCACCGGGCGCGAGCGCAACCGCCCCTCGCAGCTCAGCGGCGGCCAGCAGCAACGAGTCGCGCTGGCCCGCTCGCTGGTGCTGCGTCCCGAGGTGCTGCTGCTCGACGAGCCACTGGGGGCACTGGACCTCAAGCTGCGCAAGCAGCTGCAGCTGCAGCTCAAGCGCATCCAGCATGAGGTGGGAATCACCTTCGTCTACGTGACTCACGACCAGGAGGAGGCGTTCTTCATGTCGGACCGGGTCGCGATCATGCGCGACGGGCGCATCGAGCAGCTCGGCACGCCGCCCGAGGTCTACCGGCGCCCGGTGACCGAGTTCGTGGCCGAGTTCGTGGGAGCCTCCAACCGACTGCCGGCCACGATCGTCAGACGCCTGGACGACGGCGCCTACGAGGCCGACTGCGACGGGGTGGGCATGTTCCGAGCCGTCGGCGTCCCGGGCCTCGAGGTCGGCCAGAGCGCGTGCGCGATCGTGCGCCCCGAGGCGATCTCCCCGGCGCCGGTCCAGACGGGCCGTGCCGGCCTGACCGCCACGGTCCTGGACCTGGCATATCTCGGACACCAGATCTCCTGCGTCGCTGAGACGGCAGGCGGCATGCAGCTGACCATGACCGTGCACCAACATCATGCTCCTGTGTCCGTCGGCTCCAGCCACGAGTTCAGCTGGCCGCTGGAGTCGGTGTGGCTGCTCTCGCGCGACGACGCAGGCGCCCGCGCCGCGGTATAGCGGCACGTCAGGCGACGTGCCGGAACTCGTACAGACGGAAGACCAGGGCGCGGGCGACAGCAGCGCGATCGGTCCCCAGCCAGCCACGGGTCACCCACTGGTCCACGTACGCCAGGTCCTCGTCGGCCAGCGTCACCGGCAGCTCGTAACGGGCCAGCGCGGAGGCGGGCGGCCCGGCGGGCCAGCCGAACGCCCGGGAAGCGTCGTCTGGCCGGTGCGGTGCCGAGATCACCGACACCCTGGCCGGCTTGGGCTCGTACTGCGAGGTCCCGAACAGGTCATCAGGGCAGCAGCTGAGCGTCACGACCGCATCGGCGTCGGCGCGAAGGGTGACGAAGTCCCCGGTCCGACACGCGGCGGGCCAGAAGCGCAGCCGGCCTCCAGGGGAGACCGCAGTGGGGAGCCACAGGTTCAACACGTCGGCCGTCGGAACGGCGCCCAGACCGGCAGCGGCGCTCGCGGCGCGATGCAGCTCGGTGCAGCCGAGGTGCCCGGCGATCCCGGCGTACTCGGCGTACTCCAGCTCGCTGCACGCCGGAAAGCAGAGGTCGTGCCCGGGTGCGCTGTCGGCGACGATGGTCAGGAGCGGATCCGGGGCCGTCGCCGCCCACAGCGTCGCACCTGCCGACGGATTGATGCCGTGCGCGGCGCGCGTCCGTCCGGCGTTGAAGCCGACGCCGGACGGTGTGTACGCCCGCAGATCGACGCCCTGCCCATCACCCAGCTGCTCGATGCGCAGGTGGTCGCCGCGGCTCAGCACCACCGCGCCGCCACTCGCCGCCGGAAGCGTCAGGTCCATGGCGGGCACCGGCGGTGCCTCACCGATCCCCGTGACGGTCCCGGCGCTCGCTCCACGCTGTGGCCGAGGCTGGCGCCAGCGCGGATCGGGCGGCCGTCCGCGCTCGCTCGCCACCGCGGCCGCGGCGAGCTCGTCGGGGTCCGCGCCCGTGACCGAGCACAGCCGGTCGACGACGGCCAGCTGATAATCGGTCAGCCTCAGCACGATCGCCACGGCGGCAGAGCATAGGTTCAGCCATGGGTGACGGCGTGGTGGCAACGGAGGCGCGATGGTCTGTACCGCGGTCCGACCGGCCGATCTTCGGCTACCTGCTCGCCGCGCTGCTCCTGGAGACGCTGTTCTTCGTCGTCCTGAGCCCGCTGCTGCCGCTATACGCGCGAGAGCTGCACCTGGGCAGCACCGGCGCCGGTTTCCTCAGCGCCTCCTACTCGATCGGGTATGGCCTCGCCGCCGTCCCCGCCGGGGCCCTCGTGTCGGTCGTCGGCGAGCGGGCCGTGTCGCTGGGGGGCCTGGCGTTGATCGGGACGGCCTGTGCCGCGTTTGCCGTCGGCCACCACATCATGATGCTGGACGCCGCGCGCCTCGCCACCGGCGCCGGAGCGGCAGCGGTGTGGGCCGGCTCGATCCCGTGGCTGGAATCGCTGGGCCGTCCAGGGGACCGCGGGCGAATGATCGGGCTCGCCTTCTCGGCCGCCAGCGCCGGTGCGTGCGCCGGCCCGGCCGTCGGCGCCGTCGCCACGCTGATCGGGGCGCGGACGGCGTTCCTGGGGCTGAGCGGTCTGATCTTCGCGCTGCTGCTGGCCGGCGCGGTCATCAGCGCCGGCCGCGAGCCGGTTGCCTTTAGGGGCGTTCCCCGTGGCGCACGGTCGGCGCTGCGCTCGCGCGCCACCCGCACCGCGCTTGCCATGGTCGTGCTGCCCACGCTTGCCTTCGGGGTGTCCGGCGTGCTCCTGCCACTGCGCCTGCACGGACTGGGCGTGGCCGAGGTCGGGATCGCCGCCGCCTACCTGCTCGCCGCCGTCCTCGAGGTCTTCACCAACCCGGTCGTCGGGCGGTGGTTTGATCGCAGCGGCGGAGGACGCGTACTGCGCGCGACGATGGCGGGATCGGCCGCGTGCGTGTGCGCGCTGGCGCTTCCCCTGCCGGCCGCCGCCCTGCTGTGGGTCCTGGTGGTGAGCTTCCCGGTCCTGGGCGCCAGCTGGGTGCCGTCGCTGGCCCAGCTCTCCACGTCCCTGGAACGCGACGGCGCGGGCGCGGGCGTCGCCCTGGGCCTCTTCAACATCTCCTGGGCGATCAGCCAGGTGATAGGGGCCGTGGGCGGCGCCGAGCTGTCGCACGTGGGGGCGGCGGTTCCCTTCCTGCTGCTCGGGGTGCTGTTCCTGGGTGGGGCGCGACTCGCGTCGACGCTGGGGTGAGGGGCGCCTGGGTCAGGCGCGAGCCTCCTCGGGCTCCTCGTACCACTTGACGCGCTCGCCGATCCGCGCGCGCATCTTCCACTTCGCGCCCTTGGGGGCCGCGTCGAGTGCGCGCGAGAGCTCCGCGATGCGTCCGGCGACGGTGGAGGACTGCTCGGGCGTGAGGCCGAAGCTCGGCGCCATCTCCTGCAGCGTCGCCAGGCTGCGGTGCATGGTGTGCTCGAGCCCCCAGTCGTTGCGGCTGGCGGCAAGGACGCGGTCCAGCGCGATGTGGCCGTCGCTCACGCCGTGATCGACCAGCAGGGCGAGCAGGTCGCGCACATCCTTCTCGTTGATGCTCACCACCTGGAGCTTGGTCATCAGGAGATCGGCGAGCGCGATCGTCAGGCCGTCGGGCGAGACGCTGTCGCGCAGGTCCAGCTCGTGGGCCATGGCGAAGCGATCGAGCAGGACGTCGACCGGCCGGTCGCGGAGCGGATCGTGGAAGTTGAGCCGCGACGCTCCGTGCAGGGCGTTGAACATCCGGTCGGCCTCATAGCCGTGCCCCTCCATGAACGCGGTGATCCGCTTGCGGTCTGCCGCCCGCCCCACGAAATCCGCATCACCGTAGGTCCGCATCAGCGGCGGCACTCGGGCGCTGGGACAGTGGCACCAGACCGCGACGCCTCCGAGCAGGCGCAGGCCGAGCTCGTCGTCGCGAGCGGCGGTGGCGAGACGCACTCCCTCCTCGGCGACGCTCTCGAGTGTCTGGGGGGAATCGCTCATGACGGAGTGGAGGAGGCTGGGTGGCTGCGCAAGGCCGCCTGCCAGTACAGCACGCTCTCGCGCAGCTCCCGCAGCACGCGCCCATCCTCGGCCTCGAAGGGAGGGACCACCTCGAGCACGAGCACCACCTCCTCGGCGCCCGAGGCCGCCAGCGCGTCGAGCACCCGCTGCGCACGGATCCGGCCCAGCGCGTTGTACTGCTCGGTGAACGGCCAGTGATGGTCACCGTCCGCGTCTGACTGCTGCAGGTGGACCACCGTGGTGCGCGGCCCCAGCCGGCGCAGCCACGCGTAGGGATCGGCCTCGTCGCCGGCGGCACCCGGAACGCACTGGTGACCCACGTCCAGGCACAGCGTGATCGCCGCGTGATCGGCATCGGCACCGGCCAGGAGCGACTCGATCTCCGGGATGCGGCAGGGCTCCCGATCGCAGGCCATGTTCTCGACCAGGAGCGCGTCGAGCCCCTGCCGGGCGGCAAAGCCACTGAGCTCGGCGAGCCGAAGGCGCAGCTCGCTCCAGAGGACGGAACGACGGCCGGGATCGTCGGCGTCGGGCCGGGAGAGGCTGCCGACGTGGCCGCCCGCGCTGACGGCCCCGGCGCGCGCCGCGAACACGATCGCGCGCGACCACAGGTCAGAGCCCCGCCGCCGCTCCTCGGGGTCCGCCGCGAGCATCAGGTTCGCCGAGTAGGCCACCAAGCCCGTGAACACGGAATGCAGGCGCAGCCCGGCGCTCGAACACGCCGCTCGCACGGTCTCGGCCTCCGCGATGAGGTCGCCATCGAGGTCGGTGAGGTCGAGGCAGTGCTGGACGACGTCGAGCCCCAGCTCGTCGTGGACGACCTGCGCCCATTCGTCCGGCCGGGGCCAGCGCTTCACCGCAAAGCAGTTGTTGACGCCGAGGGTCAGCCGCATGTCCGCAGCCTCACCGCCTCGGAGGCGCGCACCTCCTCAAACCAGGCGTAGCGCTCCCGGATGGCTTCGCCCGCTGCGTGGGCCGGCGCGAAGGTGCCGGCCCGGCTCAGATTGGCCGCCAGCGCGACGGCGGCCTCATCGCGATAGCCGGCACCGGTCGCCGCCAGGAGGGCCACCCCGATCGGCGCCGAATCCTGGTCGAGGTTGCGCACCGGGCTGGCCAGCACGTCGGCCTTGAGCTGCCCGAGAGTGGCCAGGCGCCCACCGCCTCCGGCGACCCGCAGCTCGTCGAGCGGCGATCCCGCCGCGGCCAGAACCAACACCGTCTCGGCGATGCCGAAGGCCAGGCCCTCCAGCACCGAATAGGCGAGCTCGTCACGGCCATGGCGGTCCGAGAGGCCCACGAAGGCGGCGCGCAGCGCTGGGTCGTCGCGCTCGCCGTCCCCGAGATAGGGCAGGAACAGTGGCGCCGCCGCCCGGGGATCGCCGCCACCACCCGTGCCCAGGATCGCGTAGGCGCGGGCGGCGCGGGCCTCGAGCTCGCCGAAGTCGGCCAGGCCGAAGGCCTGCACGGCCCACGTCAGGGCCCCTCCGCTGACGTTGACGCCCAGCTCGGTGCTGTATGAGTCCGGCACGACATGGCTGTAGTGGGTGATCCGCAGGTCGTCGCTGGGCTCAGCGATCACCGAGTTCAGGCACGAGGAGGCACCGGCCATCTCGCTGATCGGGCCGGGGCCGGTCACACCACTGCCGAACGCAGCGCACTGGCTGTCGGCCGCACCGACCACGACCGGGCAGGCGGCGTCAAGCCCCACGCGCTCGGCGGCCGAGGCGCTGAGCCGTGCCACCTCGGCCCACGGCGGGAGGACGTCCGGGAACGCTCCCGCATCGATACCGAAGCTGTCGAGCAGGTCAACCGACCACGTCCGCTCGCGCAGGTCGAACAGGACGGTCGAGTTGGCGTGCGTCTCGTCGGTCGCGGTGACGCCGGTCAGGGCATGCAGCACGACATCGCGCGGCTGCATGAAGCAGTCCGCGGCGGCGAACGTGTCCGGCTGGTGGCGGCGCAGCCACATCATCTTGGGACCGACGTGAAATGCGGTGGGTACGTGACCGGTCCGGCGGTGAAGCGCCTCGTCTCCGAGCAGCCGGCGCATCTCCTCCGCCTCGGCGGTGGCGCGGTTGTCGCGGTAGAGCAGGCCCGGCCCGACCGGCTCGCGATCGGCGGCGAACGGCGCGACCGTCGGACACTGCCCAGTCAGTCCGATGCCGCGGATGGCCGAGGCCCGCACCCGGTCGGAGGCGGTCAGCTCGGCCAACGCGGCCAGCGCGGCGTCGCGCCAGTGGCGCGGGTCCTGCTCGGCCCAGCCCGGCCGGGGCGTCGAGGTCGGATAGGGATGCCGGGTCTCGTGGCACACGCGACCCTGGAGGTCGACCGCGGAGGCGCGGGCGCCCGTCGTCCCCACGTCGATGGCCACGAACAGGACATCGGAGGCCATCACCCACGGACCAGCTGGTGGGACTTCAGCTTGTCGCCGGACAGGGTGATCAGGACGCCGTTGAGCGAGCCGGTGCCGTAGTCGCTGCCCGGGTTGAACGCGACCGTGCCGCCGATCTTACGAAAGCCTGCTGACTCGTGGACGTGGCCGTGGAGGCTGGCAACCGGCTGGTGGCGCTCGATCGCCGCCCGGACGGCCGTGCTGCCCACGGGACCGAGCTTGACCTGACCGGCCTGCTGGGTCACGGTGAGGTTGGCGTCGAGCACCGGTGCCTCGTCCAACCCGCTGTCGAACGGGGGGACATGGGCGTTGAAGACGACGCGATGCTCATCCGAGGCCTCGGCGAAGAGCTCCTCGAAGTGGCGCGTGAGCTCCTCCTCGCTCATCTCGCGAAAGCTGTTCCACGGGGTCGGGTTCGACCAGCCCCAGGAGACGAGTTGATGCTCGTCGTCGAGCTTCAGGACCCGCCCCTCGGCATGCTCGCCCCACGGCGCGTCCTTCAGCGGCTCGGCGAGCGAGGGCGGGTCGTCGTTGCCGAGCATCCAGAAGACGGGCTTGCCCTGCGGGCGCAGACGCTCGTCGGCCATCTCCATCCAGCGCTCCAGCCGCCGGCGCATGAGATCGAGCAGGAGATCCTCCACGGTGCCGTCGGCGATCCGCTGGTCGAGCTCCCCGGGCTGTGAGCGCCACGGGTAGTACCCGACATCCGAGATCGTCCGCTCGACGCGGGCGAGCTCGTCGGCGTCCTCGATGTCGTGACGGTGACCGCGAAAGGTCGTCGTGAACCGACCGCCGCCCAGATCCTCGACGGCCTGGACGGCCTTGCCGGCGATGTCGCCGCCGAGCACCATCACGTCCGGCCGATACGCCATCCCGGCGTTGAGGAACTTGCGAAAGCACATCTCCGAGCCGTGCACATCGGTGGCGAAGAACAGCTTGGTCTTCCTGGCCACGACCGCTCAGCCCGCCACCAGGGTGCCGCGCACCTCGCGCACCCGCCGCATCATGTCCACGACGCGGTCGGGATCCACCGGATTCCACGTGTAGCCGTCGACCTTGAGGCTGGTGCCGACGATCGCGCCGTCCGCCACCGAGAGAACATCCTGGATGGTCTCGTGCTTGACCCCGGTGTTGGCCAGCACCGGGATCTCGACGGCCTCCTTGGCCTCGCGGAGATCCGACATGCTGGCGTCCACGCCGGCGGCCGGACCGGAGATGAGCAGCGCGTCCACGCCCAGGTACGCGGCACTCGCCGCCCGATCGGCGACCGTGCGACCCCCGATCGACCGGCTGAACTCCGGCGTGATGTTGCCGAACAGGGCGACGCCGTCTCCCCCGATGGCGTGCCGGTACCCGGCGATGACGCCGAGGTCGGGGGCGAGCAGCCCCATGTCTGAGTCATAGACGCCGGTGAGGACCTCGCGGATGAACGATGCGCCGCTGGCCACGGCCGCGGCCACGCTCGCGGAGGCGTCCCACAACAGGTTGGTCCCGTAAGGGACCCGCAGCTCGTCGCGCAGCCGTCCGATGACGTAGGTCATCGTCGCCACCACCTCGGCGCCCACCTTGGGCGAATACGGGATGTCGTTCTCGTTGCAGAACAGGATCGCGTCGACACCCCCGTCCTGGAGCGCCTTGACCTCGCGCGATGCCGAGGCCACGATCGCCTCCACGCCGCCGCCGGCGTCATAACGCGGTCGCCCCGGGAGCCCCTCGAGGTGACACATGGCGATCAGCGGCTTCTCGACGCCGAAGAGCTCCTTCAGGGTCTGCATCTGTCACTTCTCCCTTGATCGACGGGCAACGGATTTGTCGCGGCCGGCGCCGCGCGGGACCAGCACGATCTCGACTCCGACCGCCTCCAGCTCCACCAGCTCCCGAGTGGGCGCGGCGTCGTCGGTGATGAGGGTGGAGATGCGACCGGCGGGGGCCACCGAGGCCATCGTCACCTCCCCCAGCTTGGATCCGTCGGCGACGATGACCAGACGGTCGGAGTGCTCGATCATCAGCCGCTGGATCTCGGCGGCCTCGTCGCTGAGCTCGGTGATGCCATGCCGCGCGCTCAGCCCGGCGGCGCCGAGGATGGCCATGTCCGCGTGGTAGCGGCGGACCGTCGCGGCCGCCACGGGACCGACACAGGCCAGCTCGTCGGTCAGAACCGAGCCGCCGAGCACGACGACCCGGCCCTTGCGCGTCCCGAGCAGGCTGGCCACGGGCAGCGAGCCGGTGACGACGGTGAGGTCCTCGCGCGCCGGCAGGAACATGGCGAACTGCTCGGTGGTGCTGCCGATGCCGATGAAGACGGTGCGTTGAGGGGCGAGCGTCTCCGCCGCGTGCATCCCGATCAGCCGCTTCGCCGGAGCGTTCTCGAGCGCGCGCGCATTGAACAGCAGCTCCATCGACCGGGTGAGGTGGGCGGTGGCGCCACCGTAGGTGCGCCGCAGGAAGCCGTCGCGCTCCAGGCGCGTGATGTCCCGCCGGATCGTCATCTCCGACACGCCCAGCTCGGCGGCGAGCTCGGCGATGTGGATCGTCTGACGCTCGGCGACCTGCTCGAGGATCCGGTGGCGTCGGTCTACGGCAAGCACGGCGGCATCTTCTCAGATGCTTCGCAAGATCGGACGTTCACAGGCGCAGTGTATATCGAGATGTTGTTGTGCAAAATGTTCGATGTTGTTATAACCCTGCCTACCGAGCGTTCGTCGGAGGAGAAAAGCCATGGCAGACCTGGAAGCCGCAGGCCCCGATGTGCCCAGCCGTCAGTCGAGCCAGCTGTTCGTGCGCCGCAGCACGGGGCTGGTCCGCGAGGCGTCGGCGCTTGACGCGACGATCTTCAACGCGGTCTTCTCGGCGCCGGTGGGCGCCACGCTGGCGTGGGGCGTCTTCTTCGCGCTGACCGCGTTCCCCGGATCGGATCTCGTGGCGGCGACCCTGTGGTCGTTCGTCCTGAACATCCCGATCCTGATCATGATGTCCCTGCTCGCGTCGTCGATGCCCAAGACGGGCGGCGACTACGTGTGGGTGAGCCGGATCCTCAGCCCACCGGCGGCGCTCGTGTCCAACTTCGGCGCCGCCTTCTCAGCGGTGATCGGCGCGACGTTCTGGGCCCGCTACTTCCCGGTGTTCGCCCTCGGTCCCGTGCTGGTGACGCTGGGCACGATCTTCAACAGCCACGCGCTCATCACCGCCGGCACCCACATCCAGACCGATAAGGGATGGATCTTCCTCGGGGGCCTGCTGATGATCGTGTGGATGACCCTCATCCTCATCCGGGGGACCAAGACGACGTTCAGATGGCAGAACGTGTTCTGGTTCATCGCCAGCGCGGGCACCCTGCTGGCCTTCGTCGTCCTGCTCTTCTCCTCGAAGGGCAGCTTCCAGAACCATTTCAACAGCATCTCGCACACGTTCGGCGCCAAGGGGGACGCCTACCACGGCGTCATCACCACCGCCAAGGCCCAGAGCGCTCATCCCCATGCCTTCGGCGGGGCCACCACGCCGGCCATCTTCGTGGTGATGACCTTCATGATCTGGAACTGGTGGAGCGTCTATCTCTCCGGCGAGCTCAAGAGCGCGTCCAACCGCAACCGGCAGATGGGGGTCATGTTCGGCGCGCTGAGCTGGAACGTGATCGGCCTGATCGCGGGCGTGCTGCTGCTCTACAAGGTCACCAGCTACCAGTTCATCGTCGGCGCGAACACCGTGCCCAACGGCGCCTACGTGCTGCCGACCGGACCCTTCTATCACTTCTTCGCCGGACTGGCCGTCAACAGCAACATCCTGACGACCATCATCGTCGCCTCGTTCTTGTTCTGGAGCCTGCCCGCCATGGTCGGCAACACCTTCATGCCGATCCGCAGCGTGTTCGCGTGGTCGTTTGACCGGGTCCTGCCCGAGCGCTTCTCCAACGTCAACGATCGCTTTCACTCCCCGGTGGCGGCGATCCTGCTGGTGATGACGATCGTGACGTTGATGCTCGCCTGGAGCGTCACTGCCACCACGTTCCAGACGCTGCTGGCCCTCGGTGTGCTCGCCGGCGTCGTGTGCGTGGTGATCGTGGGAGTGGCGGCCTTCGCCTTCCCCATCCGGCGGCCGGATCTCTACGGCAGCTCCCCCGCGAACATCAAGGTCCTGGGCATCCCGTTGCTGCAGATCGTGGCGCCCATGTCGATCGCGGTCGTGGCCTTCCTCACCTGGGAGGCGTGGCACTACCCTGCGCTGGCGCTGAGCGGCAACACAGGCAACCGGTGGCAGATCGTGGCGTTCATGGGCGGGATCGTGATCGTCGGGCTGCTCATCTACTACATCGCCCGCGCGGTGCGGCGCTCGCAGGGGATCGATCTCGACCTCGTCTACCGGGAGCTTCCCCCTGACTGATGCTCGGGAGGGCGGCCGGCTCGGTGGCGCGGTTGCGCTCATCACCGGCGGGAGCAGCGGGATCGGCCTGGGCATCGCGCGGCGCATGCTCGGCGAGGGCGCCCGCGTGGTCATCACCGGCCGCGACTCAGGGCGCGGTGAGTCGGCCGCCGCCGAGCTGTCGCAGGGGGGCGAGGCCGCGTTCGTCAGCGCCGACGCCGCCGACGCCGAGGCGGTGCAGGCATCGGTCGCCTTCACGCTGGATCGCTTCGGAGCCCTGGACGTGCTCGTCAACAACGCGGGCGTCGCGCTGACCGAGCGGCTCGTCGACACGCCGGTGGACGCGTTCGACCGGCTCATGGCCGCCAACGTGCGCGGGCCGTTTCTCTATGCGCGCGCCTGCTTTGAGGCGCTGAGCCGCGGCGGAGGATCGATGGTCCACATCGGTTCCGACGCCGGCCTGCGCGCCGAGCAGCCGATCGGCGCCTACTCGGTCAGCAAGGCCGCGCTGGTGATGATGTCCCAGGTGCTGGCGCTCGACGGCGCCCCTCATCGCGTGCGCTCCAACTGTGTGTGCCCGGGGGCCACGGCCCCCGGCATGCTTCACATCGGACCGGCCCACGATCCGGACCGAGGTGACGATCCGAGCGGATGGCCGGTGGCCCCGCTCGGCCGGGTCGGGACGGCCGATGATGTCGCTGCAGCGGTCCTGTATCTCGCCAGCCCGGAGGCGAGCTTTGTCTCCGGGGCGGTGATCCTCGTCGATGGCGGCAATGCGGCGGGGCTGGCGATGTAGCCTCAGGAGCCGGGCACGTGGCCGCGCGAAATCCAACTGATCCACTGGAGTTGATGGCCCGGAGTTGATCAACCGTCAATGGACGGAAAATAGGTCGCCTTTGGCCACTTTGCGGCTGGCGCCGCGATCACTCGTCGAAGTCGAAGTCCTTGGGAGGACGCTGCTCGAACCACAGGCGATCGTGGTCCGGCGTGTCCTGGAGGAAGTCGGGCGTCTCCTCGAGTACGTCGTCGTCGCCGGCCTCACCGGGCTTCTGCTCGGCCGCCAGGTACTCCTCGACGTCGTACTCCTGCGTCTCGCCTGCTCCCATGTCGGTCAGCGGCCGCGAGGACGGCGGCGCGGTCGGGAAGGGCTCCGGCGCGTCGTCGGGCTGGGCCCGGGAGGTTCTCGGGGTGGGGCCGGCCTCGGCCGCCGGATCGTCGCCGGGCTGCCCGGCCGCCGGCTCCTCGTAGGCCGGCTCGGTGAACTCGGGCTCCGCGTAGGGCGGCGCGGCCGGCGGCGGCTCGTCGTAGGTGGTTTCGGCGGCGCCGGTAACGGGTTCGTGCACGGAATCGTGCGACCAGTCCTCCTCCTCCGCCTGGTCGTAGGCGAAGCCGTTCTCATCCGCGGCCTGGTCCGCGTCGGCGGGGAGGTCAGCCGGGTTCGAGTTTCGGCGGACGGGGCCGAGCGCCTCACGTTCGGCGCGCTCGACCTCTGCCGGATCAGCGCCCCGGCGGCGCTTCAGATCGAGGTGCTCGCGTATCGCGTCGTCAAGAATACCCATGCACCAAAGCCTACTCGCCGCTGACCACGTTAGCGGTGTGCGGCTCGGCTCTCACGGTGCGGTTCTTGCCTTCGCGTTTGGCCACATACAGGGCTCCGTCGGCAGCGGCGATGAGGTCGTTCTTGGCCCCCTCCTGCGAGGATGCGGCGCCCACACTGGCGGTGAGGCGGAGCATCTCCTCGCCGTCGATCAGGGGGATCTCCATGGCGGCGATCGCCAGCCGCGCGCGCTCGGCCATCTCATAGGCGCCCTCGAGATCGGTGTGGGGCAGGATGAGTGCCATCTCCTCGCCGCCGTAGCGGGCGGCGACATCGACGTCGCGCTTGGTGGTGCGCAGGGCGTCGGCGACGCAGCGCAGGACGAGGTCTCCCTGCTGGTGGCCGTAGACATCGTTGACGGACTTGAAGTTGTCGATGTCGAGCATGATCAGGCCGACCGGGTAGCGGTAGCGGCGGACCTCCTCCATCTCGGCGCTCAGGAGGTCCTGGAAGTGACCGTGGGTGGCCAGTCCGGTCAGGTCGTCGGTGATCGCCTGGCGCTGCACGTCGAAGTGCAGATTGACGTTGGCCATGGCGAGCGTGGCCTGGGCGGCGAGTGACCGCAGCAGCTCCAGGTCGTCCGCGGTGAAGGGCCGCCCCTCGCGACAGACAGTGATGAGCCCGTGGGTGGGGCCGCCGGGGCCGATCGGCCCCAGCGCCACGGTGGCGAGGTGGACGTCGCCCAACGAGGCTTCGCCGATGCCGTCCGAGGTCAGCGCCTGGCGCTCGGCGTCGTAGATGGAACCCTCCAGCCCGGCCAGACGCCCGACGTGCACGGTCTCGGTGAGGACATCGTCGACGCTGCGGCGGGCGCTGACGCGACCGCGCTCTGCCTCGGTGGCGTCCATCGCGGTCTCCAGCGCGAGCTCCAGCAGGGCGTCGCGGTCCAGGCCGGAGGCGAAGGCCTCCCCGATCCGGCGGATCGCCTGGCGCACCCGCGCGCGCTCCTGCTCCAGCTCGGCGAGACGGTGCTCCAGCTGACGCGACATGTTGTTGAACTCCTGGCCCAGGAGGGCGAACTCGTCATGACCCGAGGTCGGCACCGTCGAGGAGAAGTCGCCGCCGGCGAGCCGCCGGGCGGCGTCGAGGAAGCGCCCCAGCTGCCCGTGCAGGGCGCGTGAGGCCAGCAGTGAGAAAAAGAAGGCCAGGATGAGGAAGCCGACGATGAAGATCCCGGCGAGCGCCCGGTCGGCGGCGACCGACCCCCCGGAGGCGGAGGCATCCGACAGGATGGAGACCTGTACCGGGGCGCCCCCGAAGCCGGCGAAGGTCTGGGTGGCCACCTGGTAGCTCGTGGCCCCGATGGTGGCCGAGCCGCGCGAGCGCGGCAGCACGCGGCCGGCGGCCGCGGGCAGAGTCGAGGCGAGGGTCCTGCCGCCGGAGCGGACGACGACCCGGATGCCGGGGACCGTCAGATCCCGGGCGAACTCCGCGGCCGTGACCTGAGAGGCCGTGACCGTCCGGGCCGGTCGAGAACGGGAGGCCCTGACCACGGCGATGCCCGGAGCGATCGCGCTGTGGTCGCCGGTGTCGGACACGAGAGCGCTACCCACCTTGACCGTCAGCCGGTCCAGCCCGAGCTGCGCGGCCATGGCGCGGGCCCGACGGTCGAGCTGGGCGCGCGGGACGAGGGCCAGCTCGCCGGCCACCGTGCGGGCGTGCAGGCTCGCCTCCGTGCTGGCGCTCTGATAGACGGCCGCCGCCGTGCTGGCCACCCCGGCGGCGCGCGCGTCAGCCTTGCCCGACTGGCTGTCGTCGATCAGCCGGAATACCAGAAAGCCGACCGCTGCCATGGGGACGACAACGATCAAGACGAAGAAGCTCGTCAAGCGTGTGCGGAAGCTCATCATCGGTCGCTAACGGGTTGTATCGGCACTTCCAAGCGATTTCCGTAGCCCCAAGCGCGCTCCTACCAGCGGCCCGGCGATGAAGATGGACGATGCTGCCGTCTACACTCTGCCCGAATACCGCGCGGCTCACGCCGCCGCACGGGGCTATAGCTCAGTTGGGAGAGCGCCTGGATCGCACCCAGGAGGTCGCCGGTTCGAGCCCGGCTAGCTCCATCAGCTGCTGGATTGGGCATCCGGCCCCCGACCGGCGACATCGTCCGGACGGTTCGAGCCCGGCTAGCTCCATCAGCTGCTGGATTGGGCATCCGGCCCCCGACCGGCGACATCGTCCGGACGGTTCGAGCCCGGCTAGCTCCATCAGCTGCTGGATTGGGCATCCGGCCCCTGACCGGCGACATCGTCCGGGGCGGGAGGGTCCGACAGAAAATTGGCGCCCGGCTCCGACGCCGCCGCCGTGGCGACATCGTTGGCGAACGTCGCCCGCGCCCGGAACAGGAACCAGCCGGCCGCGAACAGGGCCACGAGCATGACCAGGAAGGTGATCTCCAGGCCGCTGCTGGCATTGGACGACGGAGCCCCGGGATGCGTGCCGATCGGCGCCTGGGCGGGCACGATGCCGGCCACCAGTTGCGAGACGGCACCGAACACGAGCGGGGCCGCGGCCTGAGCCAGGGACCGGACGAAGGTGAGCGCGCTCTGGGTGCGCCCCCACAGCCCGGCGGGGACGACGTCGAGCCGGGCTGCCTGGATGGGCGGGTTGGCCGCCGAGATCAGTCCCGCTCCGGCCACGTCGAACCACACCGCGGGTGTGAGCCCGGCGCCCAGGAATCCGGGGATGAGGCAGAGCGCCGCCCCGATGTAGCAGACCCCGGGGAACCACACGCGCGCGCCGAGATCGCCATGCCGGAGCAGCATGTCCGGCACCCGCCCGCCGACGAGAGTGCCGATCACGGCGCCGACGACGAGGAGAGCGAGCACGAGCTCGCTCGTCGCCTGGCTGGAGTGGTAGTGGCCCTTGACGAAGAGCAGCGCGAAGGTCTGCAGGCCGGCGAAGTAGAAGTAGCCCAACGACGAGCCGATGATCATCCGCACGTTGGACGGGATCGAGAAGATGTAGCGCACCGAGCGCACCAGCGGCATCTGACTGGGGTCCTC
>DASXJW010000159.1:0-24937 GCA_036497165.1 Solirubrobacteraceae bacterium
CTCAGGCGACCCGATAGGTCAGCACGACGTTGCCCGACGCCAGAGAGGTCACGTCCTGCAGGTCGAACCGGGCGCCGCGCCCCGCCCTGAACAACAGGTCGTCACCGGTGCCCGTGCCGAGCATGAACGGGTGGACCCACAGCCGCAGCTCATCGAGAAGCCCGTTGGCAAGCAGCAGGTCGGTGACGGGGCCGATGCCGTACTGGATGATGTCGCCGCCGTCCTGGGCCTTGCGCCGCGCGAGCTCGGCGGCGACATCCCCGGCGATGACGTCTGAGTTGTGCCACTCCGGGTCGGTCAGCGTTCCCGACACGACCCATTTCTCCATGGCGTTGATGTGATCGGAGTAGGGGTCGCCGGACATCCCCGTCCACACCGGCGCGAAACCCTCGTAGGTGCGGCGACCGAGGAGCAGCGCCTCACAGCTCAGCAGCAGCTCGGTCTGCATCTCGCTTCCGCGGCCGTCGTCCTCATGGCGTCCCGACGGCCAGTCCTGCGGTCGCTCGATCATGCCGTCGAGGGTGATGTAGGTGGAGTTGATGATGCGTCGCATGTTCGTCTCTCTCTCAGCGTCCGCTGGGCAGGATGTTGTGGTTGAGGTGAAAGATGTTCTCGGGGTCATAGGCGTCCTTGACGGCGGTCAGGCGGGCCAGCTTGGCGTCCGTGTAGGCACGGCGCACGCCGGAGGCGCCTTCGTCGCTGAGGGCGTTGACGTACGCGCCGGCGGCGAACGGCGCCAGGGCGGCCGCGGCGCCCCGTGCGGCCCCCATGCGCAGGGCATCCTCGTCGGGATCGGTCCACTTGACGGCGGCGACGTATTCGAAGCGCGTACGGCGATGACTGAACGCGGTCGCGTCGTCCTCGACGTCGGCGATCGCGCCGCCGTAGGCCTGAAGGCTGACGGCGGGCAGAGTGGGGTCCTGGGGATCGCGGTCCACCATGGCGGCGATGGCGCCGTCTGACAGCTCGGGCAGGTAGTGGTCCTTCCAATAGCGCCGGTAGGAGTGACCCTCGAGGGAATCATCGCGAGTCTGGAGCGTCAGATAGGACAGTTCGGCGACTGACTCTGCATCGGCGCGACCGATCGAGCGCAGCGCTGGGAGCAGTGCGCGTCCCGCCGCCGGATCCCCCACCCACACATACCCGAGCGTCACGGAGCCGCCGGAGATCGCGGCGGTCAGCGTGGCCTGGCGCGGCGCCTCGGCGGCCAGCTCGCGCCAGCCGCGCAGCGCGGCGGCGGCACGATCGAGTGGGAAGCTGAGGTCGGCTACCAGGGCGCGCGTCCCCACGGGGTGCACGCGGAACTCGAACTCCACCACGATCCCGAAGTTGCCGCCGCCGCCGCGCAGCCCCCAAAAGAGCTCGGGATGCTCGTCGGCGGTGGCTCGCACCACCTCGCCGCCGGCGGTGACGACGGTGTAGGAGACGACGTTGTCGCAGGTCAGACCATGCTGGCGCGCCAGCCAGCCCATCCCCCCGCCCAGCGTCAGCCCGCCGACGCCGGTGTGCGAGACGTTGCCGGCCGTCGTGGCCAGGCCGTGGCGCTGCGTCGCTCGGTCAAGGGCGCCCAGCATGGCGCCTCCCTGCACGCGGGCACGGCGGGCGACCGGGTCGACGGCGACGCGGTGCAGGCCCGAGAGATCGATCATGAGCCCCCCGTCGGGGACGGCGAGACCGGCGATGTTGTGCCCGCCGCAGCGCACGCCGATCTCCAGGTCGTGCTCGCGCGCGATCCGCACCGCGGCGATGACGTCGTCGACGCCGGCGCAACGGACGATGAGGGCGGGACGGTGGTCGATCATGCCGTTCCAGAGCGAACGCGCGGAGTCATAGCCCGGCGCGCCGGGGGTGAGGACCTGGCCGTCGAGGTGAGGACGGCTGGAAGGGGTGGGACGCTGCGGTGTAGTGGTCATGCCGTGCAGGCTCCCAGGAATCGGTCCTCTTGATAAGGTCCGTTTTGGTGGTGGTTTCAAGTACCAATTTATCGCCGGTCTCTGAGCTCCTGATCGCGCTTGACCGGGACGGCGGCGAGGCCCTGCACCGCCAGATCGAGACCGCGATCCGGGCGCGGATTCGCTCGGGAGCCCTGCCCGGGGGTGCGGCACTTCCGCCCACCCGAGCCCTGGCCGCCCAGTTGGGGGTCTCGCGTGGTGTCGTGGTCGAGGCCTACGCCCAGCTTGTCGCCGAGGGCTACCTCACCAGCCGCAGCGGCGGCTACACACAGGTGGCGGACGCAGCCCGTGCGGCCGACCGCCCCGGCGATCCCTCGCCGATGCCGACGCCGACCCCGGGGCCTCGGGCTGGTCCGGCGCGCCCGGCTGGCCCCGTCGTCGATTTCGGCTACGGCCGCGCCAACGTCGGCGCGTTTCCGCGCGCCGCGTGGCTGCGCTCCGTGCGCCGTGTCCTCACCGAGGCGCCCGACGACCGTCTCGGCTACCTCGACGGGCGTGGCGCGACGGAGTTGAGGTCGGCGCTCGCCGCGTACCTCAACCGCGTGCGGGGCACCAGTGCCACCCGGGAGAAGATCGTGCTCACCAACGGGTACGCGCAGGCGGTCACACTGCTCATGGGCGTGCTCGCCGCGCGTGGCGCCCGGAGCATCGCCGTGGAGGATCCGTCGGCGTCCGATGACGCCCGTCCCCTCGCCGAGCGGCTGGGGATGGAGGTGGCCGGCGTTCCCGTGGGCGACGACGGGGTCCGGGTCGACGCAGTGTCAGCCCTCCGTGCCGACGCCCTCATCCTCACTCCCTCCCACCAGTGGCCCACCGGGGGCGTGCTCAGCCCCGAGGCGCGCGCCGCCGTGCTCGAGTGGGCACAGCGCACAGGTGCGCTCGTCGTCGAGGACGACTACGACGCCGAGTATCGCTATGACCGCGCCCCCATCGGGGCGATGCAGGGCCTGGACCCCGACCGCGTCGTGTACGCCGGCACCGCAAGCAAGACGCTGGCGCCAGGGTTCCGCCTCGGCTGGCTCGTCCTGCCCCGAGATCTCGTCGAGCCGGTGGCCGAGGCCAAGCTGCTGGCCGATCGCGGCTCGCCCATCCTGGACCAGCTGACCTTCGCGGACTTTTTGGTGCGCGGCGAGTTCGATCGCCATCTGCGGCGCATGCGACCCATCTATCGATCCCGCCGCGACGCGCTGTTGGCGGCTCTGGCCCACCACCTGCCCGAGCTCGAGCCTGTCGGGATTGCCGCCGGGCTGCACCTGGTGGCGTGGCTGCCGGAGGGGTTGGACGAGGGTTCGGTGATCGAGGCCGCCGCGGCCGAGGGCGTCGTCATCGCCGGCGTGAGGCCGTACCGCCTGACGCCCGCGACGCGTCACGGGCTCATCTTCGGCTACTCCGATCTCAGCGAGCCCGCGATCGCGGATGGCGTCCGCCGCCTGGCCCGGGCCATCGCCGTCCTGCGCCTGGCCGCACCGGCCGGCGGGCCACCCGGCACCTAGTACCGTCATGTCTCGAGATGAGTTTCGGCTTTGACCCCCAGCGCGCGCTGGACCAGCTCAAGAAGCTCGCCGCCGAGGCCCCGGCACAGATCGCCGATGGTCTCGGTCGGCTGGTGCGCGAGGCGCCCCCGGAGCGGCTGGATCAGATCATGAAGTCACCTGCCCGGCGGCCCGTGCTCGACGGGGTCTTCTGGCAGATGCCCCGGCAGCTGGACGCCAGAGCGGCCGCGAACGTCAGGACGGCGATCCGCTGGAACATCACCGGCCGCGCCGACGAAGGCGTCGACACCTACCTGCTCGAGGTCGAGAACGGCACGGCCCGCACCACTCGCGGCAGCCAGGGGCCCGACCCCAAGCTCACGATCACCATGGACGGTGTGGAGCTCCTGCGGCTCATCAGCGGCAATTCCGATCCCATGGCCGCCTACTTCAAGGGCCGCATCCAGCTTGCCGGCGACATCATGGTCGCCGCCCAGATGGCCCAGATCTTCAAGATGCCCGGTGGCGGGGCAGAATCCGCAAGCGGCAGCGAGCCCAACGGCGCCAACGGCGGCGGCGAGGCCGACGACCCGTCGACCGATTAGGCGCGGCCACGAACGCGACGACCTGCTGAACGTGCGGGCAGGAGGCCCGGCTACTCTGAGCGCAGTGGACGAGGAGAGGGCGCCCATCGAGCTGCGCGGGGTGGTGAAGCGCTACGGCCAGGTCACGGCCGTCAATGGGCTGGATCTGGTCGTGCGGCCCGGGATCTGCTTCGGACTGCTCGGGCCCAACGGGGCGGGCAAGTCGACGACAATGCGGATGCTCACCGCCCAGACGCTCGCCGACGAGGGCACGATCGAGGTCCTGGGACACACCCTCCCCGCGGACTCCAAGCAGGCGCGGATGGCGATGGGCGTGGTGCCCCAGCAGGACAATCTCGACATCGAGCTGACCGCGCGCCAGATCCTGGCGGTGTTCGCGCGGCTGTACCGCGTGCCCCGGGCCGAGCGCGACGCCGCCGTGGAGCGCGCGCTGGGCATCGCCAACCTCAAGCCCCGCGCCGACACGATCGTCCGCGAGCTGTCGGGCGGAATGCGACGCCGGCTGCTCGTGGCCCGCGGGCTCATCCACCGGCCGCGCCTCGTCCTGCTCGACGAGCCCACGGTGGGACTGGATCCGCAGGTGCGCCAGGAGCTGTGGTCGCTCATCGACGGGCTGCGCGCGGAGGGCGTGACCGTGCTGATGTCCACGCACTACATCGAGGAGGCCGAGCGCCTGGCCGACACCGTCGCCGTGATGTCAGCCGGGAGGATCATCGCCCAGGGCACTCCGGCGCAGCTGGTCAGCGCGCACGCGGGCGAGGAGGTGCTGGAGGTCTACGGGCCGCCGTCGGACCTGGCCGAGCTCGAGACCCTGGCCGCCGAGCGCGGGTGGCGCTACCGGCGCAGCGGGCCGGCGGTGGCCCTGCTCGGCGCCGAGCGGCTCAATGGGGACGCGCCGGAGGGCGTACGGCGTCCGGCCAACCTCGAGGATGCCTTCGTGGCGCTGACGGGACAGGAGATCGAATGAGCACGGCCAGACGTGTGCATCGCCTCGAGCCCGCGGCGCTGGCCGGCGTGATGATGCGCGACATCGTGCTGTTCAGGCGCTACTGGAAGGCCACCACCTTCTCCTCGATCGTGCAGCCGACGATCTACCTGCTGGCCTTCGGACTGGGGTTCGGATCGCTGATCTCGAACGTCGGTGAGGTCAAGTACGTCCAGTACGTCGCGACCGGGGTGGTGGCCACGGCGGTGCTCTTCTCCTCGGCCTTCCCCGGGATGTTCAACACGTTCATCCGCTGGCAGTTTCAGCGCACGTACGACGCGTTGCTTGCCGCCCCCGTCGACGTGGAGGAGCTCGTCACCGCGGAGATCACGTGGATCTCGATCCGCGCCGGGGTCTACGGCATGGCGCCGCTGCTCGTGGGGCTGGCCTTCGGCCTGGATCCTGCTTGGGGGATGCTGCTGGTCCCGTTCATCGGCTTCATCACCGGCTTTGGCTTCGCCGGCTTCGGCGTCCTCATCGCGGCCGTGGCCAAGACCATCGACAACTTCAATTACGTGACCAGCGCGGTCCTGACCCCGATGTTCCTGGTGGCCGGCACCTTCTTTCCCATCTCCTCACTGCCGCCCGTGCTGCACGCCATCGCCAAGTTCAACCCGCTGTATCACTGTGTCGCGCTGGTGCGCGATGTCTCGCTGTCGGCCTACGACTCGGCGGACTTCGTGCACTTGGCGGTGCTGCTGGCGTTCGCGGTGATCATGTGGCGGCTGGCGATCTGGCGGCTGCAGGCGCGCCTGATCGACTAACGACCGGCGGCCGCGGCCTGCTCGCGCTGCCAGGCGCGGAAGCTCTCCACCGTCCGCAGCTTGTGGCGGCGGGCCACAGCCTCGATCCGCTTGGCCGCGGCGCCGTCGCGCAGCAGCTCGATGAGCTCACGATGCTCGGCCACCGAGCTTGCGCCGCGATAGGGGATGTGGACGAACACGGTGGTGCGGATCGCGTCCAGGCGGCGATCGACGTCGCGCAGCATGGCCACCAGGCTCGGATTGGGGCACCGCTCGTAGATGACGCGATGAAAGGCGCGGTTGTGGCGGCCGAAGGCCAGCGAGTCCATGCCCTCCATGGCCGCCACCATGTCGTCGGTGTGCCGCTCGAGACCGCGCAGATCCTCGGCGCTGAGGTGGGGCGCCGCCAGGGCGGTCGCGTAGCCCTCCAGCAGCGCCAGCACGGTCATGTGGTCCTCGAAGAGCTCGGGCTCGGCGGGCGCCACCTGGGCACCGGCGTTGGCGCGGTAGACGATCAGCCCCTCGGCCTCGAGCCGGCGGATCGCCTCGCGCACCGGCAGGGCCGACACTGCGAACTCCGTCGCCACCTGGTCGATCACGACACGGAACCCGGGGCCGTAGGCGCCGCTGAGGATCCGCTCGCGCAGGACCTCGTAGACCTGCTGCTGCTTGGTCGGCGCCGATGCGGCCACGCGCCGATCATATACCCCGATCAGATAGGATCGCGTATATGGCCATCTCGACTGAGCAGGCGTACGGGACTCAGGAGCATTACATCGACGGCCGCTTCCAGGCCAGCGCCGCCGCCGAGACCTTCACGTCGCTGAACCCGGCGACCAACGAGGTGCTGGCGCTCGCCTCGGCGGGCGAGGCCGAGGACGTCGATCGCGCCGTCATCGCCGCCCGTCGCGCGTTTGACGATCCCGCCCGCCCGTGGCCCCGCCTGAAGGCCTCCGAGCGGGCGGCGGCGTTGCGCCGGATCGCCGACGGGATCCGGGCTCACACCGAGGAGTTCATCGAGCGCGAGGTGGCCGACATCGGGATGCCCATCGCGCAGATGAAGGGCCTGGCGGCCCGCGCGGCGCAGAACTTCGAGTACTACGCGGGCGTCGTCACCGAGCTGCACGGCCGCTCCTTCCAGGTGGGCGACGAGTTCCTCAACTACACGATCCGCAAGCCCGTCGGCGTGGCCGGGCTGATCATGCCGTGGAACGCACCGCTGATGCTGTCGACGTGGCGGATCGCTCCAGCGCTGGCCGCGGGCAACACCGTCGTGCTCAAGCCCGCCGAGTGGTCGCCGCTGACCGCGACTCTGCTGGCGAGCGTGATCGAGGAGGCCGGGGTGCCGCCGGGCGTGTTCAATGTGGTGCAGGGCTTTGGCGAGACGGCGGGTGCGGCGCTGAGTGCCCATCCCGGCGTCGACCTGATCTGCTTCACGGGCGAGACCACCACCGGTCAGACCATCATCGCCGCCGGAGCGCCCACGTTGAAGCGGTCCTCGATCGAGCTGGGCGGCAAGTCCCCGGTGGTGGTGTTCGACGACGCCGATCCCGAGCTGTGCGTCGACGCCGCCCTGGCGCAGATCTTCACCATGAACGGACAGCGCTGCACCGCGGGCTCGCGGCTGCTGGTGCAGGAGGGGCTCTACGAGCAGCTCGTGAGCGCGGTGGCGGCGCGGGCCCGGAACATCCGCGTCGGCGACCCCATCGACCCCCGCACCGAGCTCGGGCCGCTCATCCGCCCCGAGCACCACGAGCGCGTGCTGGACTACATCGCCTCCGCGCGCGCCGAGGGTGCCCGCGTCCTGGCCGGTGGGGAGCGCCCGCCGGGTCTGGACGCCGGGAACTTCCTGCAGGCAACGGTCATCGCCGACGTCACCGAGGACATGCAGGTCTTCCAGGAGGAGATCTTCGGCCCGGTGCTGGTGGCGATGCCGTTCTCCGACGAGGCCGAGGCCGTCCGGCTGGCCAACGCCACGCCCTACGGGCTGGCCGCCTACGTGTGGACCAACGACATCCGCCGGGCCCACCGCGTGGCCCACGCCATCGACACCGGCATGTGCTGGATCAACTCCCAGAACGTACGCGACCTGCGCACCCCGTTCGGAGGCGTCAAGGCGAGCGGCATCGGGCGCGAGGGGGGCGACTACGCCTTTGACTTCTACTGCGAGACCGAGATCGTGCACGTGGCGCTCGGCTCCCACCACATCCCGCGGCTGGGGCTCGGCGACGAGGACTGATGGCCTCGTCCGCACAGCAGCTCGCCAACACGCCTCCGGCGACCCCGCCGTTCGACATCATGCGCGCCGCCTTCGTGGAGTTGCGGGTGACCGACCTGGCCGCCTCCGAGCGCTTCTATGCCGAGCTGCTGGGGATGATCGTCTCGGCCCGGACCGAGGATGCGGTCTACCTGCGCGGCTGGGAGGAACGCCAGCACCACTCGCTCATCCTGCGCCAATCCGCCCCCACCCACCCCGCCGCCGCCGCCCGGCTCGGCTTCCGGGTCAGGACCGAGGAGGACCTCGACCGCCTGCACGGGTTCGCGCGGGACGGCGGACTGGTCGCGCGGTGGAGCGAGGGAGACACCGAGCCGGGCATGGCGCGGTCGCTGCGCCTGTGGGACCCGTTCGGCTATCCGCTGGAGTTCTTTGCGGCCATCGACCAGTTCGAGACCCAGCATCAGCGCTTTGACCTGCACCGCGGCGCGCCGATCCTGCGCTTCGATCACGTCAACCTCCACGCCCCCCGAGTCGAGGACACCTTCCGCTGGTGGCTGGAGCTGGGCTTTCGCTGCAGCGAGTACATCTCCACCGACGATCCGCAGACGGAGCAGATCACCGGCGCGTGGCTGCTGCGCAAGCCGACGGTGCACGACGTGGCCCTGACCGCCGGCACCGGGCCCCGGCTGCACCACTTCGCCTACTGGATCGCCGAGCCCGCCGGGGTGCTGCGCGCATGCGATCAGCTCGCCGGCGGCCACCACTCACACGTGATCGAGCGCGGGCCCGGCCGCCACGGCGTCTCCAACGCGTTCTTCGTCTACCTGCGCGACCCCGACGGCCACCGCATCGAACTCTACTCCTGCGACTACTACACCGGCGACCCTGACCACAAGCCGCTGCGCTGGTCGGTCAACGACCCGCGGTGCCGGTCGTTCTGGGGCGCCCGGGCCCCCGACAGCTGGTACGACGAGTCGAGCCTGCTCATCGGCCCCGACGGCGAGACGGTGCCGGTCGTGCCGGCCAACGTGGACGAGCGCGCCCAGCACACCGAGGTCCTCGCCTAGTGTCGCCACGCGCAGAGCTGCCGGGTGGGCTGACCGGCGGCAAGGTCATCGGCGTCCACCTCAACTACCACAGCCGCGCCGCGCAGCGCGGGCGGACACCCACGGAGCCCTCGTACTTCCTCAAGCCGACGACGTCGCTGTCCGAGGGCGGGGAGGTCGTACGTCCGCAGGGCACCGAGCTGCTGGCCTTCGAGGGAGAGATCGCGGTCATCATCGGCCGGCCGGCGCGGAACGTGACCCCGGAGGACGCCACCGGCTTCATCGGCTGGTATGCCGCCGCCAACGACTTCGGCCTGCACGACTTCCGCTGGGCCGACCGTGGCTCCAACGTCATGGCCAAGGGCCAGGACGGGTACACGCCACTTGGGCCCGCGATGCCCGCCGCGGGCGTCGACCCCGCCACCCTGCACCTGACCGCCGCGGTCAACGGCGAGGTGCGCCAGGACACCACCGGCGCCGACCTGATCTTCTCCTTCGCCCAGCTGCTGGCGGACCTGTCGCGGTTCATGACGCTCGAGCCGGGCGACGTCATCCTCACCGGCACGCCGGCCGGGGCCAACGTCGTCGCGCCCGGGGACGTGGTCGAGGTGACGCTCGAGGGCGCCGGCACCGTGACCAGTACCGTGGTGGAGGCACCCGCTGCCCTGCGCGCGTATGGCGCGATGCCAAAGGTGACCGCCGAAGCGCGGGCGTTTGCCACCGGAGCCGTGCCGACGCGCCCGCCCCGGCTCTCCGCCGATGCCGTGGCGGCGCTGCGCCAGGTCTCGACGGCGACCCTGACCGTGCAGCTCACCCGGCGCGGGATCGAGACCACGTTCCTCACGGGCCTGCGCCCCACCCGACCGGATCTGCGCATGGTCGGCTACGCCCATACGCTGCGCTACGTGGCGATCCGCGCCGACGTGCGCAAGGCCATGCAGGGCTCTGAGGACGCGCAGAAGCGCGCGATCGAGTCGGTCTCGGAGGGCGAGGTGCTGATCATGGAAGCGCGCGGCGAGCCCGGCGCCGGCACGATCGGCGACATTCTGGCCGCCCGGGTGCTGGCCCGCGGGGGCAGCGGCATCGTCACCGACGGCGGCGTGCGCGACACCCCCGGCGTGGCCGATCTGGACATCCCCACCTACTACCGCAGCGCCAACGCGTCGTCGCTGTGGAACGCCCACATCCCGCTGGACGTCGACGTCCCCATCACGTGCGCCGGCGTCCTGGTCCTGCCCGGCGACGTCATCGTGGGCGACGCCGAGGGCGTGGTCGTCCTGCCCCGCAGCCTCGCCGAGGAGATCGCCCACGCCGCGGTCGAGGTGGAAGAGCGCGAGGCCTTCGCGCTGGAGCGGGTCAAGGCCGGCGAGTCCTTCCGCGGCCTGTACCCGCTGTCGGAGGACCGCCGCGCCGACTATGAGAACTGGAAAGCCCGACGAAGCGAGGAGCCCCGAGAATGAGCCGCCCGTTCGCCGGCGACGCGTCTGCGGTACGCGGCGCCATCACCCCGCTCATCACCCCTTTCACCGATACCGGTGAGCTCGATCTCGACGCCGTTCCACGGTTGATCGAGTGGCAGCTGTCGCGCGGGACCCACGGCATCTCGGTGGGCGGCTCCACCGGCGAGCCGACCTCCATGACCGTGGCCGAGCGCATCGGCGTGATGCGGGCCGCGGCGGCGGCGATCGGCGGGCGCGTCCCGTTCCTTCCCGGCACCGGGACGGCCCTCATGGCCGAGACGCTCGAGCTGACGGCGGAGGCCGAGCGTCTGGGGGCCACGGCGGCGCTGGTGGTGACGCCCTACTATGGCCGCGCCCAGCAGGAGGGCTTGTTCCGGTGGTACTCGCGCGTGGCCGCAGAGTTCCCCGCGCTGCCGATCATCGTCTACAACGTCCCGGTCCGCGCGGCGGTCGACGTCGCGCCGGCCACCGTGGGGCGGCTGCGCCGGGCCCATCCCAACGTCGTCGGCATCAAGGAGACGACCCGGGACTTCGAGCACGTCTCCTATGTCCTCAACGAGGCCGGCACCGATTTCATCGCCCTCTCGGGCATCGAGCTGCTCTGCTATCCGATGCTCTGCCTGGGTGGCGCGGGGCATCTGTCGTGCGTGGGCAACTTCGCTCCCGATCCCGTCGCCCACCTCTACGACGCGTTCGTGTCGGGCGACCACGAGCGGGCCCGCGCGCTGCATTACGACCTGCACCCGCTCGTCGACGCCGCCTTTGCGGAGACCAACCCGGTGCCGGTCAAGTGGGTGATGAAGCAGCTCGGCCTGCTGGCCTCCGATCACGCGCGCGAGCCCCTGGCGCCCCTGAGCGACGCCGGCCGGGAGAAGGTGCGCGCGCTGCTGGCCACCAGCCCGCACGTCGACCTCGACGTCCCGGTCTCCGCGCCCGCCTGATCCGCCGCCCCGCGCCGCGGGGGTTTGCGAGCCCGCAACGCTCCACCCCCCGCAGCGGGCTCTATTACCCCCGCCCTGCGCGGGAAAGCGAGCCACGTCGCGTCCAGCCGCACTTGCGGTCTGGTCTCCCCCCAGCCTCGGGGTCAGAGAGCAGCGGCGAGGGTGCGTGCAGTGGCCATGACCGCGCGGGCCATCGCCGCATCGTCGCGCTCGCCAATCCACACCGCGCTGACCGCGGCCTCGGCGTCACCCGCGCCCCCACCTGCGCTCGCGCCGTCCGCGACCCGCACCGGCGCGGCCACCCCGGCGGCCCCCGGGAGGAGCTCGCCCGTGGACTTCGCCCACCCGCGCTCGCGCGCCTCGGCCACCTCGGCGCGCTCGGTGGCCCGCGCGGGAGCGCCGGCCAGGATGGCGATGCCCGAGGCGGCGATGGCGACGGGGTGGCGTAGGCCGGGGCGGTAGCTGATGTGCATGTCGGCGTGGCGGGGCGAGCGCACGTCGAGCACCATGGCCGCGTCCTCCCCGTCGCGCACGGTCAGGGCAGCGGTAGCGGTGAGCTCGTCGGCCAGGGACTGCAGCAGCGGCCCCGCCACCTCCTGGAGGCGGGGCTGCACGCGGCTGGCCAGCTCGACCAGGCCGGCACCCAGGTAGTAGCGGTCATCGCGGCGCCGCACGAGGCGCTCTGACAGGTGCGGCCCCAGGAGCCGGTAGATGCCGGCGCGGTGGGTGTCAAGCGCCTCGGCCAGCCCGGACACCGT
The DNA here is from genome assembly GCA_036497165.1 of Solirubrobacteraceae bacterium. Taxonomy (GTDB): domain Bacteria; phylum Actinomycetota; class Thermoleophilia; order Solirubrobacterales; family Solirubrobacteraceae; genus Palsa-465. The sequence goes on from DASXJW010000159.1 coordinate 12,181, forward strand.
CAGGCCCTCGGGATGCTCGGCCAGGATGCGCAGCACCCGCAGCCCCCGTTCGAGCGTCAGCGATGACTGCGAGAGGCCCACCTCACGTAGTGTACGTTATCTGTGCGCATCGCACGATATGCGTGCTATAAACGGGGGCCGCGTCAACGACGAGGAGACGGAAGTCATGGCAGCGCGCACCGGCAGCGAGTACATCGAGCGCCTGGCGGCCTCGAGCCCCACCGTCCACATTCACGGCGAGATGGTGAGCACCGGGATCCCCGACCACCCCGCTTTTCGCAACGTCGTGCGCACGTACGCCCACCTCTACGACCTCCAGCACGACCCCGAGCACCGCGACGTGCTCACCTACGAGTCGCCCACCACCGGCGACCGGGTCGGCACCTCGTTCATGGTTCCGCGCACCGCCGAGGATCTCGTCAGGCGCCGGGAGATGATGAGCGCGTGGGCGCGGGTCTCCAACGGCTTCCTCGGCCGCACCGGCGACTATCTCAACTCCTGCCTGATGGCCCTGAGCGAGGCCGGGGACTGGTTCGGCCAGGCCGACGGCGCCTTCGGGGAGAACATCGCCCGGTACTACGAGAAGGTGCGCGAGGAGGACCTGCTCCTCACTCACACCCTCATCCCGCCGCAGGTCAACCGCAGTCGGCCGCCCTCAGAGCAGCTGGGGGGGGAGATCTCCGCGCAGATCGTCTCCCAGGACGACAGCGGGATCGTGGTGCGCGGCGCCCGGCTGCTCGCCACCATCGGCCCGATCGCCGACGAGCTGCTCGTATTCCCCTCCACCCTGCTGCGCGGACGGCCCGAGGACGAGCCCTACTCCTACGCGTTCGCCATCAACTGCGACGCCCCCGGACTGCGCTTTCTGTGCCGCGAGTCCGCCGACTACGGGCGCGGCCACTTCGACCACCCACTGGGCTCGCGTTTTGAGGAGATGGACGCGGTCGTCATCTTCGACGACGTCAAGGTGCCGTTCGAGCGCTGCTTCATGCTCGGCCACCCCGACCTGTGCAACGGCCTCTACACCCAGACCGGCGCCATCAACCACATGACCCATCAGGTGACGGCGCGCACCACGGCCAAGACCGAGTTCATGCTCGGCGTGGTGAGCCTCCTCACCGAGGCGATCGGCATCGAGCAGTTCTCACACGTTCAGGAGAACGTCGCCGAGGTCATCATCGCGCTGGAGGGGATCCGCGCCTTCGTCCGGGCCGCCGAGGCCGACGCCGCCGTCAACGAATACGCCGTGATGACGCCGCGCTGGGAGCCGCTCAACGCCGCCCGCAACTGGTACCCCAAGCTCTACCAGCGCTTCCCCGAGATCCTGCGCAAGCTCGGCGCCAGCGGGCTGATGGCGCTGCCCACCGAGGCCGACGTCGCCGGTCCGGCCCACGACGACGTCGAACGCTATCTGCAGTCGGCCACCCTGAACGGCCCCGACCGCGTCCGGCTGTTCCGCCTCGTCTGGGACGCCTGCATCTCGGCCTTCGCGGGGCGCCAGGCCCTCTATGAGTACTACTTCTTCGGGGATCCGGTGCGTATGGCCGGCGCCCTGGTCAACAGCTATGACCGCGCGCCCTACCGCGACCGCGTCCAGGCCTTCCTGGAGCAGGACCAGCCGGCGACGGCCTAACTGGCGGCCTGGGCGCTGGGGTGCAGGAACGGCACCGTCGCCGGCTCCCATCCGGCGCGCAGCACCCCCACCAGCGACGGCGGGGTGAGCACGACCGCCGCCCCGGACGAGGGGCGCTCCCGCCGCTCGCCGACGTATCCTGCGGGCGTCCACTCGCGCAGCTCGCCGCCCAGTACCAGCCACGCCCGCGTGTCGCGCAGGACGAACGTCCCGTCGGGCAGATCGCCGGACGCCATCGCGTGGCGGCGCTGTCCACGGGTGGCGGGGTCAATGCGCTCGGCCTGCAGCTGCTCGTCCATCGCGTCGGCGCCGATCTGCCCGGGGTGCAGCCGCTGCCAGATCGCGCTGAAGCACCGGTAGTCCTCATACCGGCACTCGCCGCAGGGCCGGTGGCCGGCGGCAAACGCCGTCGCCTCGTCGAGGAAGAACAGCTCGGTGTAGCGCCCGGGCGCCATCAGCGGCGAGCGCCGGCGGCCCTTGAACTCCAGGCGGCACGCGATCCAGCGCCGTCCGTCAAAGCGTCGCCGCACACCACCGCGCGCGTCGACCAGGACGCCGCGGTTGGCATAGATCAGACCGCGGGCCGGATCGGCGATGACCTCGCCCAGCGGGGTGCCCCGGTTGCGCAGCGGCATGTCGTCCACGCTACGACAACCGCGCGTCCTCCAGGTCCAGATCGTGCTCGATCCTGCGTGCCGTCGTCACGCCGATCCGCCGCTCGCGGCGCAGCCGCGCCAGCGCCTCGCGCTGGGCGTCGATGAGCTCGCGGCGCAGCGCGCGCTCGGCCCCGGCGGCATCCGCCGCCTCCTCGACCATGTCGGCGTCGTCGCCGGACTCCAGGCGTTGGCGGCGGGCCAGGTACTGCGCCCGGAGCCCGTCGAGCACCTCGGGCGCCACGCCGTCGCCGCCGAGGTCCTGCAGGCGGGCCAGCACGGCCCGGGTGAGCGCGAGCCGTCCCTGGCGCTCAGCCTCGGCGACCGCCGGGTGCTCGGTCAGGCCGAGCCGCCTGACCAGGAGCGGCAGCGTCAGGCCCTGCCCTACGAGGGTCGCGATGATGACGGCAAACCCCAGGTAGATGATGTCGTCGCGCCCGGCGAGCGGCTGTCCGGCATCGGTGGTCAGGGGCACCGCCAGCAGGACCGCCAGGGTGATCGCGCCGCGCATCCCCGCCCAGCCGATGACCAGGCGCTGGCGCCATCCGGCCTGGTCGGGGGCGTCCTGCTCGTCCAGGGGCGAGGCCCGGCGCAGGACCCGGGTCAGCCAGCCCGTCCCCTCCATCCAGGCCAACCGGATCACGATCACCGCCGCCACGACGGCGATACCCGTGACGACCAGTCGCCCCACCGGTCCGCGCGCCTGCTCGGTGAAAGTGTGAAACGAGAGCCCCACGACCACGAACAGCGCCGCGTCGATGAGGAACACGAGCGTCTCCCAGAAGGCACGGGACTGCAGGCGGCTGCGGGCCGAAAAGGCGCTGCCGCCGCTGTGCCAGCCCAGATAGAGGCCCGCGGTCACGGCGGCCAGGACGCCGGAGGCATGCAGCGCCTCGGCCGGCAGGTACGCGGCGTAGGCGATGAGCATCGAGCCCGCGATCTCGATCGGCGGGTCGTCGATGCGATTGCGCAGCGCCCGGCCGACGACGCCCACGGCCAGGCCGATGGCCGTGCCCGCGGCCGCGGCGTACACGATCTCGCCCAGGGCGTGCGGCGCCTCGAAGTTTCCGCTGGTGGCGGCGGTCACCGCGGTCCCGTAGAGGACGAGGGCGGCTCCATCGTTGAACAGCGACTCACCCTCCAGGATCGTCACCAGCCGACGGGGAAGGCCGAGCCGCCGGGCGACGCTCGTCGCCGCAGCCGCGTCGGTGGGACCCACCGCCGTCCCCAGCACGAAGGCCATGGCCCACGGCAGATGTCCGATCCAGTGGGCCACCGCCGCGACTCCGAGCGCGGTGGCCACCACCAACCCCACGGCCAGCAGCCCGATCGAGCGGGCGTTGCGCACGAAGGCGGTGGCCGACGACGTCGCCGCCGCGTCGAAGAGCAGCAGCGGCAGGAGGCCGAGAAGCACGACGTGGGGGTCGAGCGACACGTCGGGGACGAAGGGCAAAAAGCCGATCACCAGCCCGGCGACGACGAGCACCGCCGAGCTGGGGACCCCCACCTGCCGCAGGGCGGCCACGGCCAGCAGAGTGACCGCGGCGACGGCGAGGATGACGATCAGCTCTCCGGAGGCCACACCCCTATCGTGCCCGCAGCGTCAGAGGCACGGCATCGGGCGCCGACCCCAATCAGGTCCCAATCAGGTCCCAATCAGGTCCAGGGCAGGGCGGACCGCGTCTCCCAATAGCGCTCGGCCGGCTCGGCCAGACCGTTCATGCGCTCGAGGACGTCGTCCGGGACCCCCACGCTCAGGGCGCGGAGGTTGCTCTCCAGCATGCCCACCGTCGAGGCGCCGCTCAGGACCACGTCGACCCACGGCTGCGCCAGGACCACCGCCAGTGCCAGGGCGTCGGGTGTGACGCCGAGCTCGCGAGCGGCCGTGAGCAGCTCGGGGGTGTCGCCGCGGCCCGTCAGCCGGCCGTTGGCAACGGCCTCCTTGATGATGACGCCGAGCCCGGCGTGGTGGGCGGCCGCCAGCGCCGGGCCGGCAGAGGGCTCGAGCACGTTCCAGGTCGCCTGCACCGCGTCGAAGCCGCCGACATCCAGCGCGCGCCTGATCGTGTCGACCTGCCGCGGACCCGTCGTCGACAAGCCGATGAACACGCCGTCCGCGCGCAGCCGGGCCAGCTCCGCCCGGACGTCTCCGTCCTCCAGGACGCCGCTGTCCAGCGTGGCGGAATGGATCTGGTAGAGCCGCAGCGCGCCACCCAGAGACGATCGCGTCTCGGCCTCCTGGCGGCGCAGGGTGTCGATCGTGAGGTCCTTGACCTCGTGCACCTCGACGTCGACGCGCCAGTCCGCGGTGTAGGTGTAGCCCCACTTCGACCCCACCGTCACCTGGGGCGGATTCAGGCCGCGCTCGGCCAGCCAGCTCCCCAGGAACTCCTCGGCCCGCCCGTAGGAGCGCGCGGCATCGAAGTACCGCACCCCGCCCGCATAGGCGGCATCGAGCACCTCGTGCGCACGGGCCCGCATCGACGCGACGGCGCGCTCACCTTCGAAATCCTGGGCATGGCCGAGGTTGATGTAGCCCGGCCGTCCCAGAGCGGCCAGCCCCAAGCCCATGCGCGAGACCGGAAGCGCACTCTGTCCAAGCGAGGCCACGACGGGTAACAGTACCCTCGCTGCGATGCGACTCACCGTGCTGAAGAAGTTCTCCCCCGACCCGCACCGCCACCCGGCGACCGTGACCGAGGACCGGCGCGAGCACCCCGTGGTCAAGGCGATCCTGCGACGGCGCGACGAGGACTCCAGGCCCGGCGAGCGCACCGACGGGCGCCGGATCGCGCTGGTCATCGAAGGCGGGGGCATGCGGGGCGTCGTCTCGGCCGGGATGACGGCGGCGATCGAGCAGCTCGGCCTGCGCGACGCCTTCGACGAAGTCCACGGCGCCTCCGCCGGCGCGTTCAACGGCGCCTTCCTGCTCGCCGGCCAGGCCGCCTACCTCGCCGCGCTGTACCCCCACGGGTTCGGGGACCCGAGCTTCGTCAACTTCCGCGAGACGCTGCTGCGCCGCCGCCCCCTCTTCGACATGGATTACGTGATCGGCGAGGTGTGGCGCCACCAGCGGCCGCTTCGTGTGGACGCGATCCTGGACAGCGGGATCGAGCTGCACTGCACCGCCACCGACGTCGATTCGGCGGCGATCGCCGACCTCAGCGGCCTGCGCGACGCAGAGGACATCCGCTGCGCCATGCGCGCCTCGGGCCGTCTGCCCTGGCTGGCCGGGCCGCCCGTCACCTTCCGCGGCCGTCGCTGGCTGGACGCGACCCTGGCCGAGGCGATCCCCGTGCACGCCGCCCAGACCGCGGCGACCGACATGCTGGTCCTGCAGACTCGGCCCCACGGCGTGCACCACACCCCGCTGTCGAGCGCGGTGGCCCGCCTCACCGACGGCTACCTGGCCAAGCTCAACCCCGCCCTCGTGCAGCTGCGCCTCAATCGCTCCGAGCGCTACGACGAGCTCAGCGCGGATCTGGCCGCGCGTGCCGAGGACCCGTCCGCCGAGCCCGCGATCTGCGTCATCCGCCCGCCCGCCGACGCGCTCCAGGTCGGACAGCTCGAGAACCGCGTCAGCGCGCTCACGACCGCGGGCAGCCACGGCCTGCGGGCGGCGTGGATGGCCCTCACCGGTCAGGACCCCGAGCTGCTGGCCACTCCGCGCGCGTACCCCCGCGGCCGCGCGGACTCACCGCCCAGCGCGGCGCCGGACGCTGAGTCGGTTTCGGTGACGAGCCGTCAGGGGGTGTAGCCGGGCGGCTCCATGTCCTGACCCTCGCTGAAGCGTCGCTCCTCGTGCTTCTCGGGATCCTCCTCGGGCAGCTCCTCCTGGCCCTCTGAGAAGCGGCCGCGATGAACCTTCTCGGGGTCCTCGACGGGCAGTTCCTCCTGCCCTTCGCTGAAGCGCCCGACCTCCTCGTCCTCGGGGTACTCCGCAGGGCGCGCCTCTCCTTCGGCGAAGCCCTCCCCGGGCTGCTCCGGCTGAGCCGGATGCTCGTTGGGATCGATGCCCATCCGTCCTCCCTTCCCGATTATCGACGGCAGGGCCGCCGAGCTTAGCGCCCTGAACCCGGGGCGTGCTAACGATTCTGTAACGGTTGTCACGCATGGGGGTATCTCGGGCGGTGTTGCCCTTCCGCCGTCAGCGCTCCTGGCAGCGTCGCGTCACCGACGCGGCGCGCAATGCTCCTCAGCGAGGGCGAGAGCTGCGCGCGGCCGCGGCTCAACTCGACCTTCCGTGGGCACGCTCGGCACCGGCGCGGCTCGTACGCGAGAACTTCATGCGGTTTGTCCTCAATCCGGTCATGGACTACTACGCCGCGCGCCGCGCCACCGGCCGGGAGAAGCTCAACGCCATCACCGCGCCCGTCATCCTCGTCGCCAACCATGCGAGCCACATGGACACGCCGGTGATCCTCTCCGCGCTGCCCCGCAAGCTGCGCAAGCGCACCGCGGTGGCGGCCGCCGCGGACTACTTCTACCGCAACCGGCTCGTCGCCTCGGCGGTGTCGCTCATCTTCAACACCGTGCCGATCGAGCGCAAGGGCGGCGGCGGGCTGGCCAAGGACGGCAGCCACCTCGACACGCTCCTGGACCAGGGGTGGAATCTGCTGCTCTACCCGGAGGGCACGCGGTCGCGCGGCGGCGGTACCGGGCGCGTGCGACGCGGTGCGGCGGTCCTGGCCTCGGCGCACAACCTGTCGATCATCCCCATCCGCGTCACCGGCACCGCCGAGGCGATGCCCCCGGGACGGCTGTGGCCGCGGCGGCTGCGCGGCAAGCTGCTGTCCAAGCGCCACCGGATCACGGTGTCGTTTGGTGAGCCGATCCCGCCCAACAGCGACACGGCCGCGCTCATCGAGCGGGTCCAGAGCTTCTTCGAGAATGGCGACGGTGGACCGTCACGCTCGCCCTATCGCCGCTCGGCGCCCAAGGCCGAGAAGATCAAAGGCCCGTCCGCGGGCTGAGCCCGCCGGGCCACGGCCTCCTCGGCGTCCTCGTCGCCCACCGGCGGCCTACTCGTCGTCGTCGTCCAGCCAATCGGTCGTGCGCGCCACCGCCTTGCGCCACTTGCGATAGCCGCGCTCGCGCCGGTGGTGGTCCATGTCGGGCAGCCACTGCGCTGCCACGTGCCAGTTGGCGCGTAGGGCGTCGGTGTCGGGCCAGAAGCCGACGGCCAGGCCCGCCGCGTAGGCGGCGCCCAGCGACACCGTCTCGGCCACGATGGGTCGCACCACCGAGACGTCCAGGACATCGGCCAGGAACTGCATCAGCAGGTTGTTGGCGGTCATGCCGCCGTCCACGCGCAAGGTGCTCAGCGAGACGCCGGAGTCCGCGCTCATCGCCTCCACCACCTCGCGCGTCTGCCAGGCCGTGGCCTCCAGGATCGCGCGGGCGAGATGACCCTTGGTGATGTAGCCGGTCAATCCCGCGATCACGCCGCGGGCGTCGCTGCGCCAGTGCGGGGCGAACAGGCCCGAGAAGGCGGGCACGAAGTAGCAGCCGCCGTTGTCGTCGACGGTCCGGGCCAGGGTCTCGATCTCCGGGGCCGAGCCGATCAGGCCGATGTTGTCGCGAAACCACTGCACCAGCGCGCCGGTGACGGCGATCGAGCCTTCCAGCGCATAGGTCGGCGGCTCGTCGCCGAGGCGGCAGGACACCGTCGTCAGCAGGCCGCTGTTGGACACTACCGGGCGCTCGCCGGTGTTGAGCAGCAGGAAGCTGCCGGTCCCGTACGTGCACTTGGCCTCGCCCGAGGCAAAGCATGTCTGGCCGAACAGGGCCGCCTGCTGGTCACCGAGCGCGGCGGCCACGGGCACCCCGGCGAGCTGGCCCTCGCCCTCGCCGTAGGTCTCGGCGGAGGGCCTGATCTCGGGGAGCATCTGGCGCGGCACGTCCAGCGCGCGCAGGAGCTCGTCGTCCCAGTCCAGCGTCTGCAGGTTCATCATCATGGTCCGGCTGGCGTTGGTGACGTCCGTGAGGTGGCGGCCGGTGAGCTTCCAGATGAGCCAGGAGTCCATCGTCCCGAAGAGCACCTCGCCCGCCTGCGCCCGCTCCTGCAACCCGGGCACGGTGTCCAGCAGCCAACGGAGCTTGGGCCCCGAGAAGTAGGTGGCGGGCGGCAGACCGGAGCGCTTGCGAAACCATGCGTCGCCGTGCACGGCAGCCAGGTCGCGGACGATGTGGTCGCTCCGGGTGTCCTGCCAGTTGATCGCGTGGTGCAGCGCTTGGCCGGTCGCGCGATCCCACACCAGCGTGGTCTCGCGCTGGTTGGCGATCCCCAGGGCCACCAGGTCAGAGGCCTCGAGGTGCGCCTCGGCGAGCGCGCGGCCGACCACCGACTCGACATTGCGCCAGATCTCCTCGGGATCGTGCTCCACCCAGCCCGGCCGGGGGTAGATGTGGTGGTGCTCCTTCTGGGCCACGGACACGATCCGCCCCGAGCGGTCGAACACCAGGCATCGAGACGAGGCGGTTCCCTGGTCGATCGCGGCGACGTATCGCTCTCTCAAAGCCACCTCTCCCACCGCGGCTCTCTCACCACGGGATCGCGCCCAGTTCGCGTGACACCGCTCGCGCCGCTTCGCGCACGTAGGCCAACAGTTCTCCTCTCGGCTGCCGGGCCACCAGCAAACGTTCCGGTGGACCGAAGATACCCATCGCGCCCGCAGTGAGGCCCGCGCGGTCGACGATCGGGGCGGCCAGCGATACCTGGCCCGGGTTGAGCTCGCCGATGTCGGCGGCCCAGCCACGCTCGCGGACGCGCTGCAGCTCGCGCTCGAGACGCTCGCGGTCGTGGATCGTGGCGTCGGTGAAGGAGGGCAGCCCGTCGCCGGCCACGTCGGCCAGGAGATACGGGTGGTGGGCGAGCAGGACCTTGCCCAGCGCGGTGGCGTGGACCGGCAGCAGCGACCCCACGTCCAGGGTCTGGAGGCTGTCGTCGGGCCGGAAGACGTGGTGGACGATGAGGACCTGTCCCTCGTGCAGCGTGCCGATCCGGACCGCCTCCTGGGTGCGCGCCGCCAGGGAATCCGACCAGTTGAGCGCGCGGGTCCGCAGCTCGTTGCCATCGAGATAGCTCGAGCCCATGTGCAGCAGGGCGGGGCCTAGCTGGTACTTCCCGGTCTCGGTGTCCTGCTCCACGAAGCCGACGTGCTGCAGCGTGCGCAGCAGGCCGTGCACCGTGCCCTTGGACAGCCCCAGCTCGCCGGCGAGGTCCACGACGCCCAGCCGGCGCGTGCGGCCTGAGAGCAGCCGGAGGATTGCGGCCGCGCGTTCGATGGACTGGATGTTGCCGGGCACCTGATGCTCCTACCTCCGCGCGCCATGGTCTGTGACGAACCGAGGACTAGTTAATTCGAACTGAGTTTGACATTGTCGAACCAGCGACATTAGTATCGCGAAAATCCGCAGGTTGTCTCAGGAGGGAGAGAGAAATTGGGCGCACTAGCGGCAGTAGTCGTACATCTACATTTCCCGACGCTGGGCATCATTCCGTCGGAGATCATCGGGACCGCGATCCTGATCCTGCTTGGTGATGGAGTGGTTGCAGCCGTACTGCTCAACCAGTCGAAGGCGCAGAATTCGGGCTGGATCGTCATCACCTTCGGGTGGGGCATGGCGGTGATGGTCGCCGTGTACGCCGTCGGGTTCTTCGACGGCGCGCACCTGAACCCAGCGGTCACGCTGGGCATCTGGATTCACGGCGGGATCGACGGCTCTCAGGCGATCAAGTACTTCATCGGAGAGATGATCGGGGCGATGGTCGGGGCGTTCCTCGTGTACCTCGCGTACTTCCTCCACTGGAGTGAGACGGAGGATCCAGGGTTGAAGCTGGCCGTCTTCTCGACCGGCCCGGCGATCCGCCACTACGCGTGGAACCTGGTCACCGAGATCATCGGCACCTTCGTGCTGATTTTCGGAGTCCTGACCATCACCGGCCCGTGGAACGTGTTCTCAGGGGCGGACCTGGCCCCGCTGCTGATCGGCCTGCTGGTGTTGGCCATCGGCCTCTCCCTCGGTGGACCGACGGGATACGCCATCAACCCGGCACGAGACCTGGGGCCGCGAATCATGCACGCAATCCTGCCGATCCCCGGCAAGGGCACATCGGACTGGTCGTATTCGTGGGTGCCGGTGCTCGGGCCGCTGATCGGCGGCGCGCTCGGCGCGATCTTCTTCGACGCCGTCTTCGGCAGCGCCCCGTTCTAAAGGAGAAGGCGATGAAGAAACTAATCAACGCGCCCGACGCGGTAGTCGCGGACGCGCTGCGCGGGGTCCAGGCGGCACACGGCGATCGCGTCCGTGTCACCTTTGACCCGTACTGCGTGATCCGCGCCGACGCGCCGGTACAGGGAAAGGTCGGACTCATCTCGGGCGGAGGCTCGGGGCATGAGCCCATGCACGGCGGCTTCGTCGGGCCCGGCATGCTGGACGCCGCGTGCCCGGGCGAGGTGTTCACCTCACCGACGCCCGACCAGATGCTGGAGGCGACCAAGGCCGTCAACGGCGGAGCCGGGGTCATTCACATCGTCAAGAACTACACCGGCGACGTGATGAACTTCGAGATGGCCGCCGAGATGGGCAAGGGCGACGACATCGAGGTCGAGACCATCCTCACCAACGACGACGTGGCCGTGGAGGACTCGCTGTACACGGCCGGCCGCCGCGGCGTCGGCGTCACCGTGCTCGTCGAGAAGATCTGTGGGGGCGCCGCCGAGGACCGCCGCAGCCTGCAGGAGGTCGCGGAGCTGGGACGGCGGGTCAACGCCCAGGGACGGTCCATGGGCATGGCCCTGACCCCGTGCATCACGCCCGCGTCCGGGGAGCCGAGCTTCGAGCTCGCCGAGGACGAGGTGGAGATCGGCATCGGCATCCACGGGGAGCCGGGCCGCTTCCGGGAGAAGATCGGCCCGGCCTCCCAGGTCGCGGAGCGCCTCATGACCCCGATCCTCGAGGACCTGCCGTTCTCGTCCGGCGACAAGGTGCTGGCCTTCGTCAACGGCATGGGCGGCACGCCCCTGCTGGAGCTCTACGTGGTCTACGCCGAAGTGGCGAAGATCGCCCAAGAGCACGGGCTGACGATCGAGCGCAATCTGATCGGCAACTACATCACCTCCTTGGAGATGCAGGGTTGCTCGATCACGCTGGTCAAGCTCGACGACGAGATGGTCCGCTACTGGGACGCTCCCGTCAACACTCCGGCGCTGCGCTGGGGTGCATAGGAGCACTCTTGTGGTCTCTCACGCAAACACCGTCGCATTCGAGGCACGTCTGGCGGCGCCAGGCTTTGTCCTCGGATCCTCGTGTAGCGCTGCTACACGTCGGGTCCTGCGTCCTCGCCTGGCATCCACCAGCCGTACCTCTCGGTGCATCTGTGCTCGCGTGAGGGACCACTGATGGCGATCGACCGCGACACCACGCTGGATTGGATGACCCGCTTCGCGGGCGAGATGGCCGAGCACCGGCAGGAGCTCGTCCGTCTCGACACCGCGATCGGGGACGGCGATCACGGGACGAACATGAACCGCGGCATGCAGAAGGCCCTGGAGAAGCTCCAGGCGTCCGAGCAGCCCGATCCCGGCGGCGTGCTCAAGACGGTGGCCATGGCGCTGGTCTCCAGCGTCGGTGGCGCCGCCGGTCCCCTCTACGGGACCCTGTTTCTGCAGATGGGCACGGCGCTGGCCGGGCAGTCCGAGGTCGACCTGGAGGCGTTCGCCGTAGCGTGGCGCAAGGGCATGGAGGGCGTCCAGTCTCGTGGCAAGGCACAGCCTGGCGACAAGACGATGCTGGACGCGCTCCTGCCCGCGGTCGATGCGCTCGAGCAGGCATCGGATCTCGACGGTGGCCTCGGCGCGGCGGTCTCGGCCGCCGAGCAGGGGATGAACGCGACGACGCCGCTCGTCGCGCGAAAGGGTCGAGCCAGCTACCTGGGTGAACGCTCAGCCGGTCACCAGGACCCCGGCGCGACCTCCACGTACTACCTCTTCAAGAGCGCCGCCGAAGCGCTGGGCGGCTGAAAGGAAACAATGCCGAAATATTCAATTGCATTGGATCAGGGCACCACGAGCTCGCGGGCGATGATCTTCGACCACTCGGGCAAGGTCGTGGCCGTCTCTCAGAAGGAGCACGAGCAGATCTACCCCAAGCCGGGCTGGGTGGAGCACGACGCCAAGGAGATCTGGGCACGCTGCCAGGAGGTGATCGACGAGGCCGTGGACAAGGCCGGCGCGTCCGCCGATGACATCGCGGCGCTGGGTATCACCAACCAGCGCGAGACGACGCTCGTCTGGGACCGCAACACCGGCGAACCGGTCCACAACGCGCTGGTCTGGCAGGACACGCGCACGGACAAGCTCGTCGACGAGCTCTCGGCCGACGGCGGCCAGGACCGCTTCCGCGCGAAGGTGGGGCTGCCGCTGGCGACCTACTTCTCGGGGCCGAAGGTGCGCTGGATCCTCGACAA
>DASXJW010000160.1:0-30723 GCA_036497165.1 Solirubrobacteraceae bacterium
TTACCAGACATGAGAACCCTCCTGTGTGGTTGATAACGACAGGGGAACCGTGGCCAGAAGCATCCGGATTCTCTTCAGTCACCCGACTGAATCTCTGCTCGTCCTTGGCGCGGGGATCGGGTCCCCATGATGTCGCACCCCGAGGCGGTGCTCACCGCGATCCGCGACCTCGCCAAGTCCTGCCAGGAAACCCTGGCGACCGCGTAGTTCGCTCCGGCCTCTGCCACAGAGCGCGCTCGGCAGGAGCTACGCGCCAGCGGCGAGACGATCGGACGTCGCGCGCCATACGCTCGCGACCGGCTCACCGCCCAGGAACGCCAGATCGCCAAGCTCGCGGCGCAGGGCCTGTCCAACCGTGAGATCGGTGACCGGCTGTTCCTGTCGCACCGCACGGTCGGATCGCACCTCTACCGCATCTTTCTCAAGCTCGAGATCACCGCGCGCGGACAGCTCCGCGACGCCCTGGCTGCCGCCACCAGTGATGCTCTGTGAGCAGGGGTCTGGTGGTAGGGAGCACCTCCGGGAACTCCATGTAGCGTGCCTCCTCAACCGGCGGCCTTACGCGTCGCCGCGACTCAATTTCGCGGCCTCGGCGCGGGCCGCCGCTGCAAGCTCAGCGTTGGTGTGGGCATGGCCCCAGAGTCCCCAGCCACCGTCTACCGCCTCTGTGAGCAGCACCCACGTGCGCTCCTTCAGCTCAGGACGTCCCGCCCCATCGGCCACGATCTCGGTGAACTGCTCCACTACAGCGAGCTGCTTTGCGCGATCCAGCGCTCCCAGGTTCGTCAGCACCTGGACCCGTACGTAGTCGCTCTCAGCCGCGACGTTGGCAATCGCCCCATCCGGGAGTCCGTGAACGAAAGCGGCGGTGTTGTGGCGAAACATCGGCAGTGGCGGGACCTCCTCGATGCGCATCAGTGTCTCGGCCAGGCGCTGGGCGAGCGAACCGGGATCGGCAAACGTGCCGTCGGTCGCGTAGACGTCGATCATGGGCATCAGCCATCACCTCCAACCCGTGCGAAGCCGCCGTCAAGCCACGCCAATGCCGCGTCCCCGTAGGCATCGGCCTGGTCTTCCCACGCGAAGTGGCCGGCATCCAATACCGTGAGCTCGGAGCGTGGCAGGCGCTCGGCCAGATACTCGGCGTTGCTGAGCGGGACCATAGGGTCGTGGTCGCTGTTGAGGATCTTCACCGGCGTCTGGATCTGGCGCAGCAGACCCCCGAGCAGGGCCAAATCTGTTGGGTAGTTCCGGACAAATCGGGCGGATTCGCCGAAGCGGGCGCCGGCGTAGCCAGTCATGTAGTCCTCCAGGGCGGCTGGGGAGATCTCGTAGGTTTCGTGCATCCCCATCGACTGTCTGGTGATCTCGGCGCCATCCAGCGCGAGCAGCATGTCGAAATCGGGGTTGGCGATGAGGTCCCTGAGATTGCCCTCGACCTCGAGCGGATAGGACGTCGCTCCGTTGCCGACGATGGCGCTGGTCAGCGATGACGGAGACTCCACAGCGGCGAAGAGCGCGGTCGGCCCGCCGACATCAGGCCCAAAGATGTGTGGCGCTCCAAGCTCCCACTCATCGATCAGCCGGACGACGAAGCGACCCATGGCCTGCGGCGAAAACAGGTCAGTCCGCCCCTCCGAGTGCCCGAAGCCGGGAAGATCGATCGCGACCACGCGTCCCGCCGATGTCAGCCGTGGCCAGAGCTGCTCCCAGGCGTAAATGCTCTCCGGCCACGGGCTGAGAAGCAGCATCGTGGGCTCGTCGTGAGCGTCGCTCGACGCGTATCGGATCTCGAGTCCGTCGGCCTTCCTCGTCTGCGTGTGTATCTCGGTTGTCACTACGGTGAGCCTTTCTTGGATCGTTGGAGTCCCCTGCCCCGTGAGGTCCGAGGCCCTAGGCCTGCTCGCGCCTTTTGACGGCTTCCCGTGCGCAGTGCCACACGACGCGAGGGTTGTCGCGGTCGGGGTGCAGCGCCAGCATCGCTTTGACAATGTCCTCGACGGTCTCCTCGGTCTCGACGATGCGGGAGAAGTCGCGTAGGTACTGCTGGGACTCTCCGATCGACTTGGGGTCGGTGGGGGCACCCAGGCGGTGATGGCCGGAGACGACGATCTGGGGGTCCAACGAAGCGATCTGGTTGAGATTGTCGATCCAGTCCTGCCGAGACCGAGCGTCGGTCTCGGCGGTCATCATGTGAACTTCGTTGTAGACGACGTCGCCGCCGACGACGGCACGGATCGAAGGCACGTGCACGATCGTGGAGTGCTCGGTGTCGCCCTGGCCGATGTCGATGATCCTGATCTCGGAGCCCTCGAGCTCGATCGAGGTCGTCTTGAGCCGGTCCGGTGTCCGAGGCTGCTGCGGGATCTCGCCCGGGAAGACGCCCTGCCAGTATCCGGAGAGGCCGGGGCTGGTCGCCTCAAAGACGGCGCGCTCGAACACTTTGGGCCTCGCCCATCCGGGCACGTCGCCGAACCGCTCCCGCAGCCGGCTGAGGCCGATCCAGTGGTCTGAGTGCCCGTGGGTGATGTAGATCCCGACCAGGCGCTTGCCGAAACCGTCGATCCAGTCTGCGAGCGCGTCGACCTGATCGAACGTGACCAGCGTGTCGACGAGCACCGCCTCCTCGCGGCCGTGGATCAGCGTTGCGCTCATCGGAGACCACATCGGCTCATCGCCGGGCCCCTGCGGTGGCGCGCCCTTCATCGGCCTCATCGGCGCGATATGGACATCGAGGTTCAGGTCAGGCATGAGGCTGGACCCTTCCGGTCGGGTGCTGACGCGAGACAAAGTAGATGACAGCCATCATCCATATTTAAGATGACGTGTGTCATCCTCAATGTCAAGATCAAGCGCCGAAAGAGAGGAAGATGGCTCGCTCGCAGGCTGAGAAGGACGCCAGCCACAGACGGATCGTCAAGGCCGCCGCGGCCCAGATCCGGCGCGACGGCGTCGACGCTGTGAAGGTCGCTGAGCTGATGCGCGAAGCCGGCCTGACCCATGGAGGCTTCTACCGTCACTTCAGCTCCCGCGAAGACCTCATCGACGAGGCCATCGACGCGGCGCTCACCGACGGATCGCGACGCGCCGACACCGGGGAAAGCCAGGACCCCGGCGCCGAGCTCGCACAGATCATCGATGGCTACGTGAGCAAGGCTCACCGCGACAACCCACAGGTCGGTTGCGCCGTCGCGGCACTCCCAACCGACGTCTCGCGAAGCGGGTCCCGAGCGCGCCACGCCTACAGCCGACAGGTACGACGGTACATCGACCGGCTGGTCGGCCTCATTCGACAGGCCGAGCCCGACACCAAGCGAGACGAAGCGGTCCTGACGCTCTCCGCACTGGTCGGGGCGGTCGCGATGTCACGCGCCGTCGACGATCCGGAACTCTCCGACGAGATCCTCGCACGCACGGCGAACGCGCTTCACCGCCGGGCACACGAAGCTGCTGGCTGACCGCAGAGCCGGACGGTCGTCCGTCGCGGCGGTGTACGTCATGTCGCACAAACGACGTTTTGACCATGTTGGCGTCACCGTCGCGGACCTCGACAGGGTGACGGCGTTCTTCGTCGGGCCGGGCCTCGAGGTCGAGGGCCGGACATTCGTAGAAGGCGAGTTCGTGGACACCGTCATCGGCATTCCGGGCTCCCGCAGTCACATCGTCATGTTGCGGCCGCCCGACAACAAGATCGTTCGTCACTCAGAACGTGCGACAGGATGGGTCGGGTTTGTGTTTGTTCCTGCCGGGCCGTCAGACTTCCACCGATGGTCATCCTTCTCGCAATGTTGAGGTGGGCCTCCCGACCGGCAGGTATTGGACGCGGGCGGCTGCGGTGGGAGTGATGGCGTCCCTGAACGGAGGGCGCACCCGGGCCGAGCACGCCGCCGTCCCGCTATCGCCGGCGGAGCTCGCCGCCGACGCGATCGCGGTGCGATCCGCTGGGGCGTTTGCCGTTCACGTCCATCCGACCGATCGACACGGGGTACAGACGATGGACGCCAAGGCGTGCGATGCCGCGCTGGCGGCGATCCGCGCCGCATTGCCGCGTGTGCCGATCGGCGTCTCGACGTCGGCCGCGATCAACCCCGATCCTTTCGCCCGCGCGGCCGCATTGGCCACGTGGCGGCAACGACCCGACTTCGTCTCGGTGAATCTCTGCGAGCTCGGCTGGACGGGTATCGCACGCGCTGCACTGCACGCAGGGATCGCCATCGAGGCCGGGCTGAGGGTCCCGGCTGACGCCGAGGAACTCCGACGCAGCCCGTTCGCCCATCAGATCCTGCGAGCGCTGGTCGAGGTTGACGGCGGCGCGGAGGACGCCCGCGCCATCGCAGAGCTGATCCCTGCGGGCGTGGCGCAACTCTGGCACGGCTACGGAGCGCGGACCTGGGAGGTCATCTCAGCGGCCGGGGCGGCCGGCATGGATGTCCGCGTCGGACTGGAAGACGTGCTGGTGCTTCCCGATGGCCGCACCGCCGCAGACAACGCCGAGCTCGTGGGCGCAGCCGTACGATTGATCAGCGCCCCAAACTGACAGTCACACAGACACAGAACGGACCTCGATCTCGACGCCGTCTGCGTGCCACACACTCCGGCTGCTGAGGCGCTGACCGAGCTGGGCCGCTCGTCAACCCAGCCGTGGCCATTGGTATCGCCGACCTCGGCCTGACGATTCTCTAGGCGGACTGCACGAGGTGGTGTTCGAACGCCCAGACAGTCGCGGCACTCCGGGTTCGCACGCCCGTCTTGTCGAAGATGTGCTGGACGTGGTGGCCCGCCGTCTTGGCGGAGATCCCGAGGGTCTCCGCGATCTCCTTGTTGGTCTTTCCGGCGGCGAGTGCGAGCAGGGCCTCGTGCTCGCGGTCCGTGAGGCCCGCGGGCAGCTCGTGTGGCCGTGTGGCGACGCGATGTCCGGCTGCGGCGAGCACGGCGTCGACCGCGTCCGGGCACAGTCGTCCCTCGCTCGCCTCGCGCAGCAGCTCGGCCTCGGCGTCGGCGGCGTCGAGCGCGGCGCGGTGCGGGCGCCGCTCTCGCATCGCCTGGTAGGAGTCGGCGGCGGCGAGGATCCGCGCCGGTCGGCCGAGCCCCGGCGCCTGCGTCCTGCGGTGATACCCGGCGCCGTCGAGCCGCTCGTGATGCCCGCCCGCCAGCTCGCCGATCGACGCAAGCGCGGCCGCGTGGGCGAACGAGCGCTCGGTGAAGTACGGGTGCAGGTGCACGCGCTCCAAGTCGGTGAGACCGAATGGCCCGGACTTCTCCCAGATTGCGTTCGAGACCGCGACTCGGCCGAGGTCGAGGGCGAGCGCGGCACGCCTCACCATGATCACCTCTTGCTCCGGCAGACCGAGGCGCCAGGCGGCAGCCTCGGCGAGCTGGGAGGTGCCCTCGGCGTGCCCGCGTAGCCAGTAGGACTTGAGGTCGGTGAACGTCCCGATGACGTGGAACGCGGCGTCGATCTCCTCGCCGGTCATCCACCGCTGCGGCGGCGGTTCGGCGGCGATCGCCTGCTTCCAGATCAGCGCGTCGTCGAGCCCGTCGAGCAGGTCGGCCAAGTGATCGATCGCGAGCGCGGCCAGGTGCGGTTCGTAGGCGCCGCCCGCGCGGCGCTCGATCACGTCGGCCGCCCGGTCGGGCCCCCCCGCCGATAGGAAGACCGAGATGTCGCGCGCGACGTGGAGCACCCGCGCCGGTCGTCCGATCGCCTCGCCTCCGGCCGCGCCCGGGAAGCCGTTCCCGTCCCAGCGCTCGAAGGCGTAGGCCAGGTTCGAGATGACGCCGGGGCCGAAGCCGAGCCATCCGGCAAACCGCTGCGCGACCTCGCAGTGCAGCGCGAACGTCGAGCGCGCGATGTCGAGGGCGTTCTCGAGTGCGTGGTCGACCATCGCCTGACGAACCTCGGGCGCTCGTCCTTGTCCGACCACGTCCTTGAGGAACGCGGCGAGCTCTTCGGGGTTGCCGCCGTCGACGAGGGCGAACTTGGCGCGCGGCTCGATGTCGTCGCCGAAGAGCTCCGTCTGCTCGGTCGCGTCCGACGTGCAGCCGAACGAGTGCAGGAGGGAGACGTAGTAGGCGTCCACGAGCTCCGGCGGCGAGAGCTCCGCGAGCTCACCCAGGCGAACGGCGAGGATCGCTGTCCTGAGCGCGTGCTCGAGGGGCTGACCGGTGCCCAGATCGGTCGCGATCGACATCGCGCCGATGACCTCCGCCGCGCGCACGGCCGCCTCGCCGTCAGGCGGTCGCGCTGTGGACTGGCCTCGGCCCCCGAATGCCATTGACGACATGCTATGCGCACGACCCCCGGCATGTCCACCCGTCCGACCGACGGCAGGGGGAAGCCGGCCGGACGGACGGCTTCCCCTCCGTCGTGGCGTCGGCGTCTACGCCACGGCTTGTAGGTGCTCGTTGGGGTCGACCGACCCCAGGCTCTCGACGATCTCAAGGGTGCTGTTACGCACCTGGGCGATGTACATGTTCATCCGCACATGGTGCTGGCCGGGCACCATCTCGGCCGGGCCCCCCGGACCTTCGTCGATCCTGGCGTGGTCGAGCGCCGCAACGACCGCAGCCTGGTCTAGCGAGCCGGCTTCCGTGACCGCCGCCTCCCACAGCTTGATGCCGCGGTACATGCCCGTGCACCCGCTTCCACCGGTGAAGTGAGGGCCGTTGGGGAAGCGCGCGTCATAGCGGCCGAGCAGCTCTCGGCTGAAGGGCTCGCTCAGCGACTGGTAGTAGTCGATGCAGGCGTAGAGCCCCTCGACAGGCTCGGCAGGGAGCGCGGCGGCGAGGTTCTCGTCGAAGTACGTCGTGACGATCCGCCCGCCACGCTTGGTGTAGCCGGACTCCCAGAGCGCCTCGAAGAACGGGAAGCACCCGGGAGGCACGGTCGTGTTGAACACGACGTCTGCGCCGCTGGAGTTGATCCGGTCGACGGTCTCGCCCCAGTCCGCGTGATCGATGGGGAAGTACTCCTCCCCGACGATCTCGCCGCCGTTGGCGGCGGCAACTTCGTGGACCTTCCGGTTCATCACGTGCGGCCAGATGTAGTCCGCCGAGGGCAGGTAGAACGTCCGTGCTCCCGTCTGCTGCATCATCCACGGGATGAGCGGCTCGACCTGCTGGGCGGGAACGGCGCCGGTGCAGAACAGGAGCGGGTGGTATTCCTGCCCCTCGTACTGCTCGGGATAGATGTAGAGGGTGCTGCCCTCCAGGACCGCCGGGCCCTTGATGGCCTGCCTGGTCGAGCTGAAGATGCCGCCCAGAAGCACGTCGACGCGGTCCTCCTGGACGAGCTTCGTGGCGCTCGCCGCCGCCCGTGCGTCGTCGGATGCGCTGTCCTCGATGACGAGGTCCACCCGACGGCCGAGCAGGCCGCCGGACGTGTTGATTTCGCCCACGACGAGGTTGGCGACGTTGGCCTGGCCGGCGCCCATCACCGATAGGGCACCCGTCTGGTCGGCGATCACGCCGATCTTGATTGCATCGTGCATGACGTTCCTCCTACGCATCGCAGCGGCTGCCGAGCTCCGCCACCTGTGGCCGGCTCTTGTGCCCGGCCTCCTGAAGGATCGGCGGGACATCGGGGTCGGAGGCGAACTTCTGCCAGCCGTCGAGATCCCAATCGAAGATCACCCAGACCCGCGCGGCCTCATTGGGATCGCGGAACACGAGCGCGCCCTTCGAGCCGTGCTGCTTGCGCTTCTCGGCACCCTTGGTGGAGAAGACATTCGTGAAGCGGTCGAAGTCCTCGACCGTGGTCGTCGCCAGGAGCATCCCGGTCCTCCTTGTGTTTCCGGCGTCTCCGAACGACGCCGAGGTTGACGGGAGTATGTGCTCGGGGGCGCTCGCCGGACATCGGGCAATTGCCCTATAGCCGGATCGGCGCCCGCGTGCTGCTTCTTGCGCGACGCGGCTCACCTGGTTGACACGTATACCCGCCTTCGCGAGGAGGTCGCCCCGATCGAGGTGGTGGGACGGTGCGCTCTCATTGCGGGGCCAGCCAAGCGAGGAGCAGCCCGTCGCCGACCGTCAGCAGCACGTTGTGCAGCCGCTCGTCTTCCTGCACCCGGCGGGCGAAGTCGAGCACGCCTTGGGTCGCGTCGTCGTCGCTGGCGGGCGGCAGCGTCGCCCCGTCGCGGAACAGGTTGTCGGCGACGATGATCCCGCGGGGCGCGAGCTTGGGCAGCACGAGGTCGAGGTAGTGCGGGTAGTCGGCCTTCCAGGCGTCGATCCACACGACGTCGAACGGTCCCGGTAGCCGCGAGAGCGTCTCACGCGCGTCGCCTTCGATCACCTCGATCCGGTCCGCCAGCGGGCTGGCCGCGATGTGGCGCCGGGCCACAGCTGCGTTGTCCGGGTCGCGTTCGAGTGTCACGACGCGGCCCCCCGCAGGCAGTGCGGCGGCCATCGCCAGTGCGCCCACGCCGGTGAACGTTCCCAGTTCGAGCACCGAGCGGGCGCCCGAGACGACGATCAGCGCCTCCAGCAGCCGTGCCTCGGGGAGGCCGGCCATCATCCCGGGCCACGACGTGTTGGCACGAGTCCAGGCGGAGGCCGCGGCCAGCGCGCCGTCAAACGGGGTCGTAAGCGCGGCCGCCAAGTCCTCAGCGGCTGGGGAGATGAGCTCGTTCATCGACAGGAGACTAGCCCGGGCGGCGCAAGCCAACCGCAGCTGGAGCTGCGATAGGAAGGAGCCACGATCGGTGTCCACTGCCGCTCCTGCGCCGCGGCGACGTTGCGCGCGGCGACCGAGGCGACCTCCGACTCCGACCTGGTGTGTGCGATCCGCCCGGTGGTCTCGCGAGGGCGGTCGATGGGAGGGCCGCTGGCGCGAGCGGCTCGACGTACTTGCCGCGTGGAGCCGGGGACGGGGCTTGGACAGGCCTTGACTTTTCTTTCGAT
Source organism: Solirubrobacteraceae bacterium (assembly GCA_036497165.1). Taxonomy (GTDB): domain Bacteria; phylum Actinomycetota; class Thermoleophilia; order Solirubrobacterales; family Solirubrobacteraceae; genus Palsa-465. The sequence goes on from DASXJW010000160.1 coordinate 8,902, forward strand.
CAGAGGGCAGTGAGTGGTTCGCTATGGAGCACCCGAGCCGACCGGGCGGTGGGTGCGACCGGGAAGGAGGGCCTTGCGCCCTCGGAGCCACGGGATCGTCTACGGGGACTGGCCCACTCCAACTAAGACGCCGGGAACGAGAGGCTCCCCAATGTGTCAGTTCTCACGTGACGACGTTCCGGGCCACGAGTGCAGCCGTGGCCTGCTGATCCTCGCCCAGCTACTTAATCTCAAAGGGGAACCAGATGACGAAGACCAACGGCGGATCGAGCAAGCCGGTTACGACGATCGCTGAGTATGAGGCGGACCAGGTCAGGCGGGCTAACTCGGCCGGGCGGCAGCCGGTCGTGCTCGTGCACGGACTGTGGCTACTCCCGAGCAGTTGGGATCGGTGGGCGGCGCTCTTTGAGGAGGCCGGCTATACGGCGGTGACGCCTGGATGGCCGGACGATCCCGAGACGGTAGAGGAGGCCAAGCAGCACCCTGAGGTGTTCGCGGGCAAGACCATCGGCGAGGTCGCGGATCACTACGACGGGATCATCCGCGGTCTGGATAAGAAGCCGGCGATCCTCGGACACTCGTTCGGCGGCCTCCTCGCGCAGATCCTGGCCGGACGGGGGTTGGCATGCGCGACTGTCGCGATCGATCCTGCACCGTTCCGGGGCGTGCTGCCGCTTCCGATCTCGGCGCTGAAGTCCGCGCGTCCGGTGCTCGGCAACCCGGCCAACCGCAGCCGCGCCGTCCCGCTCACCTACGAGCAGTTTCGCTACGGGTTCGCGAACGCCGTCAGCGAGGACGAGGCGAAGGAGCTCTACAGCACATTCTCAGTCCCGGCCTCGGGCGCTCCGCTGTTCCAAGCGGCGACGGCCAACCTCAATCCTTGGACCGAGGCAAAGGTTGATAGTGAGAACCCTGACAGGGGACCGCTGCTGGTCATCTCGGGTGAGAAGGACCATACGGTCCCATGGGCGATCGCCAACGCGTCCTACAAGAGACAGGAGCGCAACGCGGGCGTGACCGAGATCGTGGAGATGCCGAACCGCGGGCACGCATTAGTGATCGACAGCGGCTGGCGTGAAGTCGCCAACACCGCGGTTGCCTTCGTGCAGCGCTTCGTGTCTCCCGACGGGACAATCCACGCGGACAGTCATTCCGCCGCACGCGTGACAGCCGCTCAGACCGCGGGCTGATCGAGCGGCATCCGCCGGTCAGCGCGTCGGCTCGCCGAGCAGCAGCTCGGTCCGGTACTTCGGGGCGAGCGCGATCGCTTTGGCGATGAAAGCGTCGGTGGCGGCATCGTCGAGCGCCGGCGGAGCCTCGGTGCGGTGTGCCACCGGCACGCCGACCTCCTTGAAGAACTCCTCCTGGCCGGCGGGCGAGCACAGACACAGCAAGCGCGCGGGGCGTTCGGAGAGGTTGCGGAACACGTGAGGGGCGTTGGCCGGCACATTGATCGTTTCGCCGGCGGTTGCCACAGCACTGACGCCGCGGAACGTGAACTCGATCTCGCCGTCCAGAATGGTGAACATCTCCTCGAAGTCATGGCGGTGTGGCGGCGGTCCACCGCCCGGCGGCACGTACATGTCGATCAGCGTGTAGCGCCCAGCAGTGTCTGCGCCCGACACGAGGATGGTGTAGGTGTCGCCGACCACGCCGAGGTGAGGCAGCGAGTCATCGGTGTCGGGGCTCACGCGGATCAGGACCCGCCCGGGATCATCGGCGGGGACCGGTGCCGGCGGCTTGCGCTCGGTGGGGAAGCTGTTCATCGGCACTCCTCTGAGTAGACTAAGCGGTAGAAATCGTCCGTTTACGATCCGTAGCCTAGCGAACGCCACCGTCCGTGTTGCTGCGTGTCACGATCACCACCGGATGTCCGATGCACCCCCAGAAGCCCGGCGGCCGCGACGTGACGCAGCAGCCAATCGCGAACGCATCCTCGCTGCCGCCACGGCCGCCGTCAGGCGCGACGGCGAGAGCGTGCCGATGGCAACAATCGCCGACGAGGCAGGCGTCGGGATCGGAACCCTCTATCGCCACTACCCGACACGGCCGGCCCTCCTGGCGGCTCTGACGTTGCGCTCCTTCGACCTCGTCCTGCAACACGCGCGCGCGGCCGCGCAGAGCGACGAGCCGGCCCCCGCAGTACTCGAGGAATTCTTTGAACGGACGATCGCGGCCCGCAACGAGTTCGTCCTCCCGATGCACGGCGGCCCCGTCATCCACGACGAGAAGATCGCGGGGGTCCAGATCGAGATCAGGGACCTGATCGACCAGGTGCTCGACCGAGGACGCCGCGACCGCACCATCCGCCCAGACGCCACCCCGGTCGACATCATCATCACGGGAGCGATGCTCGCCCAACCACTGCCGCACACACCCGACTGGGACCAACTCGCCCGCCGGCAAGCCACGATCTTCGTCGCAGGTCTGGCTGCCGCCGACCCCCCGGGCGCTGGTTCGTAGGCCCGCGCTCGGCCGGCCATCGGCGGGCGGCGCGCTCATTTGGAGCCGGGCCTTGAGCCGTCCGGGCGCCGCAGCTATCGTCGCTGGATGCGGAGATCCGATGCCCAGCTGCTTGGCAAGGTCATCCAAACGCGGGGCGGCTTCGGGCATCGAGAGCACGTCGAGCTGGCGTGGAGCTACCTGCGCCTGTATCCGCTCGCGGAAGCGGAGGGCGTCATGGTCGCGGCGATTCGGCACGTCGCTCGACAGCACGGGGCAGAGGAGAAGTATCACGAGACGATTACCCGCGCCTGGCTTCGCTGCGTGGCGGTTCACATGCAACGCTGGGGCGCGGAGAGTTTTGAGGCGTTCATCGAGCGCAACCCCGCCCTCCTCGACGGCGGCCTACTCGAGCACTTCTACTCGCGGGCGCTGGTCTTCGGCGGAGACGCACGGGCGGCGTGGGTCGACCCAGACCTCCGCCCACTGCCGACGCTGGCGTGATAGCTCCCGCATCTGTAGGGAGGGTCAGGCTCGATTCGACGGGCCGATGGGTGCACGTCTAGGCCCAGCGGGCACCTCAGCGACGCCCGCGTCTTAGCCGGCTGGCTGGCGGGTAGGTTTGAGGCGTGGCCGGCCCTGTCAAGCTCGACCGCTACCGCGTTGTGCGGATCCTCGGCACCGGCGGGATGGGGACCGTCTCGCTGGCGGAGGACACCATTCTCGGCCGCCAGGTGGCGCTCAAGCGGGTCACCGCCGCCGCCGGTGACACCGGGCCGCTGCGCCTGCGCCGCGAGGCCCTGCTCGGCGCCTCCATGAGCCATCCCAACCTCGTCTCGATCTTCGATGTCGAGGAGGCCGGGGACGGCGACCTGGTGATCGTCATGGAGTACGTCGAGGGCGAGACCCTGCGTGATGCCCTCACCCGCGACGGGAAGCTCGACATCAGCGAGGCCCTCAGGGTTCTGACCGGCGCAGCGGCCGGCCTCGATGCGATCCACGCGCAGGGGATCGTGCACCGCGACGTCAAGCCCGCCAACGTCCTGCTGGGTCTCAACGGGGACGTCAAGATCGCTGATCTCGGCATCGCTGCTGTCCCTGACCAAACCAAGATCACCACCTCTGGAGCCATTCTCGGGTCCCTGAGCTACATGGCGCCGGAACAGATGCGCGAGGCCGAGGCCACGCCGGCCATCGATGTCTACGCCCTGGCCGCAGTCGCCTATGAGGCGCTATCGGGACAGAAGGCCCGGCGCGAATCCAACCCCGTCGCGCTCGCCTACGCAATGGACAACAAGCCCCCGCCCGACCTGCGTCAGGTCTGGCCCGATGCGCCAGCGGCAGCGGCCCAGGTACTCGAGCGCGCGATGGATCGCGCCCCGCAGCGCCGGCCACGCTCGGCCGGTGAGCTGGTGACACGATTGAGAAGAGCCCTCGAGCCGCCGGCGACGGCCCGCGCTCGCCGCCCCGCCCGCCAACTTCCCGCCCGCCAGCTGCCCGCGCGCCGCTCGCCTGCCGCCGCTGCAGCCGCCCCCCGGGCGCGCTCGACGACCCCTGTTGCCGCTGCGCCGCGCACTTCCGGTGCGGCCGCGACCACCGTGGTCTCTCGCCGACGCCGTGCGTGGGCCGCGCTCCCGGCCGCGCTGCTCCTCGTGGCCGCGGGTGTCATCGTGGCCGCCGTCCTGGCGTCCGGAGGCGGCAACCCACCCCGCCCCCGGTCCACGCCACCTCACCGGGCCAATCGCTCCAAGTCGACGGGAGTGAGCACCGGCGCGAGCGCCCCCGCGGCGTCATCGAACAGCGGCGGTTCCGCGTCGACCAGCTCGCCGACGACCAGCTCGGCAACGGCCAGCTCATCGGTGACGAGCTCATCGACCCCGAGTTCGTCGACCGCGGCTTCGGCCCCGCTCCCCGCCGGCGCGCCCGGAGACACGGCCAAGTCCTTCTACACGCTGGCCGCGACGCATCGTTACCCGGAGGCCTGGGCCCTGGCCGACCCCAGCTTCCAGTCCCAGCTCGGCGGCTACCAGAGTTTTCAGAACACGTTCTCGGGCGACCGGGCGATCAGGGTGGACAGCCTGCGCACGCTGAGTCAGTCGGCCGACGCCGCGACAGTGGCCATCACAACGACTTCGGTGCGCACCGATGGCACCCAGCACTGCTCGGGCATCGTCCAGCTCAGCTCGAGCGCCGCCACGCCGCGGTGGCTGATGCACCACATCCGGATCAACTGCCAGTGAGCGGGCTCTCTGAGGCCCGGCGCCTCCGCACGCGCCGCGCGCACACCGGCGCGACCGCGATCACGGCGAGGGTGAGGGCGCTGAGCGCGAGCAACCCGGGGTAGGCGTCGTACCCGCGGAAGCGGAACACGACGTGGTCTGTGCCCACGGGGACGTCGACGGCCACGAGCGCCGGCGCCACCATCCGGGCCGGCTCCCGTCGGCCGTTCACGGTCGCCGTCCACCCGGGGTCATAGGAGGCGCTGAGCACCACGACTCCAGGGCGGCGCATACGCACCGTCGCCGAGGCCTGGCCCCCCTCGAGGTCAGCGCGTTGCGCGCGGACCGCGCCGACCGAGGACTGGCTTGACACCGTCGGTAGGTGGCTATCCCGGCCACCGGACCCGTACCTGACGCCGAGGAATGCGCCGTCCGCGGCCAGCCGCGAGCGAAGCAGCGCGATGCTGCGGGAGCCCACGTTCGTCCGGTTCGCCGAAATCTCCCCGACGATCCGGCCGGCCTGGAGGTAGCCGGCGTTGTCGATCGTCCACAGCGCGTAGGGACCGGAGCGCAGCGTCAGCCTCGCGCGCACCGGCGGCTGGTCGTGGGTGGGGAGGATGAGGTAGCGGATCCCGAAGAGGCGGTAGTCGGAGGGGTTGCGGTCCTCGAAGGCGTATTCGGGTCCGGTCATCAGCGAGGCGGTGCGTAGCGTGTAGCCGACTTCGTCGACGTCGCGGCGATCGAGGTATTTGAAGACGGGGACGGCGCCGACGGTGAAGTTCTGGCCCCAGTTGGACGGCATCCCGGCGTAGGTGCGGCCGCCGCCGTCGCGCTTGATCTCGGCGATGAGGCGGTCAAGCGCGGCGCCCTGGGTGTCGTCGGCGTGTTGCTGGGCGGCGATCGCGGCGGCGTCGTGGCGATCATAGGCGCCCAGTTGCCGCCAGGCGGGGGCGAGCACGACGACGGCTGCCACGAGCCCAGCGGCCGTGGACAGGCGGGGCGGCCACCGCGGGACGCCGGTGTCGAGCAGGCGCACCCAGCGGCTCGCCAGCCAGGCCGCGCCGCGGCCGGCGAGCAGCAGCGCGGCCAGCTGCACGCCCATCATGAAGCGGCGAAAGAACAGGTCAGCGCCGCCCGGGATCACCGCGACCAGCGACCCGAACGTCGTGCGACCAAACGACAGCAGCAGGCACACGGCCAGCGCGACCAGCAGAGCGCGGGCGTCGGCGTCTGAGGCCCACGCCAGCCACGCCAGCCCCAAACCAAAGGCCGCCAGCACGGTCACGACGGGGAGACGGCCGTGGTCTAGTAGCTGCCCGGAGACCAGCCAATCGAGCACCTGACGCGCGCCGTAGCCGTCGACCAGCCCGGCGTGCTGCAGCGGCTCGTTGACCGCCGCCCAGCCGCGCTGCGCGATCAGCGGGACGATCACCCACGCCGCGGCGAGCAGCGAGCCGCCCACAAGCACCACCGCCCGCCGCACCCCGACCCACAGCGGCCGGCCGGCCACCAGCGGCCACACCACCAGCACCCCGAGCGCCAGATACCCCGTCTCAAAGTGCAGCGCGACCGTCAACGCCGTGAGCAGGACCGCCGGCAGGTAGCCGCGGCCGTGGCGGATCGCGCGCCAGCTGTAGCCCCACGCCAGCGGCAGCGTCCAGGACGCCCACAGCTGCGTCCACACCCCATAGCCCGTCCACACGTAGGCGTGTTGCTCATACCCCACCCCCGTGACGCTCACCAGAAACGGGGCCATCACCGCCGAAGCGGCCGCCGCCGGCCGGCCCGCCCCAAACGCCCGCGCCCCGACATAAACACTGACCGGCCACAACGACCACAACAAATACAACGACCAACCAAACGCCACCCCGGGACCGACCGCCAGCCCCGCCACCGCGGTCAACAGCGCCGGCAGGCTCTGATAGTGCAACAACAAGGGCGACCCCTCACCCAAAAACGCAAACCAGCTCATCAACGGCCAGTGCCCCGCACGCATCTGTGCCGTCGCGAAGCGGACCATCTGCTCATGCACGGAGCTGTCGTTCAAAAACGCCACCCCATGCGTGAGCGACCGCAGGCTCACCAGATTCCAGCCCACCGCCCCCGCCACCAGCACCCACGCCCCCCAAGCAGCGGCACGGCCCCGGCCAACCGCCGGGGGCCGGACCTCCAACCGCGCCATCGCCCTCGCCGGCGATGGCGCCGGCGCCGTGCGGGCGCCGGCGGTCGTCACCGGATCAACTAGCGCCGGTGTTTCCGGTATTGCCCGTGCCGGGCCCCGTGTCGCTGTCAGGCGCGACGGTGCAGCGGGCCAGATGGAACGTGCCCTCACCCGTGTTACCGGCGCTCTGGCCCGAGCCGATCACCTCAGTGCCGTTCGTGCCCACGAGAACCTTCACCGGCGGATCCGGCCGGCCCGCGCCCGGCCCCGGTGCGCAGTTGACCGCGCCAGTGACGGCTGCCGCCCCAGTCGCCATGTAGATCGTGACCTGCTCGTGGATGCCCATCGCGGTGAGCTTGTGGTTCGCGGCGGGAAGCGACGTGTCCTTGTTGATCTGCACGGTCACCGACCCATCGCCGCTCTTGGTGATGGCGAACGCCGGCGGGGCTGCCGACCCGCCCAAGGCGAGCAGGAGCCCGGCACCGACGCCAGCCAGCCCGAGCGTGCTGCCCGCGAGAACGCGCCGACGCGGCGGACGGGCACCACTCCGATCGGGTCGATCGGCGTGCGCGAGCGTCGCCCCGTGCTCTCGTACGAGATCCCGCCACAGATGATCCGTGAACTTACTCATTGCTCTGATGCTCCTTTCTCAGCCGGGACCTCGCCCGGGACAACCGCTTTCGAAATGCGACACGGGAGACGCCGAGGACCAGCGCAGCCTCCTTCGGGGTGAGCTCGTCCAGATCGACGAGTTCGATTGCCGCCCGCTCGACCGCGGGCAGCTGGGCGCACCGTCGCATCAGCGCGGCGCCCTCGCGCTCAGCATCGATCCGCTCGGCGAGCTCCTCGATGTCGTCCTCGTCCAGCAGCCGGTGGCCGCCGAGACGCGCGACTGCGTTGCGACCGCCCGCAGACTGCTCGCAGTGGCGGGCGAAGACGCGGGCGGCGATGCCGAACAGCCACGCCCGGTCCGAGCCCCGGCGGGGGTCGAACCCGGCAAAGCCGTCCACGGCTCGGACGAACGTCTCAGAGGTGAGATCGGCGACCGTCTGCGGATCCCCGCACCGGCGCGCGAAGTAGCCCATCAGAACATCGACATTGCGCAGATACATCTGCTCGAATTCCTCGAGCGGCGAGCTTGGCGGCCGCCCCCGGCCACGCGCCCTCAGCGCGCCGGGTCGCTCCACCCTCGCCTTCACCAATGGTCTTGCCTCAGTGCTCATGTCTCTAGTTGCGCTCCCCGCCTCGGGCTGTGACATCGCCCCGTGCCGATCCCGATTGGGCACGAGCCTTGCTCGACCGGCCGCGCCGCTGACCCTACGCGCCGGCCGTCCGTCACGCCCTGGCGCCATCCCGCCCTCTCACGATCATCGGTTTGGGGCCAGTCCGCGGGGTACTTCGCTGCTGCTAGGCGGCCATGCGTGCGGTTGGAGGCGCCGTACTCGCTTCACCACCGACCGGGGTCGACGACAGCGTGCCCACCTCACAGGACCAGTTGCGGGGCACCACCCGCGACTGGATCTGGGACGACGCCACCGACTGCGGCGAGCCCCACATCCAGTGCACGTGAGTGCGCCTCAGAACGCGGCGGACGATCGCCGAACGCGAACCCGCGCAAGTTCCCCGGCCGCCACTGGGACGAGCAGGATGGTGGTCAATGCCTCGGCGACGATCGCGATCAGGATCGGCGTGCCATACCCGTACTCCATGAAGCCGAACAGCGGCTGGCTTTCGGCGATGAACAGGGCGACAAGCGACCCCACGGCGATGGCGAGCGCAACCACGGTGAGCAGACCGGCCACAAGGTCGGCCTGCCGAGCTCCGAGCATCCGCTCGATCGGTGCGAGCAGGCCGATTGCCACGATCCCGGCTCCGATCGCGTTCAGCAGAAACAGCGGCCCGATTACCGGCAGGACCGAGTAGTCATTGCCGATGTACTGCTGTAGGTGGACGGCGCCGACGATCAGCAGGGTGATAGCGCCCAGGCGGCGCATCGCTTTCAGGCTCATATCGAGATCTCCTTGCCTGGAGTGGCTTGCGGTTTGCGGTGTTTCCGCTTATCTCGATGCCGGCGGCCGGCGGTTCTTCCCCCGGCTTACCGACTTCTTATGCCCGCGCGCAACCGCCGGCTCCCAGATGCCACGACCGCACCCGTGCGGTGAGTACGATTAATGCACAGGCCATTTCACCGCTTGTGCGAAGCGACTTCGCGCAGAGCACCGCCGGCGAGCGCCGGACGGCGACCTTCACGGACAGTTTCGTCGCCAGCGACGAAGAGACCGCTCACATCCCCGCGATCAGACGCCCAAGCCGGTGATTCTTGATCACGGGACTGCCCATTTGAAAGGACGCCGTATGCCCCTCTTCTTCTTCACCGTCGAGCAGCAGGAACGCGCGATCGTCGAGCGGTTCGGCAAGTTCGTCCGTGTCGCCGGCCCCGGACTGCAGCGCAAGTCGCCGTTTGTCGAGAAGGTCGCCGGGCGGATGAGTCTGCAGGTAGAGCAGCTCAACGCGGACATCGAGACCAAGACCCAGGACAACGTGTTCGTGGTGGTCAAGCTCGCGATCCAGTACATGGTCGGAAGCGAGCCGGAGAAGGTCAAGGATGCCTTTTACAAGCTCGACGATCCCGAAGTTCAGATGAAGTCCTACGCGTTTGACGTCGTGCGCTCGCACATCCCGACGATGGATCTCGACGAGGCCTACGCCGACGCGGACACGATCGCCAAGCACATCCAGGACACCCTGCAGACCCAGATGGCCGACTACGGCTACGAGATCATCAAGGCGCTGATCACCAACATCGAGCCCGACCAGCGCGTCAAGGACGCGATGAACAACATCAATGCGGCCCGCCGGAACCAGGAGGCCGCGACCGCCCAGGGCGAGGGCGACAAGACCCTGCGGATCAAGAAGGCCGAGGCGGAGTCGGCGTCGATGCGCCTGCACGGAGAGGGCGTGGCGGCGGAGCGCAAGGCGATCGCCGAGGGGCTCAGAGACTCTCTGGCGGTGCTCGCTGACGAGGTTGGCATCGACCCCCAGGAGGCGATGGGGCTGGTGGCGCTGACGCAGTACATGGACACCCTGCGGTCGGTGGGCGAGAACGGCAACATGACCACGCTCCTGCTGCCGCATTCCCCGGCGGCCGTTGGGTCGCTCATGGAGCAGATCCAGCAGGGCATGCTCACCGGCAACCTCGCGGCGGACGCCGCCGCGCAGAACCAGACCAACGGCACCCGCCGGGCGCCGCTGCCACGGTCGCCGGCTGCGAGCTGACCGGGCTGCACCGTCCGAGGCACTGGTGATGGCAGACGACAGCCAAGGGATGCTCGCGTTCCTGGGAGTTGCGCCCGACCCCCAGCTGCTCGACCACGACCTGATCAACCTCCCCAACGCAGAGCAGTACCAAGAGCCGGCCGTATCGACCCGGCGACACGAGAGCCTCGTCACGGCCGGCTCCGTGCTGACCGGCGTGACCCTCGTGGGGGGTGTGGCACTGCTGCTCTACGGCGGTTGGCGACTCCTGTTCGACGGGGGAGGCGCGTTGGACGCCGTTCTCGCCGGCATCGGCCTACTGCTGGCGGCGACGCACTGGGGGTGGGTGCACGTCGCCGAGTACGTGGGCCTCACCATTGATGCACGCCAAGCCGACGAGACCGACGCCCGTCGCGGCCGGTGGCTTGCCACGATCGAGCCGTACCCTCGCTTCAGCGTCGCCACCTCCGTTGCCGAGGACGCCACGACCCGCGTCCAGCGTTTCCTGCACCGGCCGGTTCTCACCGAGCGCAACACGTTCACCTTCGTCCGCGAGACCGATCTCGAGCACACGCACCCCGCTGACGCATCGGCGGAGGTGATCGCGACAGACGTCGAGGCGATGCGCCGCCAGGCGCGCCTGCAGACCGATCGCATGCGCGACCTGTGGGACGCCGCCTCGACCGCGTACTCCGCGGCCCTGCTCAACGCCCAGGACGACCAGGAGCGACTCGCGGCTCAGCGGGCTGCGGCCCGGGCGCTGTCTGAGCACATCAACGCGTCACTGCTCGACGCGCCCTTGGTGGAGTAGCAGCTCCGTCGCCGACGCGGCGTGAGGCCGGACGGCAGGCCCGCTCAGTGGCGGCCCGACCCGGACCGGCCGTGCCGGTGCCAACGGGTACGCTCGCGGCTGGCCTGGATCGCCAGCGCGCTGCCGCCACCCAGGCGGACCGGCTCGGCGATTGCCTCCGCCCGCCCGTTGCCGAGCATCTGCAGTGCCGTGGCGTCGCCCGGGTAGTTGTCGAGCGGGAGTATCGGCCCTGTGGCCAGGGCAAACTTCTCGCCGTATTGGCTGGTGAGCTGCTGGGCGAGTTGGCTGTTGTAGAAGTCGGGCTCCGCCAGCGAGGTGTTCGACGACGAGTTGGTCTGAGCCACCCGCGGCGCGGCCAGCGCGTCGGGGAGGCTCATACCGAAGTCGACGTGGTTGATGAGGGTCTGGACCACCGTCTCGATGATGGTGGAGCCGCCGGCGGCGCCGATGGCGAACTGAGGCTGGCCATCCTGGACCGCGATCACCGGGCCCATGCTGGATCGCGGCTCCTTGCCGGGCGCCGGCAGGTTGGGATCGGTGGCGCCGGGTGAGGCCGGGGCAAAGTCAAAGTCGGTCAGTTCATTGTTGAGCAGGAAGCCGTAGCCGGGCACCACCTGGCCGCTGCCGCCGAAGAAGTTGATCGTGTTGGTGTAGGCGACCACGTCGCCCCACTTGTCCTCGGTGACGATGTTGTTGGTGTGATGGGCCTCGGGTGAGGCAGCCGACGTCCGGCTCCCGGACGAGGTGGCTGGACACGCGCCGAATGGAGCGAACGGCGAGCCGGGCGCGACCGGCGATGTGGCCGCAGTGCTGCCGATGAGGCACCGGCGCGTGGCGGCGAACGCCGGATCGAGGAGACCTGACAGCGGCACGTCGACGAAGTCGGGGTCCCCAACGTAGGCGTTGCGGTCCGCATAGGCCAGCCGGGACGCCTCGAGGTACTGAAACAGCGCCTGCACGCGCGACTCCGAGCTGAGCGGGAAGCCATTGAGGATGTTGAGAATCTCGCCTTCGGTCGAACCGCCGCTGGACGGCGGCGCCATGCCATACACGTCCAGTCCGCGGTAGCTGACCTTGGTCGGCGCGAGGATCCGGGTGCGGTAGGAGCGCAGGTCCTGCATCGTCATGATGCCCGGCTCGGTGACGACCGTCTGCCCCGGCGTGAGGCCGGGGTGGTCGTCGGCCTGCACGATCGCCTGTCCGATCGGCCCGTCGTACAGCGCGGACGGACCGTGGCGTGCGATCAGCTCGTAGGCCCGCGCGAGGTCGGGGTTGCGCAGCCACGTCCCCACTGGCAGCGGATCGCCCGAGGGCGTGAGCAGGAGCGAGCGGCTCGCCGGGTATGCCTGCAGCGTCGACAGGCTTGACTGCTCGAGTTGGTTGAAGTCGAAGTTCACGGCAAACCCGCGGCGGGCCACGCGGATGGCCGGCCGGAGGTCGTCGGCGAGCGAGAGGCGACCGAAGGCGCGCGCGGCGCTCGCCCAGGTGGCCACGTTCGAGGGCACGCCGGTCGCCAGCGGCTGGTCCGAGGCCGCCGTGTAGCCCATCGGCCTGCCCGTCGCCGGATCGAGGAACATCGTCGTCGTGCAGGCCGCCGGACAGGTCTCGCGCCCGTCGACGGTCGTCACCGTGTGAGAGCGCGCGTTGTAGATGACCATGAAGCCACCGCCGCCCGGTCCGGCGACCCACGGCACGGTCACGCCCAGAGCGCTGGCTGTCGCGACGGCGGCGTCAACGGCGTTGCCACCCCGCTTGAGCACCTGGATTCCGGCGTGGCTGGCGTCGACGTCCATCGAGGCGACGGCCCCGCCAGTGCCGACGGCCACTGGCGTGGTCGGCACAGGATCACTGGGCTTGGCGGCGGATGCGGCGGCCGGCATTCCGGCGCCGAGAGCCGCGCACAGCACTACGGCAAGACTGACGATTGCTCGACGACCCATCCTCCACCCACCTCTCATCAAACCTCGGATAGCTCCAACGTTCCCCTGGGAGACCGCTCAGAAACCCTCCGGCCCGACGGCGGTTCGCCACCGCACGGCCAGGCTCGGCCGGTTTGCAGGGACGTCGCGCTTGTCGGGGAAGTGGCGGAAGAAGGTGGCTCTTGGTCAGTCCCGCGCGCTCGGCGATCTGAGTACTCGGCACGCTCTTCGCCATCGACCAGCCGGCCGCAAGCGCGCTGACCCGCGAACGGTTCGGGTGGGAGCCCAACCAGCCGAGCCTGCTCGACGACCTCCGCGCCGGGAGCTATCCCCGCTGACGCTGCCAAGCCGGCCCCGCACCACCGAACCGGCGCGCCTGGTCCGCGCGTTCGCCCGCCGAGCGCGGCTATTAGGGGCGGAGGCGGTCGAGGATCTGGTGCAGGGCGGCCTTGAGGATCGCCGACCGTATCGCCGAGTTGAGCCGGCGCGGGTCGTTGAGCTCGTGGAGGAGCCGGTTGATGTCGAGCTCATCGATGCTCCGACGCAGCAGCGGCGCGGTGGGGAGCACGTTGTCGATGACGCTGGCCGGGATTGCCTCGAGGATCGTCTTGGCGATCCCTGGGAGATTGGCTTGGCCCAGCGCCTCGGGAAGCAGCTGGGAGACCTTGGGCAGACGGCCCTCGCGGGCGAGCCGGTCCACGGCGTCGCGGAGCCCTGCCTTGAGCGCGGCGGGGGCGCGGGGGTCAAGCGTGCGGGTGTCCGCGAGGGAAAGGACGAGCCGTTCGCGGGAGATGCCCAGCCGGCACGCGGCGCTGTCGAGGCCGAGCAGGACGATCTGTTCGGCGAGCGGGTCCAGCTGCGCCGGGATGGGCGCAGCGGGGCGTGCGGTGCACGGATTGGCGGGACGGCGTGGCACGTAGTGACCGCCTCCGGCGGCGACCTGCACGCCGAGGACGGCAGCCACGAGAAGAACGGCGATGAGGGGTAGCGCGAGTCGCCTCATCAGTGGCTCCGGTCACGCAGGGCCAGCGCGGGTCCGAGCGCCAGCAGCGCCAATCCCGCCGCGACGAGGAAAGCCGTGCGAAACGCGCCGGTCGCCGCGCGCGTGAGCTGATCCTCGAGGCCGCGCTCCAGCGCCGCGGCCGCCGGCGCCTGCGTCGCCGGCACCCGCAGAGTCCTGAACGCGGGCCGCAGGTCGGGCACTCGGCCACGTTCGGCGGCCAGCCGATTCTCCAGTTGCCCGGCGAGCTCGAGCTTGGTGGAGGCGGGAAGCGGTGCGTCGAGCACGAGGCTGGCAATCGCCTCCTTGGCCGGGGTCTCGGCGTGGCGGAGGTCCGCGGTGAAGATCGGCGTGAGGATCGCGAGGCCGACCACCACACCCGCGTGGCGGGCGGCGATCGTCCAGCCGCCGTGAAGCGCGCGGGGATTGCGGTCACGGAGCGCGGCGGCGGTGAGCGAGTCCACCGAGAGCCCGAGGCCGAGCCCGATGAGCACCTGCGGCGCGAGCGTCCAGCCGAGCTTCGCACCCGGCAGGAGCGCCAGGCCTGTGAGCCCGCCGGCGATCAGCACCGATCCAGCGATCGCCTCTGACCGCGTCCCGGCGCGCACGCCGCGGAACACGCGACCGGCGAGCAGGGCCGCGACCGGCACCGCGGTGACCGCAGCCGCCGCCACCGCGGGCGAGCGGTCCCAGCCGTCCACGAGCAGCAGCACAAGCAAGAACAACGCCGCCGTAAGCGCCGCCGACAGCAACGCCAGCGCCAGGTTGGCCAGCACGTGCGGGCGGTCGGGCGAGATGTCCAGGTCCGGATGACGCCGTCGCACCCGCCCGCGCAGCGTCATGGCGGCGGGGAGCGTCAACAGCACGACGGGGATCTGCGCCACGAAGATGGCGCGCCACGAGAACGCCCACGTCAAGAGCCCCCCTGCCACGGGACCGAGCGCCGCCCCAGCAACGCCGGCCGCGGCCCACCGCCCCACTCCGGCACGCTCGTCCCCGATCGCGGCAACCAGCAGCTCGAGGCAGCCGACGATCACCACCGCCCCCCCGACCGCCTGGACGGCCCGCGCCGCGATCAACACGCCCAGCGACGGTGCCGCCGCGCACACGATCGTTGCCGCCGCGAAGCCGATCACGCCACCCGCGGTCGTCACGGCCGGATCCTCGCGCACGGACAGGCGCGCGGCGGGGACCGCCACCAGCGCCAGCACGAGATTGAACGCGATCAGCACCCACGCCACCCCACCGACCCCCGCCCCAAAGTCCCGCAGGATCTCCGGCAACGCCAGCGTCACCACGCCCGAATCGCCGAGCACCACCGCGATCGCCAGCGACAGCACCGCGACGGTTCCGGTGCGTGCCGCCACGGGACTGGCCGGCGCGTCGCTGCGATCCGCACTCATCACAAGGGCCCTCCCGATCACGATGCCAGACGCGACAACCACGCCCCAGCGCAAGCGCGGCCGCTGCACCGGGCATGCGGCATCAGGGCGGATAATGCGCGCGATGCGCCTCGGCATTGCGGACCACCTTGGCTGGGCGGTTGCGGTGACGGCCTCCGCAGCCCATGAGGTGGTCGATCGCAGACGGATCGAGCTGATCGAGCCGGGCATCACGGCGGCGCCGATTCACTATGAGAGCCGGCGCCTGGACGTCGCCGGGACCACCGCGCTGGTGAGCAAGGCGCGAGCCTCCGTGGCCCGGGCCGCATCCACGGCGCTCGACGAGATCGCGGCGGCGCTGCCCGCGCCCGTCCGTTCGATCTCGCTGCGACGCTGGCCGCTTGACTTTCCGGCCGACACTGCCGTTCAGCGGCGCTCGCCGTATGAGGCCCGGGCCGACGCCATCATGTACCGCCAGGAACTCGCCGAGGTCGCTCACGCCCGCGGTTGGGACGTCCACGTCTATGACGCGAAGGCTGTCGTGGGCCAGGCGGCCGGCATGCTGGCCGGGCGGACCGAGGAGATTCTGTGGGGTCCGAGGACGACGCTGGGGCCACCCTGGACCAAGGACCATCGGCTGGCGCTCGCCGCGACGATCGTGGCGGGCTGAACCGGCTGGCCGGCGGCGCCTCTCACGTCGGTACTAGCCTCTGGGCCATGTCGCTCGTGATCGTCGGCGCCGGCCCCAACCTCGGTCTCGCCGTGGCCAGGAGGTTCGGGCGCGAGGGCTTCGCCATTGGCCTCGTCTCGCGCTCCGACGCACGCCTGGTCGAGCTCGCCGCCCAGTTGCGGCTCGATGGAGTCACCGCGGCCGGCGCGGCGGCCGACATCCGCGACAGCGATGCGCTGGCGGCCGCCATCCACCGGCTTGCCGAAGAGCTCGGACCGGTCGAGGTGCTCGAGTACTCGCCGCTGCCCGCGCCCGAGTTCATGAAGCCGGTGCTCGAGACAACGGTCGATGATCTCCGGGGCCCGCTGGAGTTCAGCGTCCTCGGCGCCGTGGCCGCGACCCAGGCGGTCATCGGACCGATGCGCGACGCTCGCCGCGGGACCATCCTCTTCACGACCGGCGCCGCCGCCGTGGACCCCTATCCGGCCCGGGCCGGTGTGGGGATCTCCTTTGCGGGCGAGGTCGCATACGCGCGGATGCTCCACGACGCCCTCCGCGACGAGGGCATCCACGTGGCCCACACCGCAATCGCCGGCCGCATCGCCCCCGGGTCCGACAACGAGCCCGACGACGTCGCCGAGGTGCTGTGGACCCACCACGTCGACCGCCGCGTCTTCCAGACCCGCCTCGGTATGCCCTGAGCGCCCGCGCCGCCTACGGGCGCGCCTCGGGGTACTCGTCCCTGCGCCAGGCGCGGAAGTCCTCCCGGTCCCCCTTGGGCATGCGCTCGAGGAGGAAGGAGTGGTATGGCGCAACGAACGGGTCGGGCGCCGCCACCGTGTAGGTGTGGTAGACGGTCCCGTTCTCGCACGCGAACGCGATCCAGGTCGGGGCTTCGAGCAGGCCATCGGCGAGCGAGGCGCCGATCTGGCGACCCCAGTCCTGCAGCCACTCGGGCGGGTTGTCGAGGACGCCCTTGATCTCGGTGTTCTGCTGCGCCTGCTCGGAGGTCTGCGCCAGCCCGAAATCGAAGGGGAAGTCCGTCCCGTAGGTTGAGACGTACGAGAATGGCCAGCCCATCCGCTCCCTGTAGGCGACGAGCCGATCGATCGGCGCGCGCGAGAAGCAGATGAGGGTGACGTCGCGATGGTTGAGATGGACGAGCGTCCCGCCGAGCTCGTCGGCGAGGCTGGTGCAGCCCGGACAGGCGCCGAGCTCGTAGGCGGGCCCGAACATGACGTTGTAGGCCAGCAGCTGGGAGCGGCCGTCAAAGAGCTCCGCGAGTGTCCGCTTGCCGTCCTCGGTGTCGAACACGTACTCCTTCTCCACCGGCACCCATGGCAACCCGCGTCGCTGCTCGGTCACCCGCCGGCCCAGGGCGGCGTACTCGGCCTCGAGCTTGGCCAGGTCGGCCCGGGCCGCCTGCCATTCCTCGCGCGTTGCGGTGATGTGATCAGCCATGGTGACCTCCCGAAAGGACCTCTGTGTGAGAAAACGCTCAGCTTGTTGCGTTTGACTCAAGTCTGCCAGCGGCGATGCCGACGAGCCTGGCATGAGCGAGGAGAACACATCACCCACCGCCGCCCACGCGGCCAGCAGGACCAGCAGTACTCAGACCATCTCGCCCCCATCGGGTCTGCGACGGGCCATGAAGCGGCTCGGCCTTCGCGGCCGCCTGTTCGGGATGGCCATCGCACTCGTTGGGCTCGGCGCGGTCTGTGTCGTTGTCGCCACCAGCGGCCTGATCGGACAGAAGGGCAAGGTGCACGCCGTCAACGCGACCTTCAATACCTTCCGGACAGAGCGCGACGCGTACGAGGGCTGGCTCACCGCCGACGACCAGATGAACATGTACGCCGCGCTGGAGGTCCTGAAGGATCGCAGCCAGCGGCAACTGGCCAACGTCACGTGGAACCAGGTCGTCCAGGGCCACGCCCAGGCCATCGCCTCCCTGCGCTCGGTGATCACCCACGCGTCCGACCCCGCGGTGCGGGCCAAGGCCCAGACCACGCTGACCGACCTCACCCAGTACTACGCCTTCACCCTGCGGATGCACGCCGCCGTCTTGGCCAACAACCCCAGGCTGGCCGTGCGACTGGTCACGGTGAACAACGCGCCGGCCTCCAACCGGACGCAGGCCGACTTCGACGCGATGGGCAGGACGCTCACCGCCGCTGCGGCGAGGATCAACGCTCAGGCCAACGCGGCCGCCGGCAGCGCGGAGCGGCTGGTGATCATCGTCGCCCTCATCACGATCGTGCTGTCGATCCTGATCACGCTGTGGCTGGCCCGGTCGATCACGCGTCCCATCGCTGAGATCACCGCGGCCGCGGAGAGGATCGCCGAGGGCGACCTGAACGTCACCGTCTCGGCCGAGACCGACGACGAGATCGGCCGTCTGGCCACGGCGTTCACCAACTCCATCGAGTACCTGGGCGAGATGGCGGGCGCCGCCGACCGCATCGCCGATGGCGACCTGGCCGTGACGGTGACGCCCCGCTCGACGCGAGATGTGCTGGGTCAGGCGTTCGCGCGCATGCGCGACAAGCTGTCGGCGACGATCGAGAACATTGCGCGCAGCTCCGCGAGCGTCGGCGCCGCCTCCACCGAGATGGCACAGTCCAGCCAGCAGGCCGGAATGGCCGTCGGGGAGATCGCCAACGCGGTCGGCTCCGTCGCCGCCGGCGCGGAGACGCAGGTGCGCTCACTGGAGCAGGCTCGCCAGATGACCGCTCAGGTGGCCGCGGCCTCGGAGGCCTCGGCCGCCGACGCCGACGAGGCCGCCAACGTGGCTCGCCAGGCACGCTCGGTGGCCGAGGAGGGCGCCGCCGCCGTGCGCCGTGCCTCCGAGGCGATGCAGGCGGTGCACGCATCCAGCACCGAGATCACCGAGCGCATGCGGGACCTGGGCTCGATGAGCGGGCAGATCGGCGGAATCGTGGACACGATCACGGGCATCGCCGAGCAGACCAACCTGCTGGCGCTCAACGCAGCCATCGAGGCCGCGCGGGCCGGCGAGCAGGGCAGGGGCTTTGCCGTAGTCGCCGAGGAGGTGCGCAAGCTGGCCGAGGAGTCCCAGACGGCCGCGGGATCCATCGCCGACCTCATCGCGCAGATCCAGGCGGGAACGAGCACCGCGATCGACGTGGTGTCAACCGGCGCCCGGCAGACCGAGGACGGTGTGGAGATCGTCGAGCAGGCGCGCGATGCCTTCGAGCGCATCGATTCACGCGTCCAGGACGTCGACGAGCGCGTCCAGCGGATCGCTTCGGCGATCGGCGAGATCGTGACCGCGGGCAGCGAGATGCGGCAGAGCATTGAGCAGGTCCTCAACGTCGCCGAGCAGTCGTCGGCGTCGGCGGAGGAGGTCTCGGCGACGACCGAGGAGACCAGCGCGTCGGCGCAGCAGATCGCTGCCTCCGCCGGTGATCTCGCCCACACGGCGGAGAGCCTCCAGGGCGTCGTGCGCCAGTTCAACCTGGGCTGACGAACGCGAAGGCCGTCCAGCTACTGGGCGGCCTTTGAATCCCCGTCGATCGGGAACATCTGCCCTGAGATGGACCGTGCGTGCGGCCCGGCGAGGAACACGGCGAGCGCGGCGATGTCGATCGGGTCGGCGAACCGGCGGATCGACTGGTTGTCGAGCGCGAGCTCGGTCTCGTGTGCGACGGTGCGGCCCGACCGCTCGGCTCGCCCCCGGAGCACGTCGCGCACGCGCTCGCCCTCCACCCCGCCGGGGTGGATCGAGTTGGCGGTGATCCCGAACGGACCGAGCTCGAGTGCCAGGGTCTTGGTGAAGCCGACCAGCCCCCACTTCGTCGTCGAGTAGGCGACGCGATTGGGATAGCCAAAGCGGCCCGCCAGCGAGCTCATCACAATGATCGATCCCGCCGGCGACTCCTTCAGGGCCGGAATGGCGCGGCGGGTCACGTCGAAGGTCGCGGTGAGATTGACCGCCATCACCGCGTCCCACGCCGCCGGCGGGTACTCATCCACCGGCACGGTCGGTCCGGAGATCCCGGCGTTGTTGACGAGCACGTCAAGGCCACCGAGGGACGCCGCGACATCCGCGAACATCGAGGAGACCGCGTCCGGATCGGTGATGTCGCACACACTGGCGGTAATCGCGTTCGCCAACTCCAACCCTGTCAGCGCAGTGACGGCGCCGGCGTGGGCATCGGCGACATGGACGCGTGCTCCCGCGACCACGAACGCCCGGGCGATGGCCAGGCCGATACCGCCCGCGCCACCGGTGACCAGGACCCGTTGGGGCCGGTCCGTTTCCTCACTCATCCGCGGATCATGACGCACGGCGACGGGCTCGGGCGATCGTGTTTCGCTCCGCGAGACGGTGGGTACGGGAAGCGTGGGCTAGTGCCCTGGCAGGCCATCCAGGAGAGAGGGAGGGAGTCAGTATGCAGTCATCCGGGTCACTTCGGCGCCGGCTGCTGGTGGGGGCAGCGGCCGCGCTTGCGGCCGCGGCTGTCGCCACGCCGACGGTCGCCGCGACAGGACACCACGGCGCCGCCCAGGCGCGAACCAACGACACGACCTTGCCGTACCAGAACCCCATGCTGCCCGTCAGCCAACGGGTGCAGGATCTGCTGTCACGGATGACGCTGGCCGAGAAGATCGGCCAGATGACGCAGGCCGAGCGCGCCAGCGTGGACACCGACACGTCGAAGATCACGATGGACAATCTCGGCAGCCTGCTGTCAGGCGGGGGATCGGTGCCGACCCCCAACACCCCGACGGCGTGGGCCGACATGGTCGACCGCTATCAGTCGGCGGCACTGGCCACGCGGCTGCACATTCCGCTCCTGTACGGCATCGACACGGTGCACGGCGACGGGAACATGTACGGCGCGACGGTCTTCCCTCACGACATCGGCCTCGGCGCCAGTCGTGACCCGAGGCTGGTGTACGACGTGGAGCATGTCGCCGGCGAGGAGACGCGGACGACAGGTCCCCAGTGGGTCTTTGCCCCCTGCATCTGCGTCGCACGCGATGACCGCTGGGGCCGGACGTATGAATCGTTTGGCGAGGACCCGAGCCTCGTCAAGATGATGGAGACCGCGATCGACGGCTTCCAGGGCCCTCCCGGGCATCTCTCGGATCCGGACCGCGTCATGGCCACCGCCAAGCATTTCGCCGGCGACGGCCTGACCACCTACGGCACCGGCTCCAACGCCAAGACGACCGGCAGCTACCCGATCGACCAGGGCGTCGACCAGGTCAGTCACGCCACGTTCGAGCGCCTCGCATTGTCGCCGTACGTGCCCGCCGTGCGCCAGCACCACGTGGGCGCCGTCATGCCGTCCTATTCCGACGTCCAATGGAATGGGGTGGGCCCCCGCATCAACATGCACGGCAACCGGGATCTGATCACCGGCTGGCTGAAGGACGCCCAGGACTTCGACGGCATCGTGATCTCTGACTACAACGGCATCGATCACATCAACCCGGAGGCCGGCACCTCGCAGGCGGCGTTCGCCATGAGGGTGCAGGCGGGCGTGATGGCCGGCATCGACATGTTCATGCAGCCGCAGAACTTCGAGCAGTTCGAGTCGACGCTGACCGGCCTGGTCAACTCGGGCCAGGTGCCGATGTCACGGATTGACGACGCGGTGACCCGCATCCTCACCAAGAAGTTCCAGCTGGGTCTGTTTGAGCATCCCTACACCGACCGCCGTTACATCAACCAGGTGGGCGACGCGGCCCATCACGCGCTGGCCCGCCGAGCAGCCTCGGAGTCTCAGGTGCTGCTCAAGAACCACCGGCACGTGCTGCCGATCCAGGGCCACCGCGACATCTACGTCGCGGGCTCCAACGCCGACAACATCGGCAACCAGGCCGGCGGCTGGACGCTGACCTGGCAGGGCGGCTCCACCAACGTGATCCCCGGGACGACGATCCTCGACGGGATCCGCCAGGACGCCCGCGGCAACGTCACCTACAGCCAG
>DASXJW010000161.1:0-82085 GCA_036497165.1 Solirubrobacteraceae bacterium
GGCGTCCCGCCGTAGGTCTGCATCTCGGCCTCGGTCAGCGGCGTCGGGCGCCAGCGCTCGGCGTCGAGGTGCACCCACAGCGAGACGGCCTCGACATCCGATACCCCCGGGCCGGCAGGACGGCCGCCATTGTCCGGGGCCCTGCCGATGTCGGTGCGCCGCTCGGCCCACATGCGCCCGATGCCCGAGCAGAACGTGGTCAGCACGAACCGCTCGCCGAAGCGGGGGAAGCGGTTGACGCGGATCCGCGTCCGGCGCACCACCCACACCGCCGCCCCCTCGAGCCCCGCGTCCTGCACGTCGGCGTAGGCCACGTCCTGCAGCCAGCAGGCCAGGGCGTCGAGGCGGACCCGGCCCGACGGCGCGCAGTCGGCAAATCCCGGCTGCCGGGCATGGCTGAACGCGCGGACCTCCGGATGGCGCGTGTGGAAGTGGATCTCGTCGCCGTTCACATCAGCTGCTCCGCGCGGAGGGATCAGTCGGGCCGGCGCATCGCGGCCAGGACCCAGGCGATGAACACGCCCTGGACCGGAAGCCGTCCCCACAGCGCCCGGGGGCCGCCCGGGACCTTGGGGAACTCCTCGGGATGCAGTGCCATGTGGACGTTGGCCGGGAACACCGCCAGCAGCGTCGCCACCAGCCACCAGCCGGCGGCGCGCCGGTGGCGCGTGGTCATCAGCCCGGCGCCGCCGGCGATTTCGGCGACCCCGCTGGCCGCGACCATCGCGGCGTGCGCGGGCACGTAGGGAGGCATGATCCGCCGGTAGGCCCGGGGGATGACGAAGTGCATGAGGCCGGCGAAGACGAAGAACGGGCCGGTGAGGCGGCGCACCATGGACACGGGGCGGACGCTATCGAACTTCCGCTTTCACACGTCCGTCTTAGAGGCTTCATAACGCCGGCTTCGGCGGGCTGGGGAAGCTCTCAGTCGTCCCCCTCCCTGACTGTGAGCCCGACCGTGACCTACACCATCGCCTCCGATGCGCCCGAGCGTCTCGACGGCCGCGCCGCCCGGCCCGCCCTCCCCGGTGCCCGCGTCGACATCGTCGTCCCGGTCTACAACGAGGAGGTGGCGCTCGAGGCCTCCGTGCGCCGCCTGCACGGCTTCCTCTCGGCCGAGATGCCCTACGCCTGGCGGATCGTCATCGCCGACAATGCCAGCACCGACGCCACCCTGGCCGTCGCCCGGGCGCTCGCTCTCGAGCTCGGCCACGTCACGGTGCTGCACCTGCAGCGCAAGGGCCGCGGCCGCGCGCTGCGCGCCGCCTGGACGGCGAGCGACGCCGACGTGCTCTGCTACATGGACGTCGACCTGTCGACGGACCTGCGGGCGCTGCTGCCGCTGATCGCGCCGCTCGTGTCCGGTCACAGCGAGGTGGCGATCGGCAGCCGCCTGGCGCCGGGCGCCCGGGTCGTCCGCGGCGCCAAGCGGGAGGTGATCAGTCGCTGCTACAACC
Organism: Solirubrobacteraceae bacterium; assembly: GCA_036497165.1. Lineage (GTDB taxonomy): Bacteria > Actinomycetota > Thermoleophilia > Solirubrobacterales > Solirubrobacteraceae > Palsa-465. The sequence continues at coordinate 1,458 of DASXJW010000161.1, forward strand.
GCCTGCTGCGCTATGCGCTGCGCGCGCGCTTCTCTGACGCCCAGTGCGGCTTCAAGGCGATCCGGGCCGACGCGGCCCGCGGGCTGGTGCCCGAGATCCGGGACCAGGGCTGGTTCTTTGACACCGAGCTGCTCGTCCTCGCTCAGCGACGCGGACTGCGCGTGCACGAGGTCGCCGTGGACTGGATCGACGACCCCGACTCGCGCGTGGACATCGTCTCGACGGCGCTGACGGACCTGCGCGGCGTCGCGCGGCTGCTGTTCGACACGCCGGTGGCGCGCTTTCTCACCATCGGCGTGGCCTCGACGATCGCCTACGCCATCCTCTACCTGCTGCTGCGCGGCTCGCTCGGCGCCGACGGCGCCAACGCGCTCGCGCTGGCCGTCACCGCCGTGGCCAACACCCAGGCCAACCGGCGCTTCACCTTCCGGATCCGCGGGCGCGCCGGCCTGCTGCGCCAGCACGCCGCCGGCAGCGTGGTCTACCTCATCGCGCTGGGGCTGACTGCCGGGGCGCTCGATGTCCTCAACGGCCTGGATCCCCATCCGGCGCGGCTGCTGGAGGTGGCGGTGCTGGTGGCGGCCACGACCGTGGCCACGGTGACGCGCTACGTGGCGCTGCGCAGCTGGGTGTTCGCCCGGGCGCGAAGGGTCTCGGGCGTCGTGCGGGCCGGCGCGCCACGCTGAGCGCCGGGCGCCCGTCCGGGCCCCCGATGACAATGCGCCGATGCCGGACGACTCCGCGGGACTCGTCATCCCCGAGAACGCCGCAGGTATCGTCTACGGCACGATCCTGGTGGCCACCCTGCTCTCGGCCGAGAGCGCCGTCCGGGAGACCTACGTCAAGACCCTGGTGGGCGCGGTCATCGCCCTGGTCACCTACTGGCTGGCCCTCACCTACGCCGGCTTCACGGGCCGGCGCCTGGAGCAGCAGGAGGGGGCGTCTCTGCTGCTGCTGGGCCGCGCTGCGGTTCACGAGCTCACCGTGCTCTACGGAGCGCTCATCCCGCTCCTCTCGCTGATCATCTTCTGGGCGGCCGGCGCCTCGCTGTCCACCGGGGTGCTCTGGTCGGTCTACGTCGCCGACGCCGCGATCATCGGCGCGGAGGTCATCATCGGAATCCGCGCCGGGCTCACCGGCGTCGCGCTCATCGGCCAGGTCGTGATCGGCGCGGTGCTGGGCCTGCTCGTGCTCGGGCTGCGCCTGCTCCTGCACTGACCGGCATGCTGCCCGGACGCCGGTTGCGGGGACGCAGCAGCCACATCGCCACCGCCACCACCGCGCCCGCCGCGGCCAGCACCACGGCGTCGGAGCGCAGACCGGTCAGGAAGGTGTCCCAGACCGCCGCCGCGGCGCTGCGGTCGGTGCCGGCGGCGAAGTGGTTGACGACCAGCGAGCGCGAGAGGGTGTAGCCGATCACCAGCAGGAGACCGTCCACCAGCACGGCGATGCCGACGTAGCGCACGCCCCGCCGGCGCTCGCCGGCCTCCAGGATGGCCAGCAGGAACACGGCCGCGGCGGCCACCAGCAGCACCACCCCCACGGTGTGGGCGCCCTCGATGGCGCGGGCCACCCGGGTCGCCTGGCCGAAGTCGCCCCCCGAGATCTCGATGACCCGGTCGGTGACGGACTTCGGGATCTGGGCCGCCAGCTGGGGCGAGAACCGCTTGAGCGCGTCCTGGATGAGCTGGCCCACGTGCGCCAGGCGCAGGGTGACGGTGTCTGAGCCCTGGTCGAACACCGAGCGGTGCAGATCGGCGACCGCCGCCTCGAAGATCGGGCGGAAGGCGGGCGATCCGATGGCCACCCCGACGGCCCTGTCGAGCACAGGCGCGAACGCGGCCGGGATGTGCTCGGAGGCCACCAGCTGGTCGCCCACGCGGGTGGCGATCTCGGAGCGGACGCTCGGCTGGGCCAGCAGCGTGGTGGTGCGGGCGCTGAACTGGCCGGTGTCGGAGAGCACGTGGCCGCCGTAGACGAGCGGGACCCCGATGAGCACGGCGACCGCGCCGAGGCAGGCGAGGGCCGCGCTCAGGCGATGCCGGGTGTGACCAGGGGCGCGCACGAGAGCGGGTCACCGAGTGTGCCCTAAGGCCGGCGCAGCGCGCAGCGCGGCCGGGCAGAGCCTCTTCCCTACGCGAGCGAGACCTCCACCTCCCGGGCCTGCACCCCGCGCAGCACGCTCAGCCGCAGCGTCCCGTCGGCGGCGCGCAGCGCCCGCTCGAGGTCCCCGACCGACCGCACCGGCGTATCGGCGGCCGCGGTGATCATGTCGCCCCGCGAGAGCCCGGCGGCCTCGGCGGGAGTATCGGGCTTCACCCGCACGACGAGCACCCCGGACTCCTCCTCAAGGCCCACGGCGCGGCGCATCTTCTTGGCCACGGCGGGGCTGGCCACGGCCACCCCCAGGTGCCGGTGCTCGCCCTCGGCGGGCTCGAAGAAGGCCATCCAGCTCGCCATCGCCTCGCCCACCGATCCCGCCGCGTCCTCGGGCAGCCCGGCGGCCAGGCGCTGGGCCCGCTCGGCGTAGACGGGCCGGGCCCGCTGCACCAGCTCACGGCCGCGCTCGGTGAGGGTCACGGTGACGCTGCGGCGGTTGTCGGGATCGGGCTCGCGGGTGATCATCCGCGCGCGCTCGAGCCGGCCCAGGCGGACGCTGAGCGTCCCGGAGGTGCGCCGCAGCGCCCCGACCAGGTCGCGCTGGTTGAGGGTGTGCCCGTCGGCGCGCTCGAGCACGTCGAGCACCAGGAAGCTGGGACGGGTCAGCCGGTGCTCGGCCAGCGCCTCCTCCAGCTCGTCCTCGATGTGGACAGCGACGCTGATCACCGAGTCGACCAGCTCCCTGTCCGTGGTTGTCTTCTCCGACATTTGTTTCGCTCCAATTGCTTGAGTCCAAACGATTGTGTACGATTATTGCATGCCAAGCAGTAATGGAACAACTCCAGGGCCCGACCCCGCGCTGGACGCGGCCCAGCAGTCCGCCCTCGCTCTCGACGCGTACTCGCGCACCGTGATCGCGGTCGCCGATGCGCTGGGCGCCAGCGTCGCCAACCTGCAGGTGCGTCGCCGCACTCGCCGTGGCCCGGCGGTGGGCGCCGGCAGCGGCGTCGCCATCTCGGCCGACGGCTTCGTCATCACCTCCGCCCACGTCGTCGAGGGCAGCCGCCACGGCGTGGCCAGCTTCAGCGACGGTCGCGAGACCCCGGTGTCGCTGGTGGGATCGGACCCCCTGTCCGACCTCGCCGTGCTGCGCGCCGACGGCGGCGAGCTTCACCCCGCCACGCTCGGCGATGCCGCCCACCTGCGGGTCGGCCAACTGGTGGTTGCCATCGGCAATCCCAACGGCTTTGCCAGCTCGGTCACCGCGGGCGTCGTCAGCGGCCTCGGGCGCTCTCTCCCCGTCGGGGCCCGCGGCGGCCCGCGGCGCGTGGTGGAGAACGTCATCCAGACCGACGCGGCCCTCAATCCCGGCAACTCCGGCGGCGCGCTGGTGGACGGCGCCGGTCATGTCGTCGGCATCAACACGGCGCTGGCGGGGATCGGGCTGGGTCTGGCGGTGCCGATCAACGACGCCACCCGGCTGATCATCTCCAGCCTGATCCGGGACGGCCGCGTGCGCCGCGCCCACCTCGGGGTGGCCGTCGCCCCGCGGCCGCTGCCGCCGCGCGCCGCCGAGGGAGTGGGCCGCCGGGCCGCGGTGCAGATCATGCAGGTGGTCGAGGGCAGCCCCGCCGAGCTCGCCGGCCTGGTCCGCGGCGATCTCCTGGTCGAGCTCGACGGCGAGCCGGTGACCGATGCGTCTGACCTGCAGCGACTGATGGTGCACGAGCGGATCGGTCGCGCGGTGCCCGCGGTCGTGCTGCGCAACGGCGCTCAGCGGACGATCGAGCTCGTGCTGGACGAGTTGTCGCAGACCTGAGGGCGATTTGCCACCGCGCGGCGCGCGGCCGTCAGATAGCGTCCCCAGGCGATGGCCAGCTCCTCGCAAGTCGGCGACGCTCTCTGGTCACCGGCGGCTCACATGCCGTCGGTGCCCGGCGACCGGCTGACGATCGTCGCCGGCGAGGGCGCCAACGTCCAGACCGACGACGGCCGCTGGCTCCTGGACGCCACCGCCGGGCTGTGGCACGCCAACATCGGGCACGGACGGGCGCGGCTGGCCGACGCCGCCGCCGCGCAGATGCGGCGCCTGGAGACCTACCACTCGTTCGGGCGCATCACCAACGACCAGGCGCTCGCGCTGGCCGACCGCGTCGCCGGCTACCGCGCCATCGAGGACGCCAAGGTCTTCTGGGTCAGCGGCGGCTCGGACGCGATCGACACCGCGGCCAAGCTGGCCCGGCGACACTGGCAGCTGCAGGGCCAGGCCAACAAGCGGATCATCATCAGCCGCGAGGCCTCCTACCACGGCCTGCACGCCTTTGGCACCAGCCTCGCCGGGATCCCCTTCAACCGCGAGGGCTACGGCTCCGAGTCGCTCGTCCCCGAGACCGCGCGCGTCCCCGCCAACGACGCCGACGCGCTCGACGCCCAGATCCGCGCGCTCGGCCCCGACCGCGTGGCCGCCGTGTTCGCCGAGCCGGTCATCGGGACCGGCGGCGTGATTCCGCCGGCCGAGGGCTATCTCGAGCGGGTGGAGGCGATCTGTCGCGAGCACGACGTCCTGCTCGTGCTCGACGAGGTCATCACCGGCTTCGGTCGCACCGGCGCGATGTTCGCCACTCAGCTCTTCGACCTGCATCCCGACATGATCACGATGGCCAAGGGGATCACGTCCGGATACGCGCCCCTGGGCGGGGTCCTCATCGCGCCGCGGGTGTGGCGCCCCTTCTTCGAGGGCGCCGACGCCCCGATCTTCCGCCACGGCGTGACCTACTCCGGACACGCCACCGCCTGCGCGGTGGCGCAGGCCAACCTCGACGTCATCGAGGAGGAGGACCTGGTGGCCCGCGTGGCGAGCCTGACCCCCCAGCTCGCGGAGGCGGTCGCTCCCTTGGCCCAGCACCCGCTCGTCGCCGAGGTGCGGTCCGGCGTCGGCCTCCTCGCCGGGGTCCAGCTCAACGCCGAGGTGTCGGGCGACGCCGTCACCCGACGCTGCTTGGCCGACGGGATCCTGCTGCGCGTGATCACCGACAACACGGTGCAGATCTCGCCTCCGTTCGTCGTCGACGCCGACGACCTGCGCCGGATCGCGGCGGCGATCGCGAGCGCGCTGGACACGGTGGCTGTCTGAGGTGCGATAGCCCCGTCGGGTCTACTCTTTCGGGGCATGCGAGCTCCTGCGGCGGTAGGCCGCGACGCCGAGCTGGCCCAGGTGGATCTGTTCCTGACCGAGCTGAGAGCGGTCGGCGGGGCGCTCGCGCTCGAGGGCGAGCCGGGGATCGGCAAGACCACCATCTGGCGCGAGGCGGTGGACCGGGCACGTGGAATGGACATGCTCGTGCTCGCCTGCCGGCCCGCCGCGGCCGAGGCCAAGCTGTCGTTCTCGGGCCTGTCGGACATGCTGGCCGCCGCCGACCAGCGTGCCTTCGCAGCCCTCCCCGGCCTGCAGCGCAGCGCCCTGGAGGTGGCGCTGCTGCGCTCCGCCCCGGAGGGCCCCGCACTGGACTCCCGGCTGGTGGCCACCGCAGCGCTCTCCCTCATTCGGGAGCTGGCCCAGCACAGCGCGGTGCTGCTGGCCGTCGATGACGCGCAGTGGCTCGACGCTCCCACCGCAGGCGTCCTCACCTTCGCCGTTCGCCGGCTGGAGCGCGAGCCGGTCGGGGTCCTGTGCGCCTTCCGGCCCCACGCCGCCGGGCTGGGTCCGCTGGACTCGGTCGAGCGCCACCGTGTCCACCGGGTGCGCGTCGGCCCGCTGGCGCTCGGATCTCTGGGGCGGATCATCTCCGAGCGCCTCGGGCGCCCCCTGCCGCGGCCGGTGCTGGCGCGCATCGCCGACGCCTCGCGCGGGAACCCGTTCTATGCGCTCGAGGTGGCCCGCCTGGTTTCCCACGACCCGGCCGCGGCCGACGCGCGGCTGCCCGTGCCCGACGACGTCCGCACGCTGGCGGCCTCGCGCGTGCGCGCCCTGCCCCGGGCCACACAACGCGCGCTCCTGCACGCCGCCGTCCTCGCCGAGCCCCACATCCGCGCCATCGATCCCGAGCCGCTCGCGCCCGCCGAGGAGCGCGGCATCGTTCGCGTCGATGAGCGCGGCCGCATCGAGTTCTCCCATCCCCTGTTCGCCGCGGCGATCTCCGCCTCGGCATCCGCGGCCGAGCGCCGCGACGCCCACCGCGCCGCGGCCGCGTACGTCCGCGACCCCGAGCAGCGGGCCCGTCATCTCGCCTACGGCGCCACCCGGGCTGACCGCACCGTCGCCGCCGAGCTTGACGTCGCCGCCGAACTGGCCGCCTCGCGCGGTGCGCCCGACGCCGCCGCGGAGCTGATCGAGCTCGCCCTGGAGCGCACGCCCGCGCGGGACGGCGACCGCCGCGCCGAGCGTCTGCTGAGGGCCGCCGGGCTGCACCTCGACGCCGGCGGCACCGCCCGGGCCGGCGAGGTGCTCGCCCAGCTGCTGGCCTCGGCCACCGCGGAGCCGGTCCGTGCTCAGGCCCTGCGGTTGCGCGCCACGCTCGAGAGCCGTTCTGACGGGTTCTCCACCGCGGTCGGAACCACGCTGGAGGCGCTGGCCGCCGCGGCCGGCGAGCCGTCGCTGGCCGCCGCGATCGAGCTCGACGCCGCCTTCTACCTGGTGGGCCTCGGGGATGTGGGAGGCGCACTGCGCCATGCCGAGGCGGCGGTGGGCCGGGCGGAGCTGGGCGGCGAGCGGGGGGTGCTGGCCGACGCGCTGGCCGTGGCGGCGATGGTCGGCTTCCTCAACGGCGACGGGCTCTCCGCCGAGCGCATGGCCCGCGCGCTCGACCTCGAGGAGCCCGACCGGCGGCGGCTGCCGTTCACCGCACCCCGGCTGATCGCCGGACTGCTGCTGCTCTGGACCGGCCGCCTGCGCGACGCCGTGGACACGTTGGTGAGCCTGCGCGCCGAGCGGATCGAGCGGGGCGTGGAGAGCGAGATCTCCACCTTCTCGCTGTATCTCGTCTGGGCCTATCTGTGGCTCGGGGAGACCGAGCACGCCGCGGCGATCGCCGCCGCTGACGCGGCGTCGGTGGCGCTGCTCGGCGACCCCGCGATGGTCGCCCTGACGCGCAGCGCCGAGGCGCTCGTCAGCGCCCAGCGCGGCGACGTGGAGACGACCCGGATGCAGGCGGGCGCTGCGCTGGCCCAGTTCTCCCAGCTTGAGTGGTGGACGGCCACCGTGTTCCCGCGGTGGGCGCTGGGCTTCGCCGAGCTCTCGGCGGGCGATCCGGCCGCCGCCCACGCCGCGCTGGAGCCGCTGACCGAGATGCTGCCCTCCCTCGGCCTGACCGATCCGGTGGGCCTCGTCTTCCTGCCCGACGAGATCGAGGCGTTGATCGCGCTGGGCGATCTGGCCCGCGCCCAGCCCCTCATCGAGCTGCTGCGCCGGCTGGGCCAGGCTCACGAGCGGCCCTGGGCCATCGCCGCAGCCGCCCGCGCCCGGGGCATCCTGGCCACCGCCCAGGGCGATCTCGACGTGGCGACGGCGGCGTTCGACGACGCGCTCGCTGCCCACGAGCGGGTCGACATGCCGTTCGAGCGCGCCCGCACGCTGCTTGCCCTCGGCCGGGCCCACCGCCGCCGCAAGCAGTGGTCGGCGGCACGTGCGGCGCTGCGGGAGGCCGTGGCCCTATTCGCGCAGTCAGGCGCGCCCCGGTGGGTTCAGGCCGCCCGCACCGAGCTGGGCCGCGCCGGCGAGCGCACCACCGACCCGAGCGAGCTCACGGCCACCGAGCGGCGCGTCGCCGAGCTGGCCGCCTCGGGCCTGAGCAACCAGGAGGTGGCCGAGCGCGCCTTCCTCACGGTCAAGGGCGTCGAGGCCAATCTCACCCGCGCCTATCGCAAGCTGGGGATCCGCTCCCGGGGCGGTCTGGCCGGCGCCCTGCGCCGCGAGGACGAGCCGGTCGCCTGAGCACATCCGCTCCCGGAACGCCGATTCCGGCCCCCGCCCCTATTTCTCTGCTTTCTTGCTCGTAGGGTTTCCCCGCTTTGCAGCGGCCCCGCGGCGTCGTAGTTTGCCGTCAGCGGTTCGGACATCGCGGCGCGGCTCACAAGGGGGACGCCCCGCCGCGATCGTCTCGGGCCATCCTCAAAGTCGGGACCGGGCTAACTGCCGGGGGCTAGCGCGTACGGAGAGGGTGGCCCGAGACCCGGCCCGTGTGCCCTCCCGGCCCCGGGGCTTCCGGCGCCGTTTGGGGGTCGCGGGTCTCTAGGCCGGGGCCGGCGCGGAGTCGGGCACCTGTGCCGCCTCGACGCCGCGGATGAGGTCAGCCGCGCGCTCGGCGATCATGATCGTGGGGGCATTGGTGTTGCCGCGCACCAGCGTCGGCATGACCGAGGCGTCGACCACGCGCAGGGACTCCATCCCCAGCACGCGCAGCTCGTCGTCCACCACTCGTCCCATTCCGCAGCTGCCGACGGGGTGGTAGATGGTGGTCGAGTTGCGCTCGATGTGCGCCAGGATGCTGGCATCGTCGTCACCCGCAGGAGCGGCGTAGACCCCGGTGCTCACGCCGGCCAGCGCCGGCTGGGAGGCGATCTGCACGGCGCGCCGCACTCCCTTGATCAGCGCCGCCCGGTCCTCGTCGGCCACCAGGTAGTTGTGCAGGATGCGCGGCTTGGCGGTGGGGACGCGCGAGCGCAGCTTGACAAAGCCGGTGCTCACCGGACGCAGCAGGCACGCCGAGAGCGCCCAGCCGTCGACCTGAATCTCCCCCGCCCCCGCCTCCGGGAAGAGGATCGGGATGTGATGCAATTGGATGTCGGGCGCCTCGAGGCTGTCGTCGGTGCGCAGGAAGCCGCCGGACTCGGCGAAGTTTGAGGTCAGCGGACCCCGCCCCTGGGTGGTGAGCAGGCCGAGGTTCTCCTCGCTCTCAGCGCTGAGCAGCGACGCCTCGTTGGTCGTGTGGGTGATCCACGTCGACGGGTGGTCCTGCAGTCCCTGACCCACGGGCAGCTCGTGCGCGCACGGGATCCCCACCAGCGCGAGGTCGCCGGCGGGCCCGACGCCGGAGAGGAGCAGGATCTGGGGGCTCTGGTAGGCGCCGGCCGACAGGATGACCTCGCGCGCGGCCGTGATCTCGGAGATCTCGCCGTCGCGGGCGACCTCCACCCCGGTGGCCCGGTTGCCGTCCAGCAGCACGCGGTTGACGTGCGCGCCGGGGATGAGCGTGAGGTTCTCGCGCCCCAGGACCGGATGCAGGTAGGCCACCGCGGCGGAGCAGCGCATGCCGCCGCGCTGGGTCAACTGATACCAGCCCACCCCGTCCTGCTCGGGCCCGTTGAAGTCGTCGTTGGCGGGCATCCCCGCCTGCAGGCCGGCTTCGACGAAGGCCTCGCAGGTGCGGTAGCGGCTGCGGTTCTCGCTCACTGCGAGAGGGCCCCCGGCGCCGTGCAGCTCGCTGGGGCCGCGCTCGTTGTCCTCGGCGCGGAGGAAGTACGGAAGCACGTCGTCCCAGCCCCAGCCCCGGTGGCCCATCGCCGCCCAACCGTCGTAGTCGGCGCGGTTGCCGCGCATGTAGACCATTGCGTTGACCGACGAGGACCCGCCGAGCGTCCGGCCCCGCGGCAGGTAGCGCTGCCGTCCGGCGAACCCGGGCTCGGGATCTGAGATGAACGACCAGTCGTACTTGCTGGTGGCGATCGCCAGCACGCCCGCCGGGAGGTGGATCTCGTCGGCGGCGTCGGGCGGCCCCGCCTCCAGCAGGCACACCGTCACGTTCGGATCCTCGGTCAGGCGCGCCGCGAGCACACAGCCCGCTGAGCCCGCCCCGGCGATCACGTAGTCATAGGTCATCACGGCCTCCAGAGGCGTGGGGTTCAGAGCCATTCTCGGCGGGCCGCCGTCGCGCCGTCAAGTCGGGCACCGTGAAGTCGGGTCAGTCGCCCGCGGGCCCGCGTCGGCAGGTTGACTCGTCAGATCGCACACCCGTCCTCTGGGGATGGCGCGATCTCTGAAGTCAACATCACTCGCGATCCAGATCGCACCGCCCAAATCCGAGGTGTGCGCGATCTGAGGAGTCAATCCCCGGATCTAGTAGTCGTCCTGCACCTGAAGCGACCAGCCGGCGTCGTCGCCGCCCGGCGTCACCCGCACCTCGTAGCTGCCCGGCCCGGTGGAGAAGCTCTGCACCTGGCCGTCGCCGTCGTTGAGGCCGAAGCCGGCGACATAGCGCCCGGAGGCGTCGGTCACCCGCGCCGACGGGCCCGAGCAGAACAGGACCCAGGTGCACGTTCCCCGGAAGGCCATGCGATAGACGATCCGCCAGCGCGCGCCGCGGATGTGGACCAGCCCCGAGCTGCTGCCGGTGAACGTGGTCACCGCACGCCAGCGCGGCACCTCGGCGACGAACAGGGTCACACGCGAGCCACGCGGCCGGGTGCCGCCCGCGGGATCCTGACCCACCACCGTCCCGGGCCGGGTCCCCGGCGCCGGCACATCCTGCGTCGCGACGCGGAGCCCGAGATGCCGCAGGGACTGCGTGGCGTCGGCCACCGCCTGGCCCTTGACGCTCACCACCGGGACCGGCGCCGGACCCTTGCTGACGGTCAGCCGGACCGTCGCGCCCTGGGGCACCTCGGTGCCGGCGGCGGGGCGCTGGGCGACCACGGTGCCGACCCTGCGCGCCGCGTACCTGTGATCGAGGCGGACGCGGACGTGCGCGTGGCGGGCCGCGGCCTGCGCGCGCCCCTGGGTCAGCCGCACGAGGCTGGGCACATGCGTGTGGGCGGTGCGCCCGATCAGTACGGCGGCGGTCACCATGCCCGCCAGCAGGACGACGACGACGCCCACGGCGGCGGCCGCGCGGCGCCGGGCGGCCGGGTTGAGGTTGCGCCGCGGCGACATCCGCGGGGCGCGCCGAGTGCCGGTGGGGCCGGGCGGGGGCGGCGGAAAGCGCGGTGTCGGCGGTCCGAGCCGCGTGGGCGCCATCGACGGCGGATCCGGCGCGCCGGATCGACCGGAGGGGCCGCTCCACAGCGGCACCGGCGTGCGGGGACCGGCGGCGCTGGCGCCCACCAGCCTGCGCGTCTCGTCGTGCTCTGAGGTCCGCGCTCGGGAGGGGGTGACGCGGGCACGCCGGCCAGTGGAGGATCGCCGGCGCGCGTCCAGCAGCGCCTCGGCCATCTCGGCGCCGTCGGCGTAGCGCTGCGCCGGCTCCTTGGCCAGCGCCCGGTGGATGATCGCCACCAGCGAGCTGGGCAGGCGCGCCGAGAGGGGCGGCGGATCCTCCTGGAGGTGGAGCAGCGCCAGCTCGACCACGGAGTCGGCGTTGAAGGGCGGGTGGCCGGCCAGCATCTCGTAGAGGACGACGCCGGCGCTGTAGACGTCGGTGGCCGGGGTCGTGGGGCGTCCGCGGCCCTGCTCGGGCGCCATGTAGCGCGGCGTGCCGACGATCGACGCCGCGGTCCCCTCGGTGCTGCCCTCGGCCAGGCGCGCCACCCCGAAGTCGCCCACTTTCACGCGGCCCTCTGACGAGAGCAGGATGTTGGCGGGCTTGACGTCGCGGTGGACGATGCGCTGGGCATGGGCCCCCGCCAGGGCGCGGCACAGCTGCGCGGCGACCCCGCATGCCTCCCAGGCGGGCAGTGGGCCCCGGCGCAGCCGGCTGGCCAGACTCTCGCCGTCGACCAGCTCGGACACGTAGTAGAGGCCCTCGGGGGCGTGGCCGACGTCGTAGATCTGAACGATCCCGGGGTCGCTGACCCGGGCCAGGAGTCGGGTCTCTCGCTCGAAGGTGGCCACCCACTCAGGATCGTCGGCCCACCAGGGCTTGATCACCTTGACCGCGACGGCCCGCTCCAGGCGCCGGTCCAGGCCCTCGTAGACGCGGCCGAACGCCCCCTCGCCGATGACGGCGTGGAGCTCATAGCGGTCGTCCAGAGCGCAGCCGGACAGGTCAGGGGCATGCGGCATGGGAGGTCGCTAGAGGCTAGACCACGCCCCCCCTGTCCGCACGCTCTATCCGGTGTTGCGCAACCCGCTGGCGATCCCGTTGATGGTGAGCAGGCTCACCCGCCCGAGCTGATCGCGCGCGCTCGCGCCGTCCTGCTCGCCGCGCAGACGGCGCAGCAGCTCGATCTGGACGAAGGAGAGCGGATCCACGAACGGGTTGCGGCGGTCGATCGAGGCCTGCAGCACGGGCTCGGCGTCCAGCAGCCGGTCGCCGCCACGGATGAGCACCAGCTCTGCGATCGTGCGCTCGAGCTCGTCCCGCAGCGGCCCCCAGATCCGCTCCCGCGCGGCGACGTCGTCCCACAGCTCCACGTAGCGCCGCGCGATGCCCAGGTCCGCCTTGGCGCACCCCATCTCGGCGTTGGACAACACGCCGGCAAAGAACGGCCATTCCGTCGCCATGCGCCGCAGCAGCTCGATTCCGTGGCGCTCGCGGGCGTGGCGCAGCGCCGTGCCCAGGCCCAGCCAGGCGGGCAGGACGATCCGCGCCTGGGTCCAGCTGAACACCCACGGGATCGCGCGCAGATCCTCGATGCCTCCGGTCTCGGTGCGCTTGGCCGGCCGGCTGCCCAGCCGCAGCCGGCTGATCTCGTGGACCGGGGTCACCGCCTCGAAGAAGGCCACGAAGTCCGGGTCCTCGTGGACGAGGGAGCGGTACACACCGGCCGAGTCGGCCGCCATCTCACCGAGCAGGCGCTCGAACGTCTCGGACTCGGTGTGGGGGCGGGAGCGCCCCGTGGCCAGCGTGGCGCTGGCGGCCAGCTCCAGCTCGCGATGGGCGATCTCGGGGACCGCGTACTTGGCCGTCAACACCTCCCCCTGCTCGGTCATCTTCAGGCGCCCGCAGACAGTGCCGGGCGGCAGCGCCAGGATGGCGACGTTGGTGGGTCCGCCGCCGCGGCCCACCGCGCCCCCGCGGCCGTGAAAGAAGCACCAGTTCACGCCATGACGGCTCAGCACCTCGGCGATCCGGAGCTGCGCCCGGTACGCGGCCCACGCCGACGCCAGATAGCCCACGTCCTTGTTGGAGTCCGAGTAGCCGATCATCACCTCCTGCTCGTCGCCCACCGCGCGCAGCGCCTCCCGGTAGACGGGCATCGACAGCAGCCGCTCCATCGTCTCAGGGGCCGCCTCCAGGGTGGCTCCGGCCTCGAACAGCGGTACCACCCGCAGCCGCGCGTCCGCGCCACCGGCGCGGCACAGGCTGGCCTCCTTCATGAGCAGGAGCACCTCGAGGATGTCGGCCGGGCCCTCGCTGCCGGAGATGATGTAGGTCTGGACCGCCCCGCGATTGGGACCCTCCAGCGTCTCGCGCAGGGTTCGGAAGGTCAGGATCGTCTCCTGGGTTGAATGCGAGAAGCGGTCGATGTCGGTGGGGATGAGCGGGCGGCGATCGGCGATCTGGGCCTGCAGCAGCGCCAGGCGGTCCTCGATGTCCAGGCCCTCATAGTCCTCACAGACGCCCAGGGAGTTGTAGACCTCGGCCAGCGCGCGCCGGTGGATGCGGGCGTGCTCGCGAATGTCCAGCCGCGCGAAGTGGAAGCCGAACACCTCCACCTGGCGGATGAAGTCGCGCAGGTCAGAGCCGGCCGTCAGCGCCCCGTGTCCCTCGCGCAGGGAGGCCTCGACGCGGCGCAGGTCGTCGAGCAGCTCCGACGGCTCGGGGTAGGCGCCCTCGGCCCGCGTCTGGGTGGCGCGGATGCGCTCGCGCATGAAGGTGAGGGCGCGGCGGTAGGGCTCCTCGGGGTTGAGCCCATCCAGCCGATCGGCCAGCTCGGGGAAGTGGCGCCGCCCGGCGGCGAGCAGCGGCTCCAGCCCGGGAGCGGGCCCGGTCAGCCGCTCTGACAGCGACAGCCGTCCGGCCAGCTGCTCGAGCCGCGCCTCCACCAGCCGCAGGCACTGCTCGCGCATGAGCTCGAGCGCCGCCACGGTGGCCGCGGGGGTGACGAAGGGGTTGCCGTCACGGTCGCCTCCGATCCACGACCCGAAGCCCAGCATGGGCGGCACCGGCGGCGGGCGGCCGTCGGTCTCCGGATAGAACTCCGCCACCGCCTCCTCGAGATCGCGGTAGATGCGCGGGACGGTGTCGGCCAACGTCGAGGAGAAGTGGATGAGCCCGCCGCGGACCTCGTCGGAGACCGTCAGCTGTGCGGCCCGCAGGTCGTCGGATCCCCACAGCTCCTGGACCGTGGCGAGCAGGCGGCGGCGTGCCTCGCCCGCGGGCGCGTGGGCGCGCTCGTCAAGCTCCCGGAGCACCCCGAAGACGCGCGCGAGCTTGTCGATCGTGGTGCGGCGGCGCGCTTCGGTCGGATGCGCGGTCATGACCAGCCGCAGCTCGGCGCCGTTGAGCACCTCGGCCAGCTCCTGCTCGGTGGCGCCGGCCTGGCGCAGATCCGCCACCACCTGGCGCAGCGACCCGGTCCGCGGCCGCTGCGGGTCGGCGGCGTCCCGGGCGCGCAGGCGGCGCACCCTCTCGTTGTCCTCGGCCAGGTTGACGAGTTGAAACCAGCGGGTGAGCGACCGCACCAGCACCTCTGTCTCGTCGAGGGACAGGCCGGCCACCAGCGCCGCCAGCCGCTCGGCGGCGCCCTCATCCCCGCGCCGCGCCGCCTGCCCCAGCGCCACCGCATCGTCGAGCAACCGCAATATTCGGGGCCCACCCTCCCCGTCGCCCAGCGCGATCACCTCGCGCAGCACGTCGGTGAGCAGCGCCTCATCGGCGGCGAAGTCACGGGGTGCGGGGGCGCGGGTCATCCGCCCAGATGTAGCAGCAAGACGGGGGCCGCCCCGCCCCGGGCGGCCCCCTGGCGCTCCGACTGAGGGCCACCCCCCGGGCGGCCCCCTGCGCTCCGACTGAGGGCCACCCCGCCCCGGGCGGCCCTCGCGATCAGAGCAGCGTCTCTTCCTCGACCGGGAACCCGACGAGGAACTCCAGCTCGTGATACGTCCGCTCGTCCGGGGATCCGGGCGTGCGCGACGGCCGCTGCGGGCCGCGCATCCGCGGACCGAGCGCGTGGCGCGCGCCCGCGGTCGTGCCCGCCGCCGGCGACAGAGCGCTGGTCTTGCGCCTGCGAAACAGCCGTCGCCCGCCGGAGCCCTCGACCGGCTCGGGCACCGGCCCGGCGCGCGTCGATTGCGGGCCCCTGCCGGTGCGACTGAGCAGCAGGAACTCATCTCGGTTGAGATTCATGGTGGTGGTCCTTGTATGAATAAGTGACAGTGTGTGTCACCGCTCGCGGGCAGCACTCAGTGACTCACGCGAGTGAGTGTCACATCGTGCGCTCAGCGGCGGCGGGGTACTGCTGAAAGCGAGGTTCGGCCTAGCAGCCGATCAATTCAGATATGCGCATGAATGTCGTCTCCGAGTGGTCGTGAACGTGGATTTGGGCACAAAAAAAGCGACCCGTGGGTCGCCCTTGCGTCGAGATCTGTCAGCGCTGGCATTCGGCTAGCCTGCGCACCTCGCAACAAGGGCATGAAGATTGACGTCCGACGCGCGGAAGCCATGCGTGATGGCGGCGCCGCCGGCGATGGCGACGGGGCTACCCACGCGGCCCGTCCGCATGCCGAAGCCGGCGCCGAACTGGCGCGCCGTCTTCGCGTAAAGAGAGGTGTTGGCGGAGGTCGTCATACAGGTAACTCCAAACAGGTCCCGGCCAGAGTAACTGACGCTGTCACGGAATGCAAGCAATTGACACAAAGAAGTTGCAAGTGTGTCCGGCTCGTGACGCAGTGTGGAGCCGCCGTGAGCGGGGATACCCTCCTTGGCATGCTCCATCTCCACCGTGCCGCCCGAGCCGATGCGCTCGCCGACGCCTTGGCCGAGCTCCTTTCCGAGCCGCCCTCGGACCCGTTCGCGCCCGAGGTCGTGGCCGTGCCCACCCGCGGGATGGAGCGCTGGCTGACGCAGCGGATGTCGGCGATCCTGGGCGCGCGCGGTGGCCGCGCCGACGGGATCTGCGCCAACGTGGAGTTCCCGACTCCCCACCGCCTGGTCACCGATGCCGTCGCCACCGCCTCCGGGATCGACCCGGCGCAGGACCCGTGGCTGCCCGAGCGCGCCGTGTGGCCCCTGCTGACCGTGGTGCAGGAGTCCCTGGGGGAGCCGTGGCTCGAGGCGCTGAGCGCCTACCTGGGCTCCGGGACGGCTCCCTCGGACGCCATGGCCCGGGCCCGGCGCAGCCGGCGCCTGACCACCGTGCGCCATCTCGCCGGCCTCTTTGACCGCTATTCGCTGCACCGCCCCTCGATGCTCGCGGCGTGGGCCCGGGGCGAGGATGTCGACGACCTCGGGGCTGCGCTGCCTGCGGCCTCCGCGTGGCAGGCCGAATTGTGGCGGCGGCTGCGCGCCCGGATCAGCGTGCCCGATCTCGCCGAGCGGTCCGGCCGCGCCTGTGAGCGCATCGTGGCGGAGCCCGGCCTGCTGGAGCTGCCGCCGCGCCTGGCGGCGTTCGGGCTCACCCGCGTGCCCGCCGGCCACCTCCACATGCTGCGCGCGATCGCCTCGGGGCGTGATCTGCACCTGTTCCTGTTACATCCGTCGCCGGCCCTGTGGGAGAAGGTGACACGCCAAGCGGATCTGGCGGAGACGGTTGCGCGGGCGACGGATCCCACCGTGGTCCTCCCGGAGAACCGCCTGCTCGCCTCCTGGGGCCGTGACTCGCGCGAGATGCAGCTCGTCCTGACGGCCCGCGGCGCCGCGCAGACGGACGCAGACCATGCCTCGCCCCCCGCTCCCGACACGCTGCTGGGCGCCATCCAGCGCGACGTGCGCGAGGATCGCGCCGCGCCCGGGATCCCGCTGCCGGGAGCGCCCGACGCCCGGCCCCTGCTGGGCGCCGAGGATCAGTCCGTCGAGATCCACTCCTGTCATGGGCGGGCGCGCCAGGTCGAGGTCGTCCGCGATGCCATCCTGCACGCCCTGGCGGCCGATCGCACCCTCGAGCCCCGTGACGTCATCGTGATGTGCCCGGACATCGAGGCGTTCGCGCCCCTCATCCAGGCGACGTTCGGCGCCGCCGACGCCCGCTCCGGAGGGGACGGCGGCGCCCGCGCGGCTGACGGCGACGCGGGCGTGGCTGACGGCGCCGAGGCCATCGACCTGCGTGTCCGTCTGGCCGACCGCTCCCTGCGCCAGACCAATCCCGTGCTCGGCGTCGTGGCCGCGCTGCTGGACCTCGCCGACGAGCGCCTCACCGCATCCCAACTCCTGGACCTGGCCGACCGCGGTCCGGTGCGCCGCCGCTTCCGCCTGGACGACGACGATCTCACCCGCCTGCAGGACTGGATCGCGCAGGCGGGGATCCGCTGGGGGATGGACGCCGCCCACCGTGCGCCCTACAAACTGGACAAGCTCGAGAGCGGGACCTGGAAGAGCGGTTTGGAGCGGCTGCTGCTGGGGGTGACGATGACCGAGGACGGCCAGCGCCTGTTCGCCGGCGTGCTCCCGCTCGACGACGTCGACAGTCGCTCGATCGATCTCGCCGGCCGCTTCGCCGAGCTGGTGACGCGCGTCGGGCGCGCGGTGCGGGACCTGAGCATCCGCCAGAGCCTGGGCGACTGGGCCGCCGCCATCGGGGAGGCCGCCGACGCCCTCACCTCGACCGGCCCCCGCGACCGCTGGCAGCGGGCCGAGCTCCAGCGCGTGCTCGACGACCTCGTGTCCGAGGCGGGCGACGCCGCCGCACCCGAGCTCGCCCTCGCCGAGGTGCGCTCGCTTCTGGGCCGCCGCCTGGAGGGCCGCCCCACGCGGGCCAACTTCCGCACCGGCCATCTCACGGTCTGCACCCTGCAGCCGATGCGCTCGGTCCCGCACCGGATCGTGTGCCTGCTCGGTCTCGACGACGGCGCCTTTCCGCGCAAGGCCCCGCGCGACGGAGACGACCTGATGCTCGCCCATCCCCACGTGGGCGAGCGCGACCCGCGCAGCGAGGACCGCCAGCTCCTGCTCGACGCCCTGCTCGCCGCCGGCGAGCGGCTGATCGTCACCTACAGCGGCAACGACGAGCGCACCAATGCGCCGCGGCCTCCGGCGGTGCCCGTGGGAGAGCTCCTGGATGCCATCGATGCGACGGTGCGCACCGAGACTAACCCCGCCCGCCCGGCCCGCGACCGCGTGGTGATCCGCCACCCGCTCCAGCCCTTCGATCCGCGCAACTTCATCGGGGGCGCCATCGCCGGCGGGCACCCGTGGAGCTTTGACGCGACGGCGCTCGCCGGCGCTCGCGCGCTCACCGGGCCGCGCGCGGACCCGCGCCCGTTCCTCGGAGCGCCGCTGCCTCCCCGGGCGCTCGGCGTCGTCGAGCTGGCCGATCTGGTGCGGTTCGTCGAGCACCCGGTCCGGGCGTTCCTGCGCCAGCGTCTCGGCATCAGCCTCTACTCCGCCGCCGACGAGATCGAGGACGAGCTGTCGGTCGAGCTGGACGGGCTGCAGCGCTGGGGCGTGGGCCAGAGGCTGCTCGAGTCCCGGCTGCGCGGGATCGACGGACGCACGGCGATCCTGGCCGAGATCGCCCGCGGAACTCTGCCGCCGGGCGTGCTGGGCAAGCCGGTCATCGAGGAGCTCTCTCCGATCGTGACCGGGATCGTGGATCGCGCCGTCGCCGTCGCCACGGGCAGCGCCGGGGCGATGGGCAGCACCGGGTCTGACAGCAGCGCCGGGACGCCGGGCAGCGCCGGGGCTGACGGCGGCGGGGAGCCGGTGGACGTGCGCATTGCGCTGCCCGACGGGCGGCTCCTCAGCGGCACGGTCACCGGCGTGCGCGACGACCTGCTGCTGGCCACCACCTTCTCCCGCGTGTCGGCCAAGCACCGGATCGCGGCCTGGGTGCGGCTGCTCGCGCTCACCGCCAGCTGGCCCGAGCGCCCGTTCGCGGCCGCCACCGTCGGCCGCGGCCAGAGCCGCGGGGACGTGCGCACGGCGTGGGTGCCACCGCTCGGCGCCGACGCGGCCCAGCGCGCGTCCGCGGCGCGGACCGAGCTCGCGGTGGTGATGGACCTCTATGACCGCGGCATGCGCGAGCCCCTGCCGCTGTCCTGCCAGAGCTCGGCCGCCTACGCCGACGCGGTGCGCCGCGGGCAGGACCCCTTCGCCGCCGCGCTCAAGGAGTGGGAGAGCGAGTGGAACTTCGAGAAGGAGGACCGGGACGCCGAGCACCAGATGGCGTTCGGCGGAGTCCTGACCCTGGGCGAGATGGTGGACATCGCCCCGGGCGAGGGCGAGGAGGGCGACGGCTGGCCCGAGTCCGAGGCCTCGCGCTTCGGGCGTCTGGCCTGCCGGCTGTGGGAGGGCCTGCTCTCCCGGGAGGAGGTGCGGGCACGGTGAGCCTCGCCGCCGCGACCCTCCCGCTGCAGCCGGTCGAGTTTGACCCCTGCGGTCCGCTGCCCTCGGGCGTGACCGTCCTGGAGGCCAGCGCGGGCACCGGCAAGACGTACACGATCGCGGCCCTGACCGCCCGCTACGTCGCCGAGGGCACGCCGCTGGAGCGGCTGCTGCTCGTCACCTTCACCCGGATCGCGACCGGAGAGCTGCGCGAGCGCGTGCGCGAGCGCCTGGTGAGCGTCGAGCGGGGCCTTGCCCGCCGCATCGCCGGTGCTCCCCCCGCCGAAGAGGAGGATCCGGTGGTGACCCTGCTGGCGCGCGGCGACGCCGTCCGCCATCGCGACAACCTCGCCCGCGCCGTCGCCGGCTTTGACGCCGCCACCATCGCCACCACCCACGGCTTCTGCCAGGAGATGCTCGGCGGCCTGGGCATCGCCGGCGACCTCGAGCCCGACGTCACGTTCGTGGAGGACCTGTCCGACCTCGTCGATGATGTCGTCGACGACCTCTACGTCCGGCGCTTCGCCCCCGCTCACGCCAATCCCGACGGGCCGCCCGCGTTCGGGCGGGCCGAGGCGGCGGCGATCGCCCGCGTCGCGATCGAGAACCCCTCGGCCCGGCTGGTGAGCACCGAGGGCGCGGTGCCCAGGATGCGGCTGGGCCTCGCCGAGGTGGCGCGCGTCGAGCTCGAGGAGCGCAAGCGCGCGATGCTCGTCATGACCTACGACGACCTCGTCGAGCGGCTCAAGGCGGCCCTCGCCGGTCCCGGGGGCACGGCGGTCGCGGCTCAGCTGCGCTCGCGCTACGAGGTGGTGCTGGTCGACGAGTTCCAGGACACCGACCCCGCGCAGTGGGAGATCATGCGGCTCGCGTTCGGAAAGGGCGGCGCCACCCTGGTCCTGATCGCCGATCCCAAGCAGGCGATCTACGCCTTCCGGGGCGCCGATGTGTACGCCTATCTGGAGGCCGCGCGCACGGCGGGCCGCCAGGCCACCCTGCCGATCAACTGGCGCTCTGACCAGGGGCTCATCGACGCCCACGACGCCCTGTTCTCGGGGGTCAGGCTCGGGCACGAGGGGATCGCCTACCGCCAGGTCCGGGCCGCCGAGGAGCATCAGTCGCCGGGGCTTCACGGCTCCCCGGTGGCGGCTCCGCTGCGCCTGCGCGTGGCGCTGCGCGAGGATCTGCCCCAGACGCCTCGGGGCTTTGCCCGCGCCGCCGACGCGCGCCGGCATGTCGTCTGCGACGTGGCCGCCGACATCGTCGCGCTGCTCAGCTCGGGCGCGCGGGTGGCCGCCGGCCGGCGCCGCAACGCCGGGACCGAGCCCGTCCAGCCCGGCCACCTGGCGGTGCTGGTGCGTACCAATCGCCAGGCGGCGATGGTCCGCGAGGCCCTCGAAGACGTGGGCGTCCCGGCGGTGATCAACGGCGCCGGCAGCGTGTTCGGCACCGAGCCGGCGCGTGAGTGGCTGCGGCTGCTCGAGGCGCTCGAGCGCCCCGCCTCGATCACCCGGGCGCACTCGGCGGCGCTCACCGCGTTTCTGGCCTGGCCCGCGGAGCGGCTGGCCGCGGCCGACGAGGACTCCTGGGAATGGGAGGAGGTGCATCGCCGGCTGCACGAGTGGGCGCGCGTCCTGCGCACGCGCGGGGTGGCGTCGCTGGTGGAGACCGTGATGCGCGAGACGCCGCCGGGCAGCGCCGCGGCGCCGGCGCTGGCGGCGCGCGTGCTCACGCAGGCCACCGGCGAGCGCACGCTCACCGATCTGCGGCACGTCGGGCAGCTTCTGCACGCCGCGGCCTCCGAGGAGCAGCTCGGCCCGACCGCGCTCACCGCGTGGCTGCGCACCCGCATCGCCGAGGCCGATGCCGACACCGCCGACGAGGAGCGCAGCCGGCGCCTGGAGTCCGACGCCGAGGCCGTGCAGGTCCTCACCATCCACCGCAGCAAGGGGCTGGAGTTCCCGATCGTCTACCTGCCCTTCCTCTGGGATCTCGGCAAGATCGCCGACAAGCCGCCCCGGCCGGTGTTCTTCCACGATCCCGACGCCGCTGACGCGCGCACCATCGACGTCGCCCTGGAGGGGCGCGACTATGCCCGCCACCGCGAGCAGTTCATCCGCGAGCAGCGCGGCGAGGACCTGCGGCTCGCCTACGTCGCCCTGACCCGGGCGCGCCACCAGGCCGTCGTGTGGTGGGCGGGGTCCTTTGACAGCCGCGACTCGCCGCTGGGGCGGCTCCTGTTCGCCCGCACCGACAGCGGCGAGGTGGAGCCCAGCGGCGGCTCGACCCCGAGCGACCAGGCGGTCGTCAATCGCTTCCGGGCGCTCGCGGACTCGACCGGCGGTGTGGGCCGCGTGATCAATGTCGAGCGCTCACGCCCGGCGCGGGGGTCGCCCTGGCGCCCCGAGACCGCACCGCTGACTGATCTGGGCGTGTCGGCGTTTGACCGCACGCTGGACCTGCGATGGCGGCGCACCTCCTACTCGGACATCACCGCCGCCAGCCATGAGGAGTGGGTCACCAGCGAGCCCGAGCAGCCGCTGCTGGGCGACGAGCCCCCGGGCCCGGGCGTCGCGCCGGCGGCGAGCGAGGCCGTGCCCGCGGTGGGGGACGACGTGCCCTCGCTGCTGGGCGCCATGCCCGCCGGCGTGGACGTCGGCACCTTCGTCCATCAGGTCATGGAGGCGACCGACTTCGCCGCGCCCGACATCGACGTCGAGCTGACGGCGCGGATCGCCGAG
Organism: Solirubrobacteraceae bacterium; assembly: GCA_036497165.1. GTDB lineage: Bacteria > Actinomycetota > Thermoleophilia > Solirubrobacterales > Solirubrobacteraceae > Palsa-465. The sequence goes on from DASXJW010000161.1 coordinate 23,590, forward strand.
GTGCAGGGCCGCCGGGCGGTGGACGTGGGGCCGGCGTCGGCGCTGGCCGCCGGCCTGCGGGCGGTGCTCGAGACGCCATTGGGGCCGGTGTTGGGCGAGCGCCGGCTGCGCGACGTCGCGCGCGGGGACCGGCTCGACGAACTCGGCTTCGAGCTGCCGCTCGCCGGCGGCGAGCGCCCGAGCGGATGGCTGACCCTGCAGCGCATCGCCGACGTGCTGCGCGCGCACGCGGCACCCGGCGATCCCCTGGCCGCCTACGCCGAGCGGTTGCACGACGCACGGCTGCGCCAGAGCGTGCGCGGATATCTCACCGGCAGCCTGGACCTGGTCGTCCGGATATCGGACCCCGCCCACCCGGAACCCGAGCGCCCGCGCTTCGCCGTGCTGGACTACAAGACCAACTGGCTCGGCGCCCCCGACGAGCCGCTCACCGCCCTGCACTACGAGCCCGACGCGCTGACCGCCGAGATGCTCCGCCACCACTACGCGCTGCAGGCTCTGCTCTACGCCGTCGCCCTGCACCGGTTCCTGCGCTGGCGGCTGCCGGGCTATGACCCGGCCGTCAACCTCGGCGGCGTCGTGTACCTGTTCATCCGCGGGATGACAGGGGCCGACGGCCCGGTGGTGGGCGGCCGGCGGACCGGCGTGTTCGGCTGGCCCGCGCCGCCGGGGCTGGTCCCGGCACTGAGCGACGCGCTAGACGAGGGAGACGCACGGCGATGATCACCGAGCACGCCGCAAACGCCGAGGCGACCGAGTGCGACCCGTTCGAGGCGCGGTTCGCGCGCCAGGCCTCCGGGCTGCTGCGCGCGTTCAACGAGGCCGGCGTCATCGCCGCAGCCGACGTGCACGTCGCCCGCCAGCTCGGCCGCCTGGGCGGCGAGTCCGACGCGTCCGTCCTGCTGGCCGCGGCGCTCGCGGTGCGCGGACCGCGCCTGGGTCACGTGCACGTGGATCTGGCCGAGATCCGGCACACGGCGGCCGTCGACGCCGAGGAGCCAGTCGACCTCGCGGCCCTGGACTGGCCAGAGCCGGAGGGGTGGATCGCGCGGGTGGGCGCCAGCCCGCTGGTCTGTCTGGGCGACGCGCGCGCTGGGGACGCGCGCGCTGGCGACGCCGGTGCTGGCGACGCCGGTGCTGGCGACGCGCACCCCGAAGCCCGTCCCCTCCGCCTGGTGGGCTCGTGGCTGTACCTGGACCGCTACTGGGCGGAGGAGGTGGGCGTCGCTCGCGCGCTGCGCGCGATGGGAGCGGCCGCCCTTCCCGCGCCCGACGCGGAGCTCCTGGGCGACGGGATGACCCGGCTGTTCGGTGCCGAGGCGCCCGCGCGCCAGCGGCTGGCCGCCGAGACGGCGCTGACGCGCCGGTGGTCGGTCGTCGCCGGCGGGCCCGGCACGGGCAAGACGACCACCGTGGCCCGGATCGTCGCCCTCATCCTCGAGCAGGCGGCGGCCGCGGGCGGGCCGTTTCCGCTCGTCGCGCTGGCCGCCCCGACCGGCAAGGCGGCGGCGCGACTGCAGGAGGCCGTCCACTCCGAGGCGTCGCGGTTGCCCGTCGACGAGCGCGTGCGCGAGCAGCTGCTGTCGCTGCGCGCGTCGACGATCCACCGGCTGCTGGGGTGGCGGCCGGGGAGCAGCAGTCGCTTTCGCCATGACCGCAACCAACGGCTCGCCCACGACGTGGTGGTCGTGGACGAGACCTCGATGGTCTCCCTGTCGCTGATGGCGCGACTCATCGAGGCGCTGCGCTCGGGAGCGCGGCTCATCCTCGTCGGCGATCCGGGGCAGCTGGCCTCGATCGAGGCGGGCGCGGTCCTGGGTGACATCGTGGGCACCGGCCGCGCGGCACACCCAAGCGCGGGGACAGGCGGCGGGGGCGGAGCCGGCCCCGAGATCGTCGTGCTCGACCAGGTCCACCGGTTCGGCGGCGGGATCGCCCGGCTGGCCACGGCCATCCGCGACGGCGACGGCGACGCGGTCATCGCGTTGCTGCGCGCCGGCTCTGACGACGTCACCTGGCTCGAGCTCGACGTCGCCGACCACGACGCGCTGCCGGTGGTCTCCGAGCCGGCGCTGGCGGCCGCGCGGCGCACGATCGATGCGGCACGGGCGGGCCAAGCACGCGAGGCGCTCGAGGCGCTCGGCTCCTTCCGGATCCTGTGCGCGCACCGCCGCGGGCCCTACGGCGTCGCCACCTGGACGGCACGGATGGAGGCGTGGCTGGCCGCGGAGCTGGCCGAGCTCGACCCCGAGGACCGCTGGTACATCGGGCGGCCCCTGCTCGTCAACGAGAACGACTACGAGCTGCGGCTCAACAACGGCGACACCGGGGTCGTGGTGGCCACGGACGACGGGCGGGTGACGGCCGCGTTCGCCCGCGGCGAGGAGACGGTCACCCACGCTCCCAGCCGCCTCAGCGCGGTCGACACCGTGTACGCCATGACCGTGCACAAGAGCCAGGGGTCCCAGTTCGGCGCGGCCGCCGTGCTCCTGCCCGGTCCCGACTCGCGGATCCTCACCCGGGAGCTGCTCTACACCGCCGCGACGCGCGCCCAGCAGCAGTTGACGCTGGCCGGGACGGAGGAGAGCGTGCGCGCAGCGGTCGCGCGGCCGGTCGCGCGGGCCTCCGGGCTCGGACGCCGGCTGTGGGGCGACCTGGCTGACTGATCGCCGCGCCCGCCCGGGACTGTGCGGCCGTCAGGCCGCGCCCCGCTCCACCGCGCCGCCGAGCTCCGCCTGCTGGGCCAGGAGCCGCTGAGCGGCCTCCTCGATCTGCGATTCTGTGCTGCCTGACGGCTTTCAGCAGGGCGAGATGACGATGATCGAGACGCTCGGGACCTGGGCAGCGCGACATCGCCGGTGGGTGATCTCCGGCTGGGTGGTCGCGCTGGTGGCGGTGGCGATCGGGAGCCACGCGTTGGGCGGCGTCTACAGCGACACGCTGACGATCCCCGGCAGCACGGCCCAGCAGGGGCTCGACGCCCTGCGCGCCCACGACAAGACCGCAGGCGGTCAGAGCGGCCAGGTCGTGTTCGTCAGCCCGTCCGGACCGGTCAGCGCGCAGAAGACGGCCGTCGAGCAGACGCGCCAGAACCTGGCCACCGTGCCCCACGTGCTGGCGGTCTCGGACCCGCTGGGGCAGGGCTCGGTCTCCAAGGACGGCAAGACCGCCTACGCCACGGTCAACTTCGACACCAACCCCCAGGGACTGGGGGACTCGTATATCGCCAAGGTCGACGCGGCCACCGCGCCCGCGCGCCATGCCGGCCTGCGGGTGAGCTACGGCGGGGCCCTGGGACAGGCGGCGGCCCCCAAGCCCAACGACGTTGCGTCGGAGCTGATCGGCATCACCGTCGCCTTGATCGTGCTCCTGGCCGGGTTCGGCAGTGTGATCGCCGGCATCCTGCCGCTCGCCAGTGCGTTGATCGGCGTGTTCACGGGGCTCGGCCTCCTCGGCGTGGTCGCCGCGGCGATCAGCTTCGGCACCAGCTCGCCGACGCTGGCCACGATGATGGGGCTGGGGGTGGGGATCGACTACGCGCTGTTCCTCACCACCCGCCATCGCCAGCAGCTGATCGACGGCCACGACACCGCGTCGGCGATCCGCGCCACGATGGCCGGCAGCGGCCGCTCGATCGTGATCGCGGCGACGACCGTCGTGATCGCCATGCTCGGCCTGTACGCCTCGGGGATCGCCTTCATCGGCAAGCTGGGACTCGCCGCCGCCATCACCGTCGCCGTCGCCGCGCTGGCGGCGCTGACGCTGGTCCCCGCGCTGCTGGCCGTCGCCCGCGACAGGATCGACCGGTGGCACGTTCGCACGCCCGTGGCCGAGCCCTCGCGCCCCGACAGCCCGCTGCACCGCTACACGGCGCGGCTCGAACGCCATCCCTGGCGCTACGCGCTGAGCGGCATCTGCGTGCTCCTCATCCTCGCCATCCCGGTCCTCTCGATCCGCGTCGGGCATGTCGGCCCGGGCTCTGAGCCCACGAGCTACAGCGAGCGCCAGGCCTTTGACGCGATCGACCGCGGCTTCGGGGCCGGCGCCAACGGGCCGCTGACGATCGTCGTCCAGCTACCGGCGAACGCCACCGACCAGCAGCGCTCCTCGCTCGAGCAGTCGCTGCCCAAGACGCTGAGCACCACGCCGGGCGTCGCGTCGGTCAGCGCCTTCCAGGCAAGCTCGGACGGCAAGCTCCTGATCGGCAAGGTCGTCCCGAAGTCCGGGCCCGAGAGCGATGCCACCGCGTCGCTGGTGACCAACCTCCAGGACGACGTCCTGCCCGCCGCGCTGCAGAGCCAGCACGCCACCGGATACGTCACCGGGACCACCGCCGCGACGATCGACTTCCAGAAGACTGTGTCCTCACGGCTGCCGATCATCATCGGCGTCGTCCTCCTCGCGGCCTTCCTGCTCCTGCTGGCGTCGTTCCGCAGCCTCGTCCTCGCGCTGAAGGCGGCGCTCCTCAACCTCCTGTCGATCGGCGCCGCCTACGGGATCCTCGTCGCCGTGTTCCAGTGGGGCTGGGGCGCGAGCCTCCTCGGCGTCAGCGGCACCGTCCCGATCGAGTCCTACGTGCCGATGATCATCTTCGCCATCGTCTTCGGCCTCTCCATGGACTATGAGGTGTTCCTGCTCTCGCGCATCCGCGAGCACTGGGTCGCCGAGCACGACAACCGCCACAGCGTGGCCGAGGGCCTCAGCCAGACCGCACGCGTGATCAGCTGCGCCGCGCTGATCATGGCCAGCGTCTTCTTCGCGTTCCTGCTCTCCTCGAGCGTCGTCATCAAGATGCTGGCCCTCGGCCTCGGCGCGAGCGTGATCATCGACGCCACCCTCATCCGCCTGCTCATCGTCCCGTCGCTCATGTTCGTCTTCGACCGCGCCAACTGGTGGATCCCCCACTGGCTGGACCGCATCCTGCCCCGCCTGGAGCCCGAGCCCGTCCCGGCCGGGAGCGCTCACATCCCTGAGTACCCGCCGGATCCGGCGGGTATGGAAACCCCGACAAGCGCTGCGGCAGAAGCCGGCGGAGAGCGTTAGCAATTCATCCGGGACCACCGCTCGACACGACGAGAGGGGTGGTCATGCAGGACGGCACCAGCACCACCGCGCCTACTACAACCCGCGGGCCAGGTGGTAATAGGCGCGGTTCCAGCGCAGCTCGTTGGCGAACTGGGCGATCGTGGTGCCCTCGTCGATGACCACCAGCTCGATCCCGGCGATCTCCGCCAGGTCGCGCAGCGCCTCGACCCGCAACGCCGTCGTGAACACGCTGTGGTGTGAGCCGCCGGCCATCAGCCACGCCTCGGCGGCGGTCGACAGCTCGGGGCGCGGCTTCCACACCGCACGCGCCACGGGCAGGCGCGGCAGATCCTCGTCGGGCGCCACGACATCGACCTCGTTGGCGACGAGCCGCAGCCGGCCGCCAACGTCGATGAGGCAGACCAGCACCGCGGCTCCCGGCGGCGCCGTGAAGACGAGCCGCACCGGGTCCTCGCGGCCGCCGATGGAGAGCGGGTGGACCTCGCATGATGGGCGCTCCGCGGCAATCGTGGGGCAGACCTCGAGCATGTGCGCTCCCAGCACCTTGGCCGGGCCGGGGCCCAGGTGGTAGACGTAGTCCTCCATGAACGACGTGCCTCCTGAGAGGCCGTCGGCCATCACCTTGAGCACCCGCAGCAGCATCGCGGTCTTCCAGTCGCCTTCGGCTCCGAAGCCGTAGCCGTCGGCCATCAGGCGCTGGACGGCGATCCCGGGCAGCTGGCGCAGGCGCCCGAGATCCTCGAAGGTGTCGGTGAAGGCGCCAAAGCCCCCGTCGAGCAGGAACGAGCGGAGGCCGACCTCGATCTGCGCCGCCTGCTGGAGCGATACGCGGCGGGCGCCGTCGGGCCGCAGCTCGGCGACGAGGTCGTACTCGTCGTCGTAGCGCTCGAGCAGCTCCTCCACCGCCGCGTCGCGGGCGTGCTCGACGGCGTCAGAAAGAGCATCGACTCCATAGCCGTTGACGGTCGCGCCGAAGGTGACCTGCGCGCCCACCTTGTCACCCTCGGTGACCGCGACATCGCGCATGTTGTCGCCAAAACGGGCGATGCGCAGGCGCTGGGCCTCCTGCCACCCGCACGCGGCGCGCACCCAGCTCCCGATCCGCTCCTGCACCAGGCGGTCTGACCAGTGCCCGACCACCGTCTTGCGCGCCACTCCCATCCGGCTCTCGATGTAGCCGAACTCGCGGTCGCCGTGAGCGGACTGGTTGAGGTTCATGTAGTCCATGTCGATCGTGGACCAGGGCAGCTCGCGATCAAACTGCGTGTGCAGGTGCAGCAGCGGCTTGCGCAGCGCGCCCAGGCCGCCGATCCACATCCGCGCCGGGGAGAAGGTGTGCATCCAGGCGATCACGCCGATGCAGTCATCGTCGCCGCCGGCGTCGGCCAGCACGCGGCGGATCGCGTCCGCGTCGGTCAGAGGCTCGCGGTCGACGATCGCCACTGGGATGGCGGGGCTGTCGTTGAGCGCCTGAGCCAGCCTGCGCGAGTGCTCGTGCACCTGGCGCAGGGTCTCCTCGCCATACAGGTGCTGACTTCCGGTGACAAACCACACCGAGCCTCTGGTCTCGTCTATCACGTGCGCCTTTCGCGTTGGTGAGCGCTCACATGGGTCCGGGCATCATAAGAGACGACCTGGCCTCCCCGGCGCGGAGAGCGCGGCCGCGAGCGCCGTGCCGTCAGGAGTCCCCAGCCCGGTGCACGCATCCCAGCCGGGGCCGGCGGAGTAGGCGCCATTGTCGCCGGAGGTGATGTCGTGGAAGGAGGCGGTCCCCAGCAGCGGGTACAGGACGGGCTGGGCGAACCCGAGCGCCGATCCGAGATGCTCGTTGAGCCGGGCGATGAGCCCCGCCCACAGCGGCGCCACTGCGCTCGTCCCCCCGATCGTCTGCTCGGCGCCGTCGACCCGGATCCGGTAGCCGGTCTGCGGATCGGCGTTCCCCGAGACGTCGGGGACCCCCCGCCCCGCCGCCTGGGTGTCGACGTTGACCGGCACGCCCGCAGCGGACTGATAGCTCGGCAGCGTGAACTGGCGGCTGACGCCGCCTCCCGTGGCACCGTCACCTGGATCGTTCCACACCGTCTCTGACTGGATCGTCGCTCCCGACGCGTGCAGCGAGGTGCCTCCGCAGCCGAGCGCGTGAGGCGCCGACGCGGGGAAGTCGGCATGCTGCTGCCCGTCGCCGACGGCGTCAGCGGAGCCGTTGTCGCCCGCCGCCACGGTGACGGTGACCCCCAGGCCGCCGGCCTCGGTGAGGATCTGCTCCATCTGGGTGCGCGCCTGCGCGCTCCAGGCATCCTCGGACTCGCCCCAGCTGACCGACACCACCGATGGCCTGTGGGTGGTGTCATGGACGGCGGTGGACACCGCGTCGATGAAGCCCTGGTCGGTGTTGGGGGCGAAATAGACGACGATGGCCACGCCGGGCGCGACCGCGCCGATGACCTCGATGTCGAGCATGACCTCTCCGTCGGCGTTGGGATCGGTGCCGGGAGAGTTCTGGCCGCCGTCCACCGAGACGGCGGTGACGCTCGGCGGGGTGAGACCGAGGCCCTGAAAGTAGGTCGTGAGGTCGGTGGTGGCAAAGCCGCCGCCCAGCTCGACGATCCCCACCGTCTCACCGCCGCCGGTTGTCCCGGCGGGAAAGGCGTAGGCCTCGGCGACCTGCACGGGGGTGTAGGACGTGCCGGCGGCGGGCTGGGCGCTGCGGCGCAGATGCGGCCGCGCCTGCGGGCGATCATCGATCCCGAACACGCCCACCACGACATCGCCAAGGCTGGCAGGGACGGTGAGCGGGCCCGACCGGGCGCGGTACTCGCGGGCGTCGGGCTCTGCCCGGAACATCCCCTCCAGCGAGGCCTGGAAGGCGCCGGCGGCCACGTGAAGCGGACCGCGGAGATGCACGGCCCGACGCGCCGCGTCCACGCCGCTCACCGACAGGCCCGCGTCGCGCGCGAACGCGGTCACCGCGCGCAGGTCGTCGTCGGCCGCCCCGTGGGCGTCGGCCCAATCAGCGCGCGACGGCAGGCGACGGACCGCCGGCGGACGCGCCGACTCTTCATCGACCCAGTCAGCGGGGGTCCGGGGCCGCACGTAGACGGTCACGTCGATCTGGGCCTCGGGGTCGATGTCCCCGGCTCGGGTGTGGCCCGGCGCGAGCCGCCGCTCGCTGCCCGGCACGGGAACACGCTCTGACACTGACATGACTCTCCCTCCCTAGACCGCTGGCGAGGTCCCCTTGCGCTGCGCGAGTCTACGCCTCGACCTCCTGGCCGGATGGACAGGCGTTTGTGGCCAGACGTCGATGGGCGCCGGGCGCGGGGACTGGGAGACTCGCCGTGTTTTGTGCGGGCGGCGAGTGGAGACTCTGGGGAGGAGGATGGGAGCCACGGACACGCGGCCGCTGATCGCGGTGACGACATCGGAGGTGCGGACCGCGGAGGCGGTGAGCCCCACACCCCACGGCGAGCGCCCCCAGCACGAGATGGCCCTCGGTCTGACGTATCTCCGCGCCCTGGAGAGGGCGGGCGCCCTGCCGGTGGTCGTCCCGCCGCTGTCGGTCGAGCTCGTCGAGCCGTTGCTGGACCGGTTCGACGGGCTGTGCATGTCCGGTGGCCCTGACCTCGATCCGGGCGCCTACGGCGAGCGCCGTCACGCCCGCACCGGCCCGGTGGAGATCGAGCTCGACGTCTTCGAGCTGGCCCTGGCGCGCGCGGCCGACGCGCGCGGCATGCCGATCCTGGCCATCTGCCGCGGCATGCAGGTCCTCAATGTCGCCCGTGGCGGCTCGCTGCACCAGCACCTGCCCGACGTGGTGGGCGAGGGCATCAACCATCGCCAATCCGAGGCGGGGGCGCGGCTGACGCACTGGGTGTCGCTCGACCCCGCGACGCGTCTGGCGGCGACGCTGGACCGCCGGCGGGTCAAGGTCAACTCCTTCCACCACCAGGGCGTGGCCCGGCTCGGGCACGACCTCGCCGTCGTCGGACGCGCCAGTGACGCGACGATCGAGGGAATCGAGGCGACGGACCGGGAGTTCGTCGTCGGCGTGCAGTGGCACGCCGAGTCGCTGGTGGCCCGCCCGGAGCAGGCTGCCCTGTTTGCGGCCTTCGTCGACTGCGCGCGCGGGCCGCGCGCGGACGCCACCCACCTGCGTGCGGCCTGATGTGCGGGTTCGCGGGGGAGCTCGCGCGCGGCAGGGCCGCCGACCTCGACGCCGTGGAGCGAATGGCGCAGACCATGGGCTCGCGGGGACCCGATGGCGCAGGGCGGTGGTGGATGGACGGCCTCGCCCTCGGCCATCGCCGCCTGAAGATCATCGATCTCTCCGAGGCCGGCGACCAGCCGATGACCGACGCCGAGCTTGGGCTGACCATCGTCTTCAACGGGTGCATCTACAACCACCGCGAGCTCCGCCGGGAGCTCGAGCGGATGGGCCACCGCTTCGCCTCCACCAGCGACACCGAGGTGATCCTCAAGGCCTACGCGCAGTGGGGCCGCGAATGCGTGACCCGGCTGCTGGGCATGTTCGCCTTCGCGCTCTATGAGCACGAGCCGCGGCGCCTGCTGCTCGCGCGCGACCGGCTCGGCGTCAAGCCGCTGTACCTGGCGCGGACGGCGGACGCGCTGCGCTTTGCTTCCACGCTGCCCGCGCTGCTGGCCGGCGGCGGCGTCGACACCGCGCTCGACGCTGTCGCGCTGCACCACTACCTGAGCTGGCACGCCGTCGTCCCCGCGCCGCTCACGATCCTGCAGGGCATCCGAAAGCTGGCGCCCGCGACGACGATGACCGTGGAGGCCGACGGCAGCGAGGACGTCCAGCGCTACTGGCGGGCCGACTTCCGCCGCCTCCAGCGCCACGCCGATTGGGATGACGGCGACTGGGCCGAGGCCGTGCTCGAAGCGCTGCGGACCGCGGTCCACCGGCGCATGGTGTCCGACGTGCCCGTCGGGGTGCTGCTGTCGGGCGGGCTTGACTCCAGCCTCATCGTGGCGCTGCTGGAGGGCTTTGGCCAGGAGCGGCTGACCACGTTCAGCATCGGCTTTGACGATGTGGGCGAGCGGGAGGGCAACGAGTTCCGCTACTCCGACATCGTCGCCGAGCGTTTCGACACCGACCATCACCGCATCCACGTCCCCACCGACCGGATGCTCCCGGCGCTGGACGGCGCCATCGCGGCGATGAGCGAGCCGATGGTCTCCCACGACGCCGTCGCCTTCTACCTGCTCTCGCAGGAGGTGAGCCGGTCGCTGAAGGTGGTCCAGTCCGGTCAGGGAGCCGACGAGGTGTTCGGCGGCTACTCGTGGTATCCGCCGCTCTCCGACGCGCCGGGGACCGGCGCCGATACCTACCAGGCCGCGTTCTTTGACCGCCCAAGCGACGAGATCGCCCACACCGTGACCGCTCGCTACCGGGCCGGCGGCGATCCCAGCCGGGCCTTCCTGGACGAGCACTTCGGCGAGGCGGGAGCCGACGAGCCCGTGGATCGCGGCCTGCGCCTCGATACCGAGGTGATGCTCATCGACGACCCGGTCAAGCGCGTGGACAACATGACGATGGCCTGGGGCCTTGAGGCCCGCACGCCGTTTCTGGACCACGAGCTCGTGGAGCTGGCGGCGGCCTGCCCACCGCGGCTGAAGCTGGCCCATGGTGGAAAGGGGGTGCTCAAGGAGGCCGCGCGCCAGGTCCTCCCCGGCGAGGTCATCGACCGGCCCAAGGGGTATTTTCCGGTGCCCGCGCTCTCCACGCTGGAGGACGCGACCCTCGAGCTCGTCCGCGAGACGGTGGAGGGTCCGACAGCGAGAGCCCGCGGGCTGTTCGAGCCCGATCACGTGACGACGCTGCTCGGCGCGCCCAATGAGCATCTGACGACGCTGGAGGGCTCGAAGCTGTGGCAGCTGGCCCTGCTCGAGATGTGGCTGGAGCGCCATGGCGTCTGAGCCGGCGCCGGCCATGCCGTTTGACGAGGAGCAGCCCGCCGATGACGCGCTGCGCGAGCGCTACGCCGACACCCTGGCCGCGCTCCAGGCCGCCGGGCTCGAGGCGCTGGCTCATGCCATCGAGGATCACCTCGAGCGGGCCGGCGTCACCTTCGCGGGCGAGCCCTTCGTGGTCGACCCGGTGCCCCGCCTCATCTCGGCGGGTGAGTGGGAGAGGCTGGAGACAGGCCTGGCCCAGCGCACGCGCGCGCTCAACGCGTTCCTGCACGACGCCTACGGCGAGCGGCGGATCGTCGCCGCCGGGCTCGTCGAGGCCGGGGTCCTCGATGGCGCCGAGGGCTATGAGCCCGAGCTTGCCGGACGGTTGCCGCGGCACGCCGCTCCGGCGGCGATCATCGGCTTCGATCTCGTGCGCGAGCCCGGCGGGGAGTTCCTCGTCGTCGAGGACAACCTGCGCACGCCCTCCGGTCTCGCCTACCTCCTCGCGGCCCGTGCCGCGCTGCAGGCGGTGCTCCCCGCCGGCCTCGCCCAGCCACGTCCGGTGCAACCGGCCGTCTTCGCGTCATTGGCCGACACGCTGCACGCCGCCGCGCCCGAGAGCACGCGCGGGGAGCCCCACACCCCGCAGGCGGTCGTGGTCACCGACGGCCCGGGCAACACCGCCTACTACGAGCACGCGCGCCTGGCCGAGGGTCTCGAGGCGCCGCTGGTCATCCCGGCCGACCTCCTCGGAGAGGGCGACCGGCTGTACGTCCGCCTGCCCGACGGCTCGGTGCGTCGGGTCGACGTCGTCTACCGGCGCACCGATGAGGACCGGATCCGCGACGAGCATGGCCGGATGACCGAGATCGCGCGCCTCCTGCTCCCCGCGTGGCTGGCCGGCGAGATCGGCCTGGTCAATGCGTTCGGCAACGGCGTGGCCGACGACAAGCTCGTTCACGCGCACGTCGAGGACTTCGTCCGCTTCTACCTGGAGGAGGAGCCGCTCGTGCGCTCGGTGCCGACCCTGCCCCTCGAGGCGGCGCTGGGCGACGAGCCGGCCGCTCGCCTGCGCGAGCTGGTGGTCAAGCCGCGGCACGGCCACGGCGGCCGCGGCGTCACCATCGGTTCCAAGACGGACGCCGCCGACCTGCGCCGCATCGCCCAGGAGCTGAGCGATCAGCCCGGCGACTACATCGCCCAGCCGATCGTGCCGCTCTCGCGCCACCCCACCGTGATCGACGGCCGTCTGGAACCGCGCCACGTCGACCTGCGGCCCTTCGCCTTCTGCACCGGCGAGGAGGTGCGCCTGGCGCCGGGCGCGTTGTCACGCGTAGCCTTCGACGCCGGGGAGATGGTGGTCAACTCGTCACAGAACGGGGGCGGCAAGGACACCTGGGTGCTGGACGAGCCGCGGGGCTGACGCCCACGGCGGCGCGTCTCGACTGCGGCAACCTGCTACCAGCGGACGTGCGCCGCCAGCGGCGAGTGGTCCGACAGCCCCTCGTCCCGCCACTCGTGCAGGTAGCCGCAGACGCGCACCTCGACGTCTGCCGACACGATCAGGTGATCGAGGCGGTAGCCGCCGCCCGAACGCTGCCACACCCAGCTGGGCTCGCGTGCCTCGAGTCCCTGCAGCGAGCGAAAGCCGTCGCGAAAGCCGTGCTCCTCCAATCCCTTGATCAGCGCCAGCTCGGCGGCGTCCCAGCGCTCGCCGCGCTCGGGCCGCAGCCGCCCCGTGCGGGTGCGGGCGAAGGTCCACACGCGCCCGTCGGGGTGCTCTCGGCGCGGCGTGTTGAGGTCCCCGCACACCAGACGGGGGCCGTCGCCCCGCGACACGTGCCGATGGACGGCCTCGTGGGTGAGGACCTTGACCAGGTCGGGCCGCGAGCTGATCGGGGAGTGGACGTTGACCACCTCGAGCCCGGCCACGCGCGTGGCCAGGACGCGCTCGGGCCACGGCAGGCCCTCCACCGGCACCGGTTCCTGCGGCCAGCGGGAGGCCACGAGCGCCAGCAGCGGGCGCTCGCGCCGCGCCGCCGCCGCGTCGGCGGCGTCGGCCACCCGCACGTGGTCCAGCCCCGCGGCGCGCAGCCCCTCCGTCCACGCCGGGGCGGTGCGGGCCGTGACCTCCTGCAGGCAGACGAGGTCGGGGGAGAGCGCGGCGATTCGCTCGGCCTGCCCCGGCTGGCGTTGGGCGCGGCCGGCGACGTTCCACGACAGGAGGGTGGCGTCGGGCACTGGTCGGGATTGAAGAGCACCGTGGGTGGGCAGCGCCCCCTCGTGGCCGCCGAGGCCAACCGCCGCGCGAGCTGATCCCCCGCCTCGGGATATGATCGTGACCGGGGTCACCCGGCAGGCGCGCCGGGTCCGGGTCACGGCAGAATGGCATGGAGGAGGACCCATCAAGGCGCCCACGATCCACGACGTCGCCGCGGCCGCGGGGGTGTCGAAGTCGACGGTCTCCAACGTCGTGCGCGGCGCCGAGGACGTCTCAGAGGTGACGCGGGCCCGCGTGCAGGAGGCCATCGCGCGGCTCAACTACAAGCCCAACGCGATCGCCAGGCAGTTCGTCCAGCAGCGCACGACGATGCTCGGGGTGCTGGTGGGCGACCTCTCGAACCCGTATTACGCCCAGATGGCCCAGGTCGTCGAGCGGGCCGCGTTCGGCCACGGCTACACGACGATGTTCTGCAACATCGAGGCCGCCGGGGAGCCGCCCCTCACCGGCGTCGAGGCGCTGTTGGAGCACCGCGTCGCGGGCATCGTCTTTCTCGCCTTCATCGCGCGCACCGCTGAGCTCGACGAGGCGCTTCAGCGCGCCGGCATCCCGATCGTCTTTCTGGGGCTGAGCGAGCGCTGGGGCGATTCGGTCGGTCCGCGCGACCGCCGCGGCGGCGCGCTCGCCGCCGAGCACCTGCTCGCGCTCGGCCACCGGCGGATCGCCTACGTGCGCACGCCTCTGGTCGAGGCCAGCGGCGACCGGGCCCGCCACGACGGCTTCCGGGCGGCGCTGCGCCGCGCCGGCGTGCCGGCGCTCCCCGTCCGCGCCTGGACGCCGGGCGCCGACGCGATCTCCGTCGCCCGGGAGTCGCGCGACCTGAGGGCGGCCCTTCGGGGCCCCGAGGCGCCGACGGCGCTGTTCGTCTCCAACGACATCGGGGCCGTCGCGCTCATCGAGGCCTGCGAGCGGCTGGGGCTGGTCGTCCCGGACGATCTGTCGGTCGTCGGCTTTGATGACATCGCGCTCGCCGGGCTGCAGCGCATCTCGCTCACCACGGTCGCGCAGCCACTGGACGCGCAGGCCCAGCGCGCGGTCGAGCTGCTCCTGGAGCGCATCCAGGATCCGTGGCTCGATCCCAGGCACGAGAATGCCGACGTGGAGCTGCGCGTGCGAGGATCGACCGCGCCGCCCCGGTCACGCCGTCGGAAGGGAGCAGGATCGTGAGCGAAGTCCACGGCAGGTACTGGATCGGTGCCGGCAGCGAGGCGCCGATGAACGTGGAGTGGTCAGGGCCCGAGCCCGACGGCGCGCCATCGCTCGTGCTCATCCATGGCGGCGGGGGCCAGGGCACGGACTGGATCGGCACCCCCGACGGGCGCCCCGGCTGGGCTCCGGAGCTGGCCGGCCGCGGTCATCGCGTCTACGTCGTGGACCGCCCCGGGCACGGGCGGGGCGGGCAGTGGGCCGGGGCGCTGGGAGAGATGGGCCCCCCTCCCACGGCCGACCTGATCGGGTTCCTGTTTCGCAGCCCCGAGGGCGCTCACCCCACCGCGCACCTGCAGACCCAATGGCCCAGCGAGGGCGGCCCGCCCGAGAGCGACCCCGCGATCCTTCAGTTCCTCTCGGGCTCCAGGCCGATGCCCACCGACGTGAGCGTCGCCCACGCGCTCGAGCGCCGCCTGGGGGCGGAGCTGCTCGACCGCGTCGGCGAGTCGATCCTGTTCACGCACTCCGCCGGCGCCCCGGCGGGCTGGCTGATCGCCGCCGAGCGGCCCGAGCTGGTGCGCGCGATCGTCGCCCTGGAGCCGTTCGGGCCCCCCTTCCGCCCCGCCGCCGACGGGCTCCCCGGCCTCCCGCACGGGCTCACCGCCGCGCCGATGGAAGGGTTGGAGGGGATCCCGGTGCTCCTCGTCACCGCCGAGGCATCCCTGTTCGGGCACTTCGACACCGAGGTGCGTGACTATCTGACCGAGACCGGCGCCGAGGTCGAACTGCTGCGCCTGGCCGACCACGGGGTGCACGGCAACGGGCACGGGATGATCTTCGAGCGCAACCACCTGGACGTGCTGAGGGTGGTCATGGACGCGCTGCAGGGCATGCTCGAGCGCTGACGGATCCGCCCGGCGCCGGGGTTCTCAGTGCTGGCAGGCGGGGCACCAGTACGTCGTGCGCCCACCCACCGTCGCCCGATTGAGGCTGTGCCCGTCGCGCGGGCAGTGGCCCTCCCGGCCGCGGGCGGGGATGAACGCGCCGGTGTGCACGCCACCCTTGCGGATGGCGGAGCGCACGGCCGAGCGCAGCTCGCGGCGCAACCGGTCGAGCTCCTCCTCACCGAGGGTGGAGGTCAGGCGGGTGGGCGCGATGCGCGCCTGCCACAGGGCCTGGTCGGCCAGGAGATTGCCCACCCCCGAGATCGCCCCCTGATTGAGCAGCCGCGCCTTGACGGCCGTGTGGCCCGACCCCACGAGGCGGCGGAACTCGTCGCGCCCCACGTTGGCGGCGTCGGGCCCGACGTGGGTGAAGTCGGGATTGAGCACCGCGCGTCCAAGCCGCCGCTTGTCACGCAGGGCAAAGCGCGTGCCGTCCTCGAACTCGACCGCGAAGCGGTCCCAGCGCGAGACATCCTCGCCGTCGTCGACGACGATCCGGCCGGCCATGCCCAGGTGCAGCCCCAGCACCGGTCCCTCGTCGGTATCCAGCCACAGGAACTTGCCCCGGCGGTGGGCGGTGGCGAACGTGTGGCCCACCAGCCCGGCGGCGATCTCCCCCGGAGAGTGGGGGCGCGATACATAGGTGTCGTCGTCCTGTACGCGCGCGATCCGGCGTCCCAGGATCGACTCCAGCGCGCCGCGCGCGCGTTCGGCTTCGGGCAGCTCGGGCATGGTGAGCTCTGAGGCTAGTGGCGTGAATCGTTTATTCGTGAGCAGTCTCGGGAGTGGCTGGGCGTGGCTGCCACCGAATTAGCGACTCACGACACTCGTCGCCGGTCCGGAATTAGTTGAGCGCGCTACTACCCTCAGGAGCGGGACCCCCGTGCCACGAGAAACGAGAGCATGAGATGGCCGAGCTGACGATCACCGAGTACACCGACCCCGGCTGTCCCTTCGCCTGGTCCGCCGAGCCCGCCCGCTGGCGTCTGCAGTGGCTCTATGGCGATCAGCTGGAGTGGGCGGTGCGCATGGTCGGCCTTGCCGAGGACGGCCGCGTCTATGAGGAGAAGGGCCTCACCCCGGAGCGGATGTCCGATTCCTTCCGCCGCCTCTCCCAGGCGCACCATATGCCGATGGACACCAGCTTGAGGCCGCGTATGGCCGGGACCATCCCGGCCTGCCGCGCCGTCGTGGCGGTGCGCCGGCACGAGCCCGAGCTGGAGTGGGCGATGCTGCGCGCGCTGCGGGTGCTGCACTTCTCCGGCCATCTCCTTGACGATCCCGCCACCCTCGACGCCGCGGCGCAGCGGGTCGGGATCGAGCCCGCGGACCTCCGGGCCTGGCTGGCCGAGCCCGAGACCGAGGCTCTCCTGCGCCAGGACATGGCCCAGGCGCGCAGCCCGCGACCGGGCGCGCTGGCCCTGGCCCATAAGCTCGCCCGCACCGACACCGGGCACCGCTATACCTGCCCGTCCTATGAGATCACCCGGGTCAGCGACGGCGAGTCCTTGTCGGTCCCGGGCTTTCAGCCGCTGGCGGCCTATGAGGTCGCGATCGCCAACCTGGCGCCCGACGCCACGCGACGCGAGGATCCCGAGGACGTTCGCGAGGTGCTCGATTGGGCGGGCGAGCCGCTGGCCACGATCGAGGTCGCCACGATCTGCGCCACTGACCTCGACGATGCGCGCGAGCGCCTCGGCCGCGTCGCCGACCAGGTGCACCTCGGCTTCGACGGGCTGTGGCACCTCGACGGCGTGGTCGCGGCTGGCGTGGTCGCGGCTGCATAGACGCCCGCAGCGAGAGCTCCGGGGAGGATTTGTGCCACGGGACGGGTAAGGTCGTGGGTGCGCGGTGCTCTTGCCCGCCCCGTCCCGCCCCGCTCTGTCCCGCTGCTCCGCCGCGCCGCGCCGCCCCGATGAGCAACTCCATCCAACGCCACCCACTGGGCCTGACCTGGGTCGAGACCTCGGGCATGCGGCGCGCCGCTCATGCGCTGCGCGCCGACGGCCGTCTGTGGCTGATCGACCCATTCGACGATGACGTCGCCCTGAGTGCCGCCACCGAACTGGGCACGCCGGCGGGAGTGGTCCAGCTGCTGGACCGCCACAACCGCGACTGCGGCGCCATCGCCCAGCGCCTCGAGGTGCCGCTGCTGCGCGTCCCCGATGCGGTCGCGGACAGCCCGTTCACCGTCGTTCCCGTCATCTCGCGCCCGTGGTGGCGTGAGGTGGCGCTGTGGTGGGAGGCAGAGCGCGCCCTCGTGGTCGCCGAGGCCCTCGGCACCGCGCCCGCATTCGCGCTCGGGCGTCGCCTCGGCCTGCACCCGATGCTGCGGGTGCGCCCGCCCGGCCGCGCGCTGACCACCCACTCCCCCGAGCGCCTGCTCGTCGGTCACGGCGCCGCTCTGCAATCCGGTGCGGAACTGGCGATCGGCGAGGCACTCGACGGATCGCTCTCTGACATCCCCCAATTGCTGCTCCGGCTGCCCTCGCTCATACGCGGCAGCTAGTGAGGCCACGAGTCTGCCGCCGGGCCGCGGCGGTAACGTGGGGAGCGGCCGGAAGTCTTAACACGATGAAAACTGACGCGGTTTTTACATCCAACGCGCGAAGTCGTACGGTCGAGGAGCGCAGCCGACATTCCGCCCAACCGGGTGCGATGATCGGACCGATGAGGGCTCGCGAGCCGCTTGCGGCCACACATCACAGCGGCGCGCTGACGCTGGACGCAACCGGCCCCCGCCGCCCCCGGAGGCTGTCCTCCCCGGTCGGCTGGATCGGTCTGGCGGGCCTGCTCATCACGGCGCTGCTCATCTCCTTGTCGGCGGCGCACACCGAGCTGCTGCTGCCTCAGTCGCTGCGTCAGAGCCTCGGCGGCCTGGCCGGCGCCTTCGGCCATGTCGGCCTGGACATCGGCCTGCCCGGCCTGATCGCCGCGTTGGTCCTGATGTTCATCTCCTACGCGGTGGCACTGCGCAGCGCCAAGTACCTGTCGCGGCGCGCCGTGCTGGTGAGCATTGCGGCGCTCAACGCGCTCGTCCTCGTCACCCCGCCGCTGCTGTCCACGGACCTCTTCAGCTACATCGCCTACGGCCGGCTGGGCGGCACCTACGGGATCAACCCGTACCTGTATGGCCCGAACGTCATCGCGTTTGACCCCCTCTATCACCTCGTCGGCACGCAGTGGACCCATACGCCCACCGCCTACGGGCCGCTGTTCACCGCCCTGAGCTATCCGCTGGCCGGCCTCAACATCGCCACCAACGTCTTTGCCTATAAGGGCATCGCGGCGCTGTCCTGCCTGGCCGTGGTGGTGCTCGTCTGGCACGCCGCCCAGCTGCGCGGAATGGACCCGGTCAAGGCCGTGGCCCTGGTCGGGCTCAACCCCGTGATCGTCGTCTACGGGGTCGGCGGCGGCCACAACGACCTGCTCATGCTCGCCCTGCTCGTCGCCGCGATCTACGTCCTCCTGCGCCAGCGCGAGGGCACCGGCGGCGCCATGATCATCGCCGCCACGGCGGTCAAGCTCACGGCCGGAATGCTGTTGCCGTTCGCCGTCGCCGCCAGCGCGGGTCGCCGCGTGGCCACGTCGGGACGCGCGCGCATCCTCGCCGGCGCAGCGCTGGCCGCGACACTGTTCGGCGGCGTCGGGCTGCTCATGTTCGGCTCGGGCACCCTGCACCTGTTCGGCACGCTGCAGACGATCCAGTCCCAGGGCGGCATCCACAGCATCCCCGGCTTCATCCTCAACGCCCTCGGCCTCAAGCAGCTCGACGGCCTGGTGGGGGCACTGCTGCGCATCGGCTACGCCATCAGCCTGACCTGGCTGATGTGGCGGGTGTGGATCGGCGAGCTCGACTGGATCACCGCCGCGGGCTGGGCCACCGTCGGCCTGCTCGTCTCGGCCGGGCTGCTCATGCCCTGGTACATCGCCTGGCTGATCCCGCTGGCCGCCCTGAGCTCTGACCGGCGGCTGTGGATCACCGCCATCTGCCTCACCAGCCTCGGCCTCACCTCGCTGTAGCGCCACCCGGCCCGCCGGCGCGCCGCACTGGGGTAAACCGCCACGTTCTGGCCCCCCTCATGCGTCTGCGCCCGGCCTGACACCATCCACCCGAATGAGCGACGCCATCGAACTCGAGGTCGGCGAGAGGACCGTCCGCATCTCCAACCCCGACCGGCCGTACTTCTCCGCCCGCGGCGAGACCAAGCTCGACCTGGCCAACTACTACATGAGCGTGGGCGACGGGATCGTGCGCGCGCTGCGCGAGCGTCCGTGCATGCTGCACCGGTTCCCCTCCGGCGTCGACGGCGACAAGGTGCACCAGAAGCGCGTGCCCAAGGGCGCCCCCGACTGGCTTCAGACCGTCCGTATCTCGTTCCCCCGCTTCAACCGCACGGCGGATGAGCTGTGCGTCACCGAGCTGGCCAGCGTCATCTGGGCGGTGCAGATGTCGACGGTCGAGTTTCACCCGTGGAACTCGCGCTGCGCCGACGTCGAGCATCCCGACGAGTGGCGGATCGACCTGGACCCGATGCCCGACTGCTCGCTGGACTGCGTGCGCCGGGTGGCGCACACCGCGCGCGAGGTGCTCGACGAGATCGGCGCCGTGGGCTGGCCGAAGACCTCGGGCGGCCACGGCATCCACATCTACGTCCGCATCAGGCCCGAGCACGGGTTCAGCGATGTGCGCCGGGCGGCGCTGGCCTTCGCGCGCGAGGTGGAGCGCCGGGCGCCGGACGACGCCACGACGACCTGGTGGCGCAAGGACCGCGCGCCCGACAAGGTCTTCGTGGATTACAACCAGAATGCCCGGGACCACACGATCGCCTCGGCTTACTCGGTGCGCGGCAAGAGAGAGGGCACGGTCTCGGCGCCGATCACGTGGGGCGAGGTCGACGACGTCGAGCCCCAGGACCTGACCATCGCGACCATGCCCGCCCGGTTCGCGAGGCTCGGGGACCTGCACGCCGGGATCGACGACGCCGTGTTCGACCTGGCTCCGCTGCTGGAGTGGGCCGAGCGCGACGAGCGCGCCGGAGCGGAGGCTCCGCCCGAGCCGGACTAGGACTGACTCGCCGACCAGCCGCTCCAGCGCTGCACGTCGACCGCCAGCACCGCCCCTGCCGCCCGCTGCTGGGGGTAGCGCCCCCGCAGCAGATGCACCGCCCGCCGCGCCTCCTCCTCCTGCGCCGGATCCAACACCCGGCCGCGCCCATCGGCACGCGCCCACCACAGGGCGTCCCAGTCGGCGTCGTCGTAGTGGTCGACCAGGAGCGCGACGCGCGGGTTCTCGGTGACGTTGGCCAGCCGTCGCAGCGACGTCGTCCGCTTGGGCTTGGCGTCGACGACGGTGTAGATGCGGTCCTCGTCGACGGCGAAGACGACCGGGACGAGATGCGGCCGCCCGCCCGCGTCAGCGGTGGCCAGCCGCGCCACCCGGGCGGCGGCGAATCGCTCCCGGGCTCGTTCGGGCGTCACGCCTCGCCGGTCACCTCGGCGATGGCCGACTCCCAGCCCTCCAGCGCACGCTCCACGATCGATCGGTTGCCGGAGGGGATCCAGTGGACCGCCCGCTGGAAGTGGGCGTCGACGAGCTCCTGGAGCGCCGCGGCCTGGGGCGGTGCGCCCATCGCCATGATGTCGATGTGGCGGTCGGCGCGCGCCCGGAGGTTGGAGACGCGCTGGAGCAGGTCGTCGGGACCGTAGTTGGGAAACCAGGCGTCGCCGAAGTCCAGCACGCGATCCTCGACCGTCGGACCCAGGCCGCCCACCAGCACCGGAGGATGCGGGCGCTGGGCGGGCTTGGGCCAGGACCAGACGCGATCGAAGGACACGAACTCCCCGTGGTAGCTGGCCTCCTCCTGGGTCCAGATGGCCTTCATGGCCTCGATGCGCTCCTTGAGGAGGCGCATCCGGGTCCGCGGATCGGTGCCGTGGTTGGCCATCTCCTCACGGTTCCAGCCCGCCCCGACCCCGAACTCCATCCGGCCCCCGGAGAGGTGGTCGATCGAGGCGACCTCCTTGGCGGTGGTGATCGGATCGCGCTCGATGACCAGGCAGATGCCGCTGCCGACGCGGAGCTTGGATGTGGCCGCGGCGGCCGCGGTCAGCGCCACGAACAGGTCGTAGGCGTGGATGTACTTGCGGGGCAGATCACCCCCGCCCGGGTATGGCGACTCCCGGCTGGCCGGGATGTGGGTGTGCTCGGCGAAGAACAGGGACTCATGGCCTCGCTCCTCGATGAGGCGGGCGAACGCGCCCGGGGACATGGCGTCGTGAGTGGGGAAGTAACCGATTCCGAATTCCATACGGTCAGTCTAGGCGCGCCTGCCGGCGGCGACCATCCGCCAGACCTATGCCGCCGCGCGCAGACCCGTATCCGCCGCGGCGGGCGCCGGACGCGCGGCCGCAACCTCGTCCATCTCGCGGACACCGGGGACGAGCAACGCGGCGAAGGTCACCGCGGCGCCGAGCACGCCCGCGCCGATGAGCGTCGTGCGCACCCCCAATGCCGCGCTGACGGGGCCGGTGATGGCGAAGGAGACCGGCAGGAGCCCGATCGAGATGAGCCAGTCCAGGCTCGAGACCCGCCCGAGCAGGCGGGTGGGAA
Source organism: Solirubrobacteraceae bacterium (assembly GCA_036497165.1). Classification (GTDB taxonomy): domain Bacteria; phylum Actinomycetota; class Thermoleophilia; order Solirubrobacterales; family Solirubrobacteraceae; genus Palsa-465. The sequence goes on from DASXJW010000161.1 coordinate 45,542, forward strand.
CGAAGCGCTGCTTGGCCGTGACCCAGGCGATCGTGCCCGCCGTCTCCAGCGTGTTGAAGGCGACGCTGGCGGCCATCAGCCCCCATAGCTGGCCGGCCAGGCCGTAGCCGGCGATCGCGAGGGTGGCCAGGGTCCAGGCGATGTACATGAAGGTGAGGCTGCGCCGCGGGAGCCCGCGCTGGCCGATCACGATCGCGCACAGCAGCGAGCCCAGACCGCCGGCCGCGAAGACGAGGCCGAGCGCGCCGGCGCCGTCGGACAGGCGATTCTTGACGATGAAGGGCAGCAGCACCTCGGTGGGTCCCATGAACAGCAGGTAGGCGATGGCTGCGCTGACCAGGGTCGCCCACAGCCAGGCGTGGCTGCGGACGTAGCGCAGGCCGGCCACCACCTCCCGGCGCACCGACGGCGCATCCTCGCCGGCGTCCGTGAGCACCCGGCGCGCCGGTGACATCGCCAGCAGCGTCACGGCGGACACCAGGAAGGACGCCGCATCCAGCTCGAAGGCCCAGGCGACGCCGATCGCTCCCACCAGCGCGCCACCGACGGCGGGCCCGGCCAGCCGCAGCGCCAGGGGACGGATGAGCTGATCGAGCGAGTTGGCCTGCGCGAGCAGATCGGCGGGAACGAGCTCGGGCACGAGCGCATCCGCCGCCGGATCGAAGAACGCGGTCGCCGCCCCGTAGGCCACCGCCACCGCCATCAGCTCCCACAACCGCAGGCTGCCGGTGACCGAGAGGATGGCCAGCACGACCAGGCCCACTGCACGCACGGCGTCCGCGCAGAGCATCACCATGCGCCGGTCGTAGCGATCGCTCGCCGCGCCGCCGATGAGCAGGCAGACGATGGTCGGGATCGTCATCGCAATGCCGACGCTGGCCAGCGCGGTGGGCGCGTTCGAGAGCGTGTAGACCTGCCAGGCCAGTGCCACCAGGAACAGCCCGTCGCCCAGCAGCGAGACGCTCATGCCGCCCACCAGGAGCCGGTAGTCGCGGTGGGCCAGGGGCGCGAACAGGCGCACGCGGTCAAAACCGCCGACCCGGTCGAGCCCTTCGTAGCTGTGCTGCACCGCCGAGCTCCGGGCTCAGCTGCCGCCCGCCGGCACCGCGGTACCGTCGATCTCGTTGGCGCGGTCGTCCAGGTAGCTCAGGAGGTTGACCGGCTCCATCGGGCGGGCGAAGTAGAAGCCCTGGCCGGTCTCGCAGCCGAGGTCGCGCAGCGTGGTGGACTGCTCGGGGTACTCGATGCCCTCGGCGACGACCTCGAGGTCGAAGGTCTCGCCCAGCCCCAGCACCGCCGAGGCCAGCCCGGAGGTGACCGGCGAGGCGCCGGCGGCCAGCAGCGAGCGATCCATCTTGAGGATGTCGAGCGGGAACTTGCTCAGGTAGCTCAGCGAGGAGTAGCCCGTCCCGAAGTCATCCATGGCCAGGCGCACGCCCAGCTCGCGCAGCTCGGTGAGCCGGCTGACGGCGAGGTCGATGTCGTTCATCATCACCGATTCGGTGATCTCGAGCGTCAGCGCACTGGGCTCGAGGTTCGCGTCGACCAGCGCGTCGCGGACGTCGGCGACGATGTCGGAGTGGAACAGCTGCTTGACCGAGAGGTTGACGCCGATGGTCGGCTTGACCGCCGCGCTGGTCTGCGCGCGGAAGACCTTGGCCTGACGGCACCCCTCGCGCAGGACCCAGCGTCCGATGGGCACGATCAGGCCGCTCTCCTCCGCGAAGGGGATGAAATCGAGGGGCGGGATGAGACCTCGGGTGGGGTGACGCCAGCGCAGCAGTGCCTCGACGCCGGTGACGGCGCCATCCTGGAGGCGGACCAGCGGCTGGTAATGCAGCTCGAACTCGTCGCGCGCCAGCGCCCGCTGCAGGTCGGCTCGCAGCTCCAGCCGCGCCACCACCCGCTCATGCATGGCCGGCTCGAACACGCGGTAGCCGCCCTTGCCCTCGCCCTTGGCGATGTACATGGCCGCGTCGGCGTTGCGGATGAGCTCGTCGGCGTCGGTGGCGGCGCCGGCCTCGGCCACGGAGATGCCCAGGCTGGCGCGGATGACGATGTCGTTGTGGTCGAGCTCGAGCGGACGGGCGAGCGTCTCGAGGATCCGCTCGGCGGTCTCCGCCGCGGACTGGATGTCGTGGACGTCCTCGAGCAGGATCGCGAACTCGTCGCCGCCGAAGCGCGCCGCGGTGTCGGCGGCGCGGATGCTGGTGGAGATCCGCTGGGCCACCTCCAGCAGCACGCGGTCGCCGGCGGCGTGGCCGAGGCTGTCGTTGACGGTCTTGAAGTCGTCGAGGTCCACGAAGACGACGGCCATGCCGATTCCCTCGCGCAGTGAGCGGGCGACGGCGTGGCGAACGCGCTCGTTGAAGAGGGCGCGGTTGGCCAGGTGGGTGACCGGATCGTGGAAGGCCTGGTGGGCGAGCTGCTCCTCGAAGGCCTTGCGCTCGGAGACGTCGCGTCCGTTGAGGACGATCCCGCGGACGGCGTCGTCGTCGAGCAGGTTGGAGTGCAGGATCTCGAAGTAGCGCAGCTCCCCATCCTTGGTCTGCAGCAGGCAGTCGATGACCTCGGGCCGGCCGGTGGCGCCGGCGCCGTCGGAGAGGCGGCGCAGCAGCCGTCCCTGCTCCTCGGGGTGCAGCAGCGTCTCGAACGACTGGCCGATGACCTCCTCGGCCTCGTACCCGAGCACGCGCTCGATCGACGGACTCTGGTAGGCGATCGTGTTGTCGGCGCGCAGGACCGTGATGAGGTCGGTGGCGTTGGCCACCAGCGTGGAGAAGCGCGCCTCCGAGGCCTGTCGGTGCACCTCCTCTGACAGCTCGGCGCTGCCCAGGGCGAGTGCGACCTGGTGGGCCAGCGTGCGCATCGCGTAGCGCGTGTCGGCGTCGCCCACCGGCTGCCCGGACACGACGAACATCAGCAGCGAGTTGGCGCTGTCGCCCTGGCGCAGCTCGAGGCCGAGGACGGGAGCCTCGCCGACGGACAGTCGCAGCTGCTGGCGGGCGTAGGCGGGCAGCATGGCCACGCCGCGCGCGTCGCACTCCTGTACGAGGGCGGCGACCTCGCCCGAGACGGTCCAGTTGACCAGGCCGCCGCGCTCGTTGATGGCGAGCACGCCCACGCTCTCGCCGCTGATGCGGCACAGGCGCGCCTCCACGTGGTCTCCGCCCAGCTCGACCACGGCCTGCAGCGCCGCGATGACGATCTCGTTGCGGTCGGTGGCGCCGACGAGCAGGCCGCCGGCGGCGGTGAGGGCCTGCTCGCGCCCGGCCGCCTTCTCGCGCTGGCGCACCAGTCCGGCCATGCGGCCTACCACGAGGCAGAAGAGCAGGATCGAGGAGCCGATGAGGACGACGGCGTCCCAGTCGTGGTGCGGGAGCGTGCGGACGAGCTCGAGAATCGGGGCGATGAGGGTCGCGCCGGCGAGCAGGCCGAGCCGCAGGCCGGTGAGGCGCGACTCGCGGCCGGTCTCGACGTCGGAGAGCTCCACCATCGACGGATGCAGCGCGGCGGCGCCCCACAGCAGATAGAAGAAGATCCAGCCGGCGTCCAGCCACAGCTGGTGGGTGTAGATGCCGTCCAGGATGAGGATCCCGTAGACGAAGTCGGTGAGCAGGAGGGTGACGATGCTCGCGGTCAGCAGGTAGAAGCTCGGGCGGCGCTTGCCCGCGTCGACGGCGAGGCGGATGACGGCGGCCAGCAGGATGAGGTCGCCCGTGGGGTAGGCGATGGAGACGAGCTTGGGGATCAGGCTCATCGTGGCGTCGTGGATGTACGGCGCGATGAGGAAGAGGAAGGAGACGAGGCTGAGCCCGAGGCTCATGATCACCGAGTCGATGACCCCGGGGCCGTCGGCGCGCTGGTTGCGGCGGCGCACCAACAGCACGATGCCGATCATGAGCACCGGGTAGACGCCCAGGTACATGGCATCACCGGGCGAGGGGAACGGAACGTCGGCGTGGAACAGCTTGGGGTAGCTGTAGGTGTAGACGTCGCCGAGGAAGAACAGGAGCAGCCCGGCCGCCATGAACCACCAGGCCATGGCCGCCGCGGGGCGGTGGGTGCGGATGCCGCCCGCCACGCCGATCACCCCGTAGAGGCCCAGGCCGTTGATCACCGGGCCCGAGCCCTTGAAGGGCGGCACGAACACGTAGAGGCCGCACAGGACCGCCCCCGCCGCGAGGTAGAGCCACCAATAGTGGCGCGAGCGCGTAGACGTCGTGTCTGGGGCCGAGGTACTCATGTGACGATTACTCGGCGGGAGGGGCCTGGAGCTTGAAACGTTGCGCAACTTCGCCCAGAACGGCACACAGATGGTCGACCTGGGCGTCGGTGTTGGCCGAGGTGAGCTGCAGACGGAAGCCGACCTCGTTGCGGGGCACGAGGGGGTAGACCGCCATGGTGACGTAGATGCCGCGGTCAAACAGCATGTTGCCGACATCGTCGACGCTGTCGGGATCGGCCAGCGGCACCTCGACGATGGGGAACCCGGACTCGTTGGGCGTATGGATGCCCAGCTCCGAGATCCGGTCCAGGACGCGTCCGGTGAGGTGGTGCAGCTTGCCCCGGAGCTCTTCGCCGCGCTGCTCGTTGACCCGCAGGCCCTCGAGCACCGTGGCCAGCGAGGCGACCGGCGACGGGCCCGAGTAAAGGTACGGGGGGGCCGCGGTCTTGAGCACCTGCTTGACCGCGGTGGGGCAGGCGATGAACGCCAGCAGCGAGGAGTAGGCCTTGGAGAACCCGCCGACCAGCACGACGTTGTCGTAGCTCTCCCCCAGGTGGCGGACGATGCTGTTCCCGCGAGCGCCGTAGTTACAGACTTCGGCAGAAGAGCGCTCGCCGATGACGCCAAAGCCGTGGGCGTCGTCGACGTAGAGCAGTGCCCCGTGCTCGCGGGCAAGTTCGGCGAAGGCGTGCAGGTCCGGCGCGTTGCCGGTCATGCTGTTCACGCCGTCGATGCAGATCATGCCGGGCCGGCGCCAATCGGACGCCTTGAGCAGCGCCTCGAGCTGGTCGAGGTCGTTGTGGCGGAAGCGTTCGATCGCGGCACCCCGGGCCTCGGCCATCGCGCAGCCGTCATAGATCGTCTTGTGGGCGCGGCTGTCCAAAAAGACGGTGCCGCCGCCGGCCAGGACCGGGATCACGCTCATGTGGATGTGCGTGATCGTCGGGAGGACGAGGCTGTCCTCGGAGCCGAGCAGCTCGGTGAGCTTGGCCTCGATCTCCTCGTAGAGGATCGGGCTGCCGAGCAGGCGGCTCCAGCTGGGGTGCGTGCCCCACTTGGCCAGGTACTCGGGAACCGCGTTGATGATCTCCTCGTCGAGGTCGAGGCCGAGGTAGTTACAGGACGCGTAGTCGGTCAGCCACTGCTCGCCGATGCGGATGTCGCGGCCGTCGATCTCGTCGATGACGGCATCGAGCATCCGGTGGGAGTACTGCAGCCGGGCCAGGTCCTCGGTGGAGCGGATCCAGCGCTGGAGCCATTGGTCATGGTGACGCTGGCCCCAGCCGAGCGCCTTCCGCGGGTCGGGAGCCGCCGTCGGGGGGACGGGCTGGGGGCGCTGCGTGAGATTGGGCTGGGGAACGTCTATCCGGCGCATCCCTCGCGTTATCGGTCGGGCGCTGAGGAATCTGTAGAGAACCGATCAACTTCTTTTCGAGGTGACCGCCGTGCGCCGCCCCGTCAGCCGCTCCAGGACTGCGCCAGGACGATGGCGCCCAGGACGCCGGCGCGCTCCCCCAGTGCCGGGGCAACCACGTACCGGTCGATCGCCTCGCCCATCATCGGGGTCTCGAGGTAGCCGGCGTTCAGGTCCACGAGCCGCTCGCGGACGGCGTCCAACAGGCCGGGACGGGCCATCACGCCGCCTCCGACGACGATGCGCTGCGGCGAGGCGACCAGGACGATGGCGAGGATCCCCAGCGCCACGTACTCGGCCTCCAGCGCCCAGGCGGGGTGGTCATCCGGCAGCTCCGGCGGCTTGGCCCCCCAGCGCTGAGCGATGGCCCCGCCGGCCGCCAGTCCCTCCCAGCAGTCCCCGTGGGCCGGACAGGCGCCGTCGAACGGGTCACGCCCGCGATCGTGAGGGATCCGCAGATGTCCCACCTCGGGGTGGACGAGGCCGTGGACGGGATGGCCGGCGACGAGCAGCCCCGCGCCGATCCCGGTGCCGACGGTGAGGTAGCAGACGCTGTCGGCTCCGGCGGCCGCGCCCCAGCGATGCTCGGCGAGCGCCGCGGTGGTGACGTCGGTGTCGAAGTGGACCGCCACCCCCAGCCGCTCGGACAGGGCCGTCGCCACCGGGGTGTGCGCCCACCCCGGCTTGGGCGTGCTGGTGACATGGCCCCAGGTCGGCGAGTTGCGGTCGAGGTCCACGGGGCCGAACGACCCGATCCCGATGGCCGCCGGCCGTGGCCCCCGTTCGAAGAACTCGGCGATGCGCGCCAGCGTCGGCTCCGGCTCACCGGTGGCGAAGGTCTCCTCGGCGGCGATGTCGTCCGGGCCGGTCCCGAGCGCGCAGACGACCCAGGTGCCGCCCGTCTCCACGCCGCCATAGATCTCTGCCATGGGGGCGCAATCATGACTGGTTCGTGCTAGCCGTCGGGCCAGAGCGCTCCGTCGGCGACGGCGCCCCGCTCGATCCGCTCGAGCGTCTCGTCCGTCCGGCGGTCGGCCACCATCGCCTCCAACGCCTCCGCCACCGTCCGCGCCCACACCCGCCGCATGACCGCGGGGCGCCCCGGGGCCTCGCTCAGCTCGGTCCAGTCCAGGGCAACGAGCGCGCGGGCGCCACCGGGCGCCACCGGGCGGTGGTCGTCGAGATCGGCGCCGGAGAACATCGTGATCTGGGCCCGCCAGCCGTGCGGGCAGAGCTCGCTCATCAGCGCGCGTGCGCGAGCCTCGGCGTCGGCGGCGGCGGCCGGCCGCCGGCGGCGGCGGCTGCGCCACGAGCGCAGCGCCCTGCGGGCGCCCGCGACGGCGATGCCCAGCACGGGGCTCATCACCGCGCCCACGGCGACGACGAACAGGATGAGCGCCAGCGGAGCCAGCAGCCCGGCCGAGCTCGGGTGAAAGCGTGCACCGACCTGCACCGCCGACGTCAGCACACGCCCACCGTACCTGCTGAGGCAAGCCCGTCAACCTGAGATCAGCGAGAGGGCGCGAGGGTGAGCAGGGCGGCGCTGCCCGGCGGCAGCGTCACCGAGTACGCGCCGCCGTGGGGAACGACGGGCTGGGAGACGGGCGGCGCCAGCACCCCCGTGGTGGTGACACCGAAGGCCTGACCGCCCAGAGTCAGCCCGGAGGTGGCATAGGCGCTGGAGGCGCGCAGCCGCTCCAGGCCCGCCGGCCCTGGGGCCGCAGGCGTGCGCACCACGGCCAGCGCCGAGCCGGTCAGGCTGTCGTTGATGAGCAGGACGCGGACACGATGGTCGGGGGCCCGCGTCGCCCAGGCCCGCAGCGGACCCTGGCTGCTCGACACGACCCGGAGCAGGCGCGATCTCGCCGGCGTGGCCTGCGCGAACATCAGCGCCCCGTAGTAGAGGGGGTGCACGCTCGCCCGCCACTGCCCATGCGCCAGCGCGAAGTCGAACAGGCCGTTGGCTGAGTTGGGATAGCTGTGCAGATTGACCCCGTCGACGCCGTCGGCGGCCATCGTGAACAGCGCGTCCATGGCCCACAGCGCCGACGCCAGCGTGTTGGAGACACCGAGGCGGCCGTTGCAGGTGACCGATCCCATCTCATCGACGCGGTACTGCGCCCCGTTGCGGTGCGCGAGGGCGAGGTACGGGCCGATTCCGCTCACCTCCCCGCGCGACGCGTACAGGGTGAGCAGATTCGGCACGGTCGGGTAGGCGGGCGAGGAGGTGTCCTTGATGCACTGGTTGAGCCCGTAGGCATGCGAGGTGAGCATCCGCACCTGCGAGTGGGGCGAGACCAGCCGGTCAAAGGCGTTGGCCCACGGGGGGTTGCCGGTCTCCGGTCCGGCGACCGGCAGGCGCGGGATGACCCTGAGGGTCCGCGTGAGCTCGGCGACGTAGTCCTGCGGACTGAAGGCGGCGGGTCGCGAGAACACCGGCGACCCATCGTGGCTGTACCACGGCAGCGGGCGGCCGCCCGCCCGCCGGTACCAGGGCACGAGGTTGTACAGGTCCGGCTCATTGCCGATCTCGAGCGCCCCGATGTACCGGCTGCCGATCGCCTTGACCAGGGCAGCGGCCTCCACCTGGCTGATCCGCGTCCGGTTGGCCTCGAGGTTGATGCCGAGCAGGTACTGGGCATTGGTGGCCTGAGCCAGGACGCGGGCGGCCGCCGTCCATCGGGGGCCGAGCGCGTAGGTGACCCCGAGCGGCTGGCTCATGCCCCGCACCGGCCACCAGGCGCGGTCGGTGCTCTGGCCTCCGATCCGCACGCTGGGCCTGCCCTGAGGAGCGAGGTTCTTGACCAGCTGGGCGAAGACGGGGTTGACCGACTGCGCCGTGGGGCCCGACAGCCTGGGGATCTCGCTGAACTCCAGCGCGAGCCCCAGGAAGTTGGCGGGGATCGCGCGGCCATGGGTGGCGCCGGTCACGCCGAGCCGGAACACATAGGCCCGGGCGACCGAGGCGTGGGCGCAGAGGCAGACGATGAGGCCGAGCCCGGCCGCGCGCAGCACGCAGTTGCGCCGGCGTGCAAACCGGGGTGGCAGGGCTGGCACCGGCGGCAGGCTACCCGGTTTGTGGAACAGTTCCGCCGATGGCCCGACCCCAGGCGACCCCGCGCGCGCTGGCCGTGGCGCGGGGCGATGAGCCCGCGGACACGCTCATCACGGGCGGCCGCGTGTTCGCCGACGCCACGCGCGAGTGGATCGACACGCCCCTGGCCCTGGCCGACGGGATCGTCGCCGGCTGGGGCGAGCGCGACGCCCGCGAGGTGATCGACGTCTCCGGTGCCGCCCTGACACCCGGGTTCGTCGACGCCCACATGCACCTCGAGTCCACCAAGCTGTGGATCGACGAGTTCGTGGCCACGGTGCTGCCGGCCGGAACCACCGCCGCGGCCGTGGACCCTCACGAGCTGGCCAACGTCCTGGGAATCCCGGGGATCCTGGCCCTGATCGCGGCGGCCGCCCCGCTTCCCTTCACCTTCGGCGTCTACGCGTCCAGTTGCGTGCCGGCCTCGCCGTTTGAGTCCGCGGGCGCGGCGCTGGACGCCGCCGACATCCGCGACCTCATCGAGCGACACGGGGCCGCGGGCGTCGCCGAGGTCATGAACTTCCCCGGGGTGATCGCGGGGGATCCCGAGATGCTGGCCCGCGTCGCCGCCGCCGGCGGCCTGCGCGTCGACGGCCACAGTCCGGGCGTCTCGGGCCCGCAGCTGGATGCGTATCTGGCCGCCGGAGTCGAGTCCGATCACGAGAGCACCACGCTGGCCGAGGCCGAGGAGAAGCGGCGCAAGGGCATGTGGGTCTTCCTGCGTCAGGGGTCCGCCAGCCAGAACCTGCTGGCGCTGACCAGAAGCATCGTCGCCCACGGCACCGACCGGGCGGCCTTCTGCACCGACGACCGCGAGCCCGACACCCTGTGCCGTCTGGGCCACGTCAACGACTGCGCCCGGCTCGCCGTGGCCGGCGGCGTCTCGGAGATCGACGCGATCATCCTCGCCAGCACCAATCCGGCGCGCTACCACGGCTTCGCCGCGCTGGGCTCGCTGGGCCCGGGCCACCAGGCCGACGTGCTCGCCTTCTCATCCCTCGGCACTTGGCAACCCGACTCCGTATGGCAACGCGGGCGGGTCGTGGTTGACGGGGGCGCGCTGGCGCCAGGCGCGGTGCCGCCAAGCCCCGCGCCGGGCCTGCTTCGCGACACTGTCAACATCGGACCTCTCCCTGGCGCGGACGCACTCGTGCTCCCGGCCCGGCTGGGCGCGCACGTGCGAGCGGTCGGGGTGGAGAGCCACAGCCTGACCACGCGGCACGTCGAGCTCGAGGTGGAGCCCGATGCCGACCTCGCCCACGCCGCCGTGGTCGAGCGCCACCGGGCCACCGGTCGCGTCGGCCGCGGCTTTGTCACCGGCTTTGGCCTGCAGCGCGGGGCGATCGCCTCGACCGTCGCCCACGACGCCCACAACGTCGTGGTCGTCGGCGGCTCCGGCGAGGACATGCACACCGCCGTGGCCCGCCTGGCGGAGATCGGCGGCGGACAGGTGGCGGTGCTCGACGGCGCCGTCCTGGCCGAGGTCCCGCTGCCCCTGGCCGGGCTGATGAGCGACCGCTCCGCGACCGACGTCGCCGCCCAGATCCAGACGCTCAACCACGCCGCCGCGCAGCGGCTGGGCACGACCGTGGAGGAGCCCTTCATGCAGCTGTCGTTCATCGCCCTCTCGGTGATCCCGCATCTGCGGCTGACCGACGGCGGCCTGGTCGACGTCGACCGCTTCGCCTACGTTCCGGTGCATCCGGGCCGGGGATGATTGGCCCGGTGGCCATGGAGCCCAATTCGGGGTTCACGCAGAATCCGGGCCGGGTATGGCCCTGTCCGTGAGCTCAACGGTCCTCGAGGAGTCCCGTGGCGCGCCGGGCGGCGGTGTCGACGAGGAGCCCGCGTTCGAGGCCCGCGGCATCGAGTACATCCCGGTGGCCGAGCGGCGTGGCCGCCCCCGAGACCTCATGTGGATGTGGGCGGGCGCGCTGTTCAACGTCGAGTACGTCGTCTACGGCGCGCTGATCGTCTCCTTCGGGCTGGCGTTCTGGCAGGCCGCGCTCGTGATCGTCATCGGCAACCTGTCCTACCTCGTCACCGGGATCGGCAGCCTGCAGGGGCCGGCGGCGGGGACCTCGGTGTTCGCCATCAGCCGCGCTCCGTTCGGCCCCCGGGGAGCCCGGGTCGTGTCGGTGTTCAACTGGATGACCCAGGTCGGCTACGAGACCGAGGGGCTGGCGCTGGTGGTGCTGGCGGGGCTGGTGCTCGCCGGCAAGGCCGGGATCCACACCTCCACCGGGCTCAAGGTGGCACTCATCGTGGTGGCTGCCGCGGTCCAGCTCGTGCTGCCGCTCTTCGGGCACCGGGCCATGCTGCGCGTCCTGCGCATGCTCGTGCCGCCGTTCGTGGTCCTGTTCATCCTGCTGGCCATCTTCACCCTCCCCAAGGCCCATCTCGGAGCAGGGTCGCACGCGGACTTCGCGACCATGACGATCGCCCTGGCGCTCATCCTGTCGGCCGGCGGCTACGGCTGGGTGATGAACGCCAGCGACTACTCCCGCTATCTGCCGCCCGGCGCCGACCGCCGTGAGATCGTGTGGGCGGTCGCCCTGGGCGGCTTTGTGCCCTCCACGCTGCTGAGCCTGCTCGGGGCGGCGGTGGCGACGGCGGTTCCGTCGGCCACCGACCCCATCTCCGGTCTGCCCCAGGCATTTCACGGCTGGTTCCTGGTCCCGTACCTCATCTTCGTCATCTTCCAGCTCTTTGCCATCAACAGCGTCGATCTCTACTCCTCGGGGCTCACGCTGCAGGCGATCGTCCCCGGCATCCGCCGCTGGCAGACGGTGCTCATCGACACCGTGGTCGCGGGAGCCCTCACCGCCGTCACCGTGTTCTCCTCCTCGTTCAACACCTTCATCGAGGACTTCCTGCTGTTCATGATCATCTGGATCGCCCCATGGGTGGCCATCTACCTGACCGACTGGGCGCTGCGCCGCGGCCGCTATGACTCGCGATCGCTGCTGAGCGGACGCGCCGGGATCTACTGGCGCGACGGCGGCCTTCACGTGCCGGGCCTGGTCGCCCAGGCGATCGGGATGCTGGCGGCGGCGTCCTGGCTGGACACCACGGTATGGAAGGGCCCGCTCTCCACGGCGAGCAACGGCGCGGACTTCAGCGTGTTCATGGGCGCCCTGTTCGGGGGCGGCGTGTACTTCCTGCTCGCGCGCCGGCGCGTGCCCGCGGAGGCCGCCCGGTCTCAGCCCTCGCCGGATTAGCGGCGTCGCCAGACGCGGTTAGCGCCGGGTTAGGCAGGCCCCATTTCGGCCCCCGTGGATGAGAGGCCGCTTAGACAGCGGGCTTCGTTTAGCCACGGCTAAGGCCGCAAACCGACTCTCGACGACCCATGAACGCCACCAGCCACCCCCGAGCGCGAGCCGCGCGCCCCCTCGCGGTCAAGGTCCCGGAGATCGCTCTCATCTTCTGGGTGCTCAAGCTGCTGACCACCGGCATGGGAGAGGCCATGTCTGACTTCATGGGCCAGCAGAGCGTGCCCATCGCCGGCGCGGTGGGGTTCTTCGGGCTGGGGTTCGCGCTGTGGCTGCAGTTCCGCAGCCCCGAGTACCGCGCGCCCGTCTACTGGTTTGCGGTGATGATGGTGGCGGTGTTCGGGACGATGGCCGCCGACGGCATTCACGACGGCGCCGCCATCCCCTACTCGGTCACCACCCCGGTGTTCGCCGCCTTCGTCACGTTGACGTTCCTCGTCTGGTACCGCAGCGAGGGCACCCTCTCGATCCACTCCATCAATACGCGCCGTCGCGAGGCGTTCTACTGGACCGCCGTGCTGGGCACGTTCGCGCTGGGCACCGCCGCCGGAGATCTGACCGCGTACTCGCTCAACCTCGGCTTCTGGGCTTCGGCCGGGCTCTTCGCAGTGGTGTTCGCGGTGCCCGGGATCGCCTGGTGGCGCTTCGGCCTCAACCCGGTCGTCGCCTTCTGGGCCGCCTACATCGTCACCCGCCCGCTGGGCGCGTCCTTCGCGGACGGCTTCAGCAAGCCGGCGGGCGGCGGCCTGGGCTGGGGCGACGGCACGGTCAGCGCCATCGCGCTCGTCGCGTTCGTCGCGCTGGTCGGCTATGTGACCATCACCAAACGCGACGTCCAGCGCGGCCGCCACCACCTGCACGTCGGGCACCCGCACGTCGGGCACCCGCACCTGGAGCGGGCACCGCAGCCCCAGCCGGCCGAGAACTGAGCGCACCGTCTCAGTCAAACGTCCAGCCGGAACGGGCCTCTAGACCAAGGTGCAGTAGCCACCGCCGCGTCCGCGGTTGACACTGCCGTCCAGAGGCGAGGCGGCGACGTACCGCCGACGCCGGCGGTACGCACCGCAACGACCGGATCCCTCTCCGAATGCGGCGGTGACACGTGTCGTCGTCGCCGGTGTCGCGGCGACGCCGGTCGCCGACCCCGAGCGTCGACGACTCGACCCCTGACCTGGGCGAGAGGCGGTCACCACTCCGTCTCTCGCCCGCTCTTGCCCCCTGCGCCGCGTCCGGGACCCTACGGACGCGGCGCCCCCTTCTCCACGCATAGGTCCCACCCCGAGCCCCACCCTGAGCCCGCGCGGGCGGAGCTTTCCGACGTGAAGCGCGCGCGTGGATGGTGCGTGTCCGCAACCGCTCGGTTTCCGGGCGTAACGGGACGCGAACCGCGATCCAGGTTGGTTCGCGTCACCAAACTCCGGAGGGGGAACGCGGGCCGGACGCGCAGGCACGCGCACCCCCACTGCTACTGTAAACCTTTACATGGCGGCCAGCATTCACGATGTCGCCGATCGCGCCGAGGTCTCGGTGGCCACGGTGTCGCGGTCGTTCACCGCGCCCGAGACGGTGCGCGAGGCGACGCGGGCCCGGGTGCTCGAGGTCGCGGGCGAGCTCGGCTACCGGCCCAACCGGGCGGCGCGGGGGCTGATCACCGGCCGGACCGGGAACATCGGGCTGATCGTGCCGGACCTGGGCAACCCGTATTTCCACGGGGTGCTGAAGGGGGCCCAGGCGCGGGCGCGCGACGCCGACTATGCCGTCTTCATCGCCGACGGGCAGGAGCGCGCGACCGAGGAGGCGGCGCTGATCGCGGCGATGAGCAAGCAGGTGGATGGGATCGTGCTGTGCTCGAGCCGCTTGGACCCGGCCGCGCTGGCGGCATTGGAGCCCGCGCCAGCGGTCGTGCTGCTCAACCGCCGCGTACCCGGGCTGGCCACGGTGACCGTGGACAGCGCCGGCGGCATGCGCCAGGCCATCGAGCACCTTGCCGGGCTGGGCCACACCCGGTGCGCGTTCGTCTCGGGGCCGCGGCGGTCCTGGTCCAATCAGGAGCGGCTGCGCGGCCTGCGCGCCGCCGCCCGCAGAGCGGGCGCGGAGATCGTGACCATCGGGCCGGTCGCGCCTCAGTTCGAGGGCGGGGTGGCGGCGGCCGAGCCGGCGCTGGCCAGCGGCGCCACGGCGGTGCTCGCCTACAACGACCTGGTGGCCGCCGGCATCCTCAGCCGGCTTGCCGCGCTCGGGGTGGACGTGCCGCGCGAGCTCAGCGTCGTCGGCTTTGACGACATCGCGCTGGCTGCCATGCTCATCCCGGCGCTGACGACGGTGGCCGCCCCCACCGTTCGCGCGGGCGCGGCCGCCGTGGAGGCACTCCTCACGCGCCTCCAGAGCGGCACCGAGACGCCGCCGGCCGACGATCACGAGCTGCCGGCGGCGCTCGTCGTGCGCGACTCGACCGCCGCCCCCGCCCCGGCTCTGGCTATGACAACGAAAAGGACCGTGTGATGAGACAACTGACGACCGCGGGCGACGAGACCGCCCACATCAACCTCGCCCTGGCCGACCTCGACCCGGGCGAGGAGCTCGAGTTGCCGGCGGCCGGCGAGACCGCGGCCGTGGTGCTCCGCGGCGTGGTGGACGCGTCGACCGCCGATGGGTCGTCTCTGGGCCGCGCGGGCGGCCGCGGGTCGGTGTTCGAGGCGCCCGGGGACACGGTCTACGCGCCGGCCGGGACCAGCCTGCGGCTGCAGGCGACGGGCGACGGTCCGGCGCAACTGGCGGTCACCTCCACGGCCGCCGCGCCGTCCCCCGACGCGCCTCCGGCGCGCATCATCGGGCGCGACGACCAGCGGATCGCCGAGGTCGGCGAGGGTAACTGGTCGCGGACGGTGCGGACCATCCTTGGCCCCGAGCACACCGCTCAGCGCCTGCTGCTGGGCGAGACGATCAACCCACCCGGGAACTGGTCCTCCTATCCTCCGCACCGCCACGACCGCCACAACCCGCCCGAGGAGGTGGACCTCGAGGAGGTGTACCTGTTCAGGACCAACCCGGCCGGCGGCTTTGGCGTCCAGTTGCGCTACGAGCTCGACGGCGACCGCGCCGAGGAGTCCTTCCTCGTGCGCGACGACGACATCGCCGTGATCCGCACGGGCTTTCATCCCGTCGTGGCCGCCTCGGGCTATGAGCTGTATTACCTGTGGGTGATGGCGGGCGACGGCCGCGTGATGATGCCCCACCTGGATCCCGCCCACGCCTGGGTGATGGACGGACGATGACCGTGCAGATCGCCGACGCCCTCCTGCAGCTTCACCCCGGCGACCCGGTGGCGCTGACGCGCCGGGAGCTCGAGGCGGGCGCCGAGCTTGACGGCGGCAGCCGTCCCCTGACCGTGCGCGACGCCATCCCTCACGGTCACAAGCTCGCCCTCCAGGACATCCCCGCCGGCCAACGCGTGCTCAAGTACGGGCAGCCGATCGGCATCGCCACCCGGGCCATCGCCGCCGGCGAGCACGTGCACGAGCACAACCTGCGCTCGCTCTCGCGCGAGGGGCTCCCGGTGCCCGCGCAGACCGGCGCCGGCGAGGGAGCCTCGCCCGCGCCCGCGGCCGCGGTCTCGCCCCCCGCCGCCCGGGCGACCACGCCGGCTGGGAACGTGCCCACCTTCGACGGCATCGTCCGCCCCGACGGCCGTGTCGGCACGCGCAACTACGTGGCGGTCGTCAGCTCGGTCAACTGCTCGGCCACCGTGGTCAAGCGGATCGCGGCCGCCTTCTCGCCGCCCGGCGCCCTGGACGAGCATCCCGGCGTCGATGGCGTCATCGCCGTCACCCACGGCACAGGATGTGGCCTCGCGGGCGACGGCGAGGGCCTCGAGGTGCTGCGCCGCACGCTCACCGGCTACGCCAGGCATCCCAACGTCGCCGCCGTGGTCGTGGTCGGGCTCGGCTGTGAGGTCAACCAGATCAACGCGCTCGTGGACGAGTTCGACCTGCCGGAGGGCACGCCGCTGCGCCGGCTGGTCATCCAGGAGCTGGGCGGATCGGTGGCCACCGTGCGCCACGGCATGGAGCAGGTGCGCGAGGTGCTGCCCCTGGCCGCAGCGCCGCGCCGGCCGGTGCCGGCCTCCGCGCTCATGCTCGGCCTCAACTGCGGGGGATCGGACGGGTGGTCGGGAGTGACCGCCAACCCGGTCCTCGGCGTCGCCGTCGACCGGCTGGTGGCCGCCGGCGGAACCGCGATCCTGGGCGAGACGCCGGAGATCCACGGCGCCGAGCATCTGCTGACCAGCCGCGCCGCCTCGCCGGAGGTGGCGCGGAAGCTGATGGAGCGGATCGAGTGGTGGGAGGCCTACACCGCCGCCGAGGGCGGCAGCATGGACAACAACCCGTCGCCCGGCAATCGCGCCGGCGGCGTCACCACGATCGAGGAGAAGTCCCTGGGCGCCGTGGCCAAGGGCGGCTCCACGGCCCTGCAGGCCGTGTACCGCTACGCGGAGCCGGTCACGGCCAAGGGCCTGGTGTTCATGGACACGCCGGGCTATGACCCGGTGAGCGTGACCGGGATCGTGGCGGGCGGCGCCAACCTGGTGTGCTTCACGACCGGCCGCGGCTCGGTGTTCGGGTGCAAGCCCGCTCCCAGCCTCAAGCTGGCCACCACCACGCAGCTGTACGAGCGCATGCCCGACGACATGGACGTCAACTGCGGCACGGTGCTCGACGGCGAGGCGACGGTCTCCGAGCTGGGCGACGCGCTTTTCGAGGAGCTCCTCACCGTCGCCTCGGGCCGGCGCACCAAGTCTGAGGAGCTCGACTTCGGCGATGAGGAGTTCCGGCCGTGGCAGCTGGGCGCGGTGATGTGAGCCCGCGCCTGAGCCTGGCCACGCTGGAGCACCTCCCGCGCGATCTCGCCCCGCGCGTGGACCCGCGCGCAGTGCCGGTCGGCATCGTGCACCTTGGCATCGGCGCCTTTCACCGCGCGCATCAGGCGGTCTATACCGAGGACGCGATCGCCGCCGGCGGCGGGGACTGGGCCATCTGCGGCGTCAGCCAGCGCAGCCCGGCGGTCGTGGAGCAGCTCGCCCCGCAGGACGGGCTCTACACACTGGCCCGGCGCGACGGCGCGGGCGAGCGGTTGCGCGTGATCGGCGCCGTGCGCGAGCTGCGGTGGGCGCAGGCCGACAGCGACCGGGTCCTGGAGCGCATCGCCGCGCCGGCGACGCGCATGCTCACCCTGACGGTCACCGAGAAGGGCTACCACCACGATCCCGCGACCAACCGGCTGCGGCTCGACAGCCCCGAGGTCGCCGCCGACCTCGCCGATGGTGGATCGCGCACCGTGGTCGGCCAGGTCGTGCGCGGCCTGGCGCGCCGTCGCGAGACCGACGGGGGACCCATCACGGTCCTGTGCTGCGACAACCTTCCCGACAACGGCCACGTCGTGCGGGCGCTGGTCTGCGACTTCGTCGCCCACTCCCCCCACGCCGACGGCCTCGCAGCCTGGATCGAGGCCAACGTCCGCTTCCCGTCCACCATGGTCGACCGGATCACGCCATCGACCACCGACGACGATCGGGCGCGGATCGCCGCCGAGCTCGGATTGCGCGACGACGGCGCCGTCGTCACCGAGCCGTTCACGCAATGGGTGATCGAGGACGACTTCGCGGCCGGGCGCCCCGCCTGGGAGCGCGCCGGGGCGATCATGACCGGCGACGTCGGCCCCTACGAGCGGATGAAGCTGCGCATGCTCAACGGCGCTCACTCGACGCTCGCCTACCTCGCCCAGCTGTCGGGCTACGAGCTCGTCTCCGACGCGATCGCGCCCTTCACGGCGGTGCTGGAGTCGCTCATGGAGCGCGACGTGGCGCCCACGCTGGATGTGCCGCCGGGCTTCGACCTCGCCGCCTACCAGGCCGAACTGCTCGAGCGCTTCGCCAACCCGGCGCTGCGTCACCGCACGCTGCAGATCGCCATGGACGGCAGCCAGAAGCTGCCCATGCGCCTGCTGGCCACCATCGTGGACCGCCGCCGGGCCGGCGCCGAGCCCGTCGCCGCCTCCCTCGGCGTCGCCGCCTGGATGCGCTTCGTCAGCGCCCGGCGCTCGGACTCCGGGCGCGAGCTGCCGGTCGACGACCCTCTCGAGGGCGCGATCGCGCAACGGCTGGCAGGACGCGAGGAAGCGCAGCCCGTGGTCGACCAGCTGCTCTCGATGGATCAGGTCTTCGACCCCGAGCTCGCCGGCGACGACTATTGGCGGGGCATGCTCGTCGACCTGCTCGAGGCGCTCATCCGCGACGGTGCCGAGCCGACCGCGCGCCGGGTGGCCGGCTGAGGTCAGAATGCCGTCCGTGCCCGCGCGCCCGCCCCTCACCCCCCAGCTTCAGGAGTCGGGTGTCGTCGCGATCCTGCGCGGGTCAACCGACCGTCACCTCGAGGGCGTGTCGCGGATGCTGGGCGAGGCTGGCGTCACGTGTCTTGAGCTGACGCTGACCACGCCGGGGGCCGTCGCTGCTCTGGCCCGCGTCCGCGCGGAGCTCGACGACGGGGTGGCCCTGGGCATGGGCAGCGTGCTCACGGCCGATCAAGCCGCGGCCTGCCTGGAGGCGGGCGCCGACTTCCTGGTCAGCCCGGGCGTGTGCGCGGAGGTGGCGGTGTACGCGGTGGAGCACGGCGTGCCCTGCTATCCGGGCGGCTGGACTCCCACCGAGGTGCTCGAGGCCTGGGGCCTGGGGGTGCCGGCGGTGAAGCTGTTCCCGGCGGCCTCGGGTGGCCCGCGGCACCTCAAGGACGTCCGCGCGCCGCTCCCCCACATCCCGCTGGTGCCCACCGGAGGAGTGGCGCTCGACCAGATCGCCGCGTACATGGCCGCGGGCGCGGTGGCCGTGGGACTGGGCGGCCCGCTGGTGGGCGACGCGCTCGAGGGCGGCTCGCTTGGTGCGCTGCACGAGCGGGCCCAGGCGGCGCTCGCCGCGGTCGCGACGGGGCGCGAAGGCCGGTGAGCGCGGGCCTCGTCACCCTCGGCGAGACGATGGGGCTCGCCGTCCAGGACCAGCCCGGCTCGCTGCGCAACGGCGAGGCGATGACCTTCGGCATGGGCGGCTCGGAGTCAAACGTGGCCATCGGCGCGCGCCGGCTGGGACTGCCGGCGACCTGGATCGGCCGGGTGGGCGACGATCCACCAGGCGATCTCATCCTGCGCGAGCTGCGCGCCGAGCGGGTGCGCGCGATCACGGTCACGGACGCGGCGCCGACCGGCCTGATGGTCCGCTGGCGACCGAGCGGTGCCCACGCGCGGGTGACCTACTACCGGCGCCAGAGCGCCGGCGCGCAACTCCGGCCTGACGACGTCCCGGAGGAGGTGGTCCGCGAAGCGGCCGTGCTCCACGTCACGGGCATCACGCTCGCCCTGGGCCCAGCCCCGGCGCAGGCCGTCGCCCACGCGGTGGCGGTGGCGCGGGCGGCGGGCGTGACGGTGTCGCTCGACCTCAACTACCGCCGTGCGCTGTGGTCCGTGCAGGAGGCCGCATCCGCGCTCGCGGCCGCGGTGCGCGGGGCCGACGTGGTCTTCGCCGGCGAGGCCGAGGCCGAGATCGTGACGCACACCGCCGACCCCCTGCAGGCGGCCCTCGCCCTGGAGGCCATGGGGCCACGGCAGGTGCTCATCAAGCGCGGAGCCGACGGATGCCTGGCGCGCATCGAGGGCGCCACGCTCGAGCAGGCCGCGCCCGTCGTGACCGCCGTGGACACCGTCGGCGCCGGCGACGCCTTCGTGGCCGGCTATCTCGCCGAGCTCATGAACGGCGCCGACCCGCGCGAGCGCGTGCGCGCCGCCGCGGCGGCGGGGGCGTTCGCGGTCACCGTGTCGGGCGACTGGGAGGGAATGCCCGACCGGCGCGCCCTGGAGCTGCTGGAGGCCACCGAGCCCGTCATTCGCTGAGCCGCGCGGGCGTCCACAGCCCGTTGAGCGCCGGCACGGACGCACGGAGAGGCGAATGCCCAGAGCCGGGTGAGGGCGCCCGCGCAAGGCGCCCACACCCGTCACCTCACTACGGTGACCAGGTCACCGGCTTGGTGATGTAGCTCTCGGTCCCGGTGTACGCGACCTTCGTGATGCCCCCGGGTACCAGGAAGGTCAGGCACGTCTGAAAGCTCTTGCCGACGCCCAGCGGGTTGGGGGTCTGGGCCTCGTCGCACTTGGGGAAGTCACCGAAGAAGGTGACGCTCTGCTGCGTCTCTCCCGTGCGGTCGACCCCCTCCACCGAGATGGCGGGGTCGTTGCTCGTCGTGGCCATCCTGCCCGGCCCCAGGCTGGTGATCTTCACCTTGACGTAGTAGGGGGTGCTCGCCTTCTCGGAGGCGTCGAGCTTGATGCCGTTGAAGTCCGCCAGCGATCCCTTGGTGATCGACATGACGTTGACGCCGAGCTTGTAGCTGGGTCCCTGCTTGCCGGACTTGGTGGTCGTGTTGAAACCGACCCTCGCCGTCTGGCCGGCCTTGAACGTGGCCCCCGGCGCCGCGGTGCTGCCGCCGGCGCTCGCCGCGCTCGGCGTCGGCGCCGCGCTGCTCGTGGCGGCCGCCGCCGCGCTGCTCGTGGCGGTGGACGCCGGCGCCGCCGACCCCGCCGACGACGACGCCGATTGCGTACCACCACCGCCACTGGAGCTGGAGCCGCATGCGGCGGCACCCAACGCCAGCGCCGTGGCAACCAGAGCGGAGAGACCCACTCGCCTGCCCCTTGACTGAATGGTCACTGCGCCTTCTCCTTCTCCGCGGCCCCCGGGTCGCGGCTCTGGCTGTTGATTGCCTCCTGTCGGTCGACTGCTCGCTCCAGACGGTCCATCAGTTCCAGCCAGCCGAAGAACTCGGCCCCCGGAGCCCCCGGCGACGTGACCTGTCCCGTGACGGTCCCGTCGCTGTGCCCGATCTGGAGGATTACCTCCACCAACGCGCCCCTATCCACCGCCGTGAGGGTGACGGGCGGGGGGCGTCAGCGCATCGGGACCGTCCCTGGTCTTTTCGACCGCCGTCCCTGACCTTTTGCGCCGGCGGCCCCGCTGAGCGCCGCGCCGAGCTCCGCTCGCGAGCCGATCCCCAGCTTGGCGTAGGCCTGGGAGAGCTGGGTCTCGACGGTCTTGGTGGAGACGAACAGCGCCTGGGCGACCTCGCGGTTGCTCATCCCCGCCGCCGCCATCTCGGCGGTGCGCAGCTCGGCGGGGGTCAGCGACTCCGGGCCGCGCAGGGAGGCGCGGCGCGGGCGGGCGCCCGTCGCCACCAGCTCGGCGCGCGCGGTCTCGGCCAGTGCCATCGCGCCGCAGCGGTGGGCCAGGTCCAGGCCCGCGGCCAGCGGCTCGCGTGCCGCGAGGGGCTCGCCGCGCCGGCGCAGTCCGATGCCCAGGTTGATCAGGGCCTGGGCCCGGGCCAGGCGGGCCGGAGAGTCGTGAAGGAGCTCCACCGCCTGGCCGAGCCGAGCCAGCCCCTCTGCGCCCTCGTCGAGGCCGCCGCACGCCGAGAGGGCGATCGCCTTGCGCCGAGGCACCCCGAACGCGATCGCGGCCGCGAGCTCGCGCCGCGCGACCCCCGCCGCCTCCTCGGTGCGACCCAGGCGGGCCAGCGCCCCCGCCGCGGGGCCCACCCAGTCGACGAGCACGCTGAGATGGCAGCCGGCGGCGGTCATCCGCCGGTCGGCCTGCAGCATGTCCGCGGCGCCGGCGGCGAGCTCGCCCGTGGCGATCCGGACCCGGCCGCGCTCGGCGAGCACTCCCACCCCCTGCCACACGCGGAGCTCGCCCTCTCCGAGGGGCAGCCCGTCGAGGATCGCCCGCGCGTCGTCGAGCTTCGCGCGCTCGACCAGGATCGGGATGAGGAACATGGCGGCGAAGTGCGCCGAGCCGATCTCCCGCGCCAGCTCGTAGGCACGCTGGGCGTGATCCTCGGCCTGGTCGAGCTCGCCCAGGCGCAGCGATGTGACGCTGCACACGGTGGAGGCGTGCATGAACATCGGAGCGGAGCCGCGGCGCTGGGCCTCGGCCAGGCCGACGGCCTGCGCCGGGCCGGCGTTCTCGAACTGCTCGGTCCACGTCAGGGCGCGCGCCGCCCCTCCGTAGGGAATGAGATCGCGCAACAGCCGCTCGTCCTCGAGCGCCCGCCACGCGAGCCCGGCCGCCTCGACGGCCGACAGCCCGGTCACGACCCCGGTCGAGGCCAGCGCGGCGAGCATCAGGGGGTCGCTCACCTCGTGGTTGCGGGCGCGCACGAACCAGGGGGCGGTGCGCTCGATGATCCGGCGCGTCGCGGTCAGGTCGGTGGCGCCGCCGCCAAGGAGGTGGGCCTCGAGGCGTTCGACCAGCTCGTCGACCAGCAGCTCTGACTCGTCGAGCATGCTCTCCACCAGGGCGCGCACCGAGTCGCCGCGTCCCACGCTGAGCAGCGCGTTGGCCAGCTCGTGGCCCACCCGCGCACGCTGGGCCGGCTCGCGCGCCAGTTCCAAGGCCTCACGCAATGCGGGAAACGCGTCGTCGGTCGGCAGCAGCGCCTCGGCGCGCCCGAGCTCCAGCAGCACCTCCAGCCGCAGCTCGGCCGCCGGCGGTTCGGCGAGGGCGCGGCGCAGGTAGGTGGCCGCGGCGTCGGGCGCGCCGCGGGCCATGGCCTGTCGGGCCGCCGCCCGCAGTGCCTCGACCACCCATGCCTCACCGAAGGGCTCGGCGGAGAGCAGGTGGGCCGCGACGCGGTCGGCGGGGGCGTCCTCGGCAACCAGCAGGCACGCCGCCCCGGAGTGCAGCGCCGCGCGGCGGGCGACGGGCAGCTCCGCCAGCAGGGCCTCGTGGACGATCGGGTGCACGAAGTCCAGCTGGCGCTCGGCGGCCAGGACGTCGGCGGCGCGCAGGCGGTCGGCCGCGATCTCGGCCGCCTCGCGGTCCAGATCGGCCAGTGTGGCGGCGTGGCGCAGCAGGGCGCCGGGGCCGAGGATGGCGATCGCCTGCGCGAGGTGATCGCAGTCCAGGCCGAGCCGCCCGATGCGCACGAGCACGCTGCGCCCGACCGCGCCCGCGCCGAGCGAGCGCACGCTGCGCGCGACCTCGACGGTCGGCCGGCGGCCCCCGATGCGCAGATCGGCGACCAGCTCGTGCAGGTAGAACGGGTTACCCCCGGTGGCCTCATGACAGGACCGACACAGGTCCTGGTCGGCTCGCGGCCCCAGCTCCCGGCGGACGAGCTCGGCACTGGCGGCCTCGGAGAGCGGCGCGGGCTCCAGCACGAGGGCCGCGCGTTCGCTCAGGGCGGTGAGCGCCCCGGAGACCTCCCCGCGCCGCTGGGCGACCACGAGCACCGCGGGCAGCGAGTCGATGCGACGGGCCAGGTAGAGCAGGAAGCGCGCTGACGCCTGGTCCAGCCAATGTGCGTCGTCGACGAGCAGCGCCACCGGCCCGCGGTCACAGCGGTCCGCGATGAGCCAGTAGAGGCCGTGCAACACCGCGACGGCGCGATCGGCCTCCGGCGCGACGTCGCCCTCGCCCAGGAACACCGGCGCGGCGAGCCCCGCCGAGCCGCGGAAGGCGTCCGGGCCGACGACAGGCGCCAGCAGCTCGCGCATGGCCGCAAACGAGGCCTCCATCGACACGTCGTCGCCGCGGGCCTGCAGGCTCTCCATGCCGTGGGCCGCCGCGCGCTGCGCGCAGGCCTGCACCAGCGCGCTCTTGCCGATGCCGGGCGGCCCCTCGATCACCACCAGAGCGCCGCTGCCATCGCAGGCCGTCGCCAACAGGCCGTCGAGGCCCGCCAGTTCCGCGCCACGTTCCAGTAGTGCGTCGCAGTACCGGTGCGACTCGCCCACGGCGAGACATCCTACGTGGTGCCCACGCTGGGCTTGTCAGCGGGCGCGAGGCTGTTCGCCACTGGGTGCAAGGTGCTTGACAGGCGCGCGTGTCAGACGAGAATCCGCGCCCGGCGAGAGAGGAAGGGGTTCTACATGCAAACGTTTCGCCCGCGTACGCCGCGCGCCTACCTGTACCTGGCAGGGGCCGCGGCCGTCGTCGCCATCGCCGTCGCCGTGCTCAGCGCCGGAGGCGGGGTGGCCAGCGCCCACACCAGCCGGGTGCTGGTGAAGGATTCCGCGAGGCTGGCCTCGGTCAGCCCGACCATCCCGGCCAAGGTCGACTGCGCGACGCTGAAGTCGCTGCCCAGCCTGGTCAGCATCCCGCATTTCCCCACGAGCATCGACTCGGCGGCGGATGTGGCGGCGGCAGGCGGTAACCCGGAGTATTGCGACGTCAAGGGGATGATCGCCCCCCAGACGCACTTCGAGATGAAGCTGCCCGTCAGCACCTGGCAGGGCCGCTACCTGCAGAACGGCTGCGGCGGCTACTGCGGCACCGTCTCGGGCCAGACGTTCCCGGCCTGTGACGCCCAGCTCGGCGGCGACTTCGCCATGGCCACCGACGACGAGGGCCACACCACCTCCAGCGGCCTCGGGGGCGCCGGGCTGTTCGCGTTCAACAGCCAGAAGCTGCGCAATGAGTACGGCTATGAGTCAGAGCACGCGATGGCGGTCGTCGGCAAGACGATCATCGGCGACTACTACGGCCAATCACCCAGCTACTCCTATTACGACGGCTGCTCGGACGGCGGCCGTGAGGCGATGGAGGAGGCCGAGCGCTACCCGACCGACTTCAACGGCATCATCGCCGGCGCGCTCGAGATCATCGCCGGGCCCCTCAACGCCGAGCTGCAGACCTGGGACTACCGCGTCAACACCGACGCCAACGGCAACGCCATCCTGACCTCGGCGAAGCTGGGAGCGCTTCACACCGCGGTCATCAATGCCTGCGCCGGAGATGACGGCGTCAGCGGCGACGGGATCATCACCGACCCACGCAACTGCCACTTCGACGTCTCGAGCATCCAGTGCCCGGCCGGTACCGATAGCGCGAACTGCCTGACCCCGGCCCAGGTGACGGTCGCGGACGAGCTCTACCAGGGGCCGGTCGACCCGCAGGGACGCCATCTGTATCCGGGTGGCTTCGCGCTGGGCTCGGAGGGGTCCTGGGGTGGCTTCCAGCTCCCGGCCGCGCCGTTCGGGACGACGGTGTCATCGAAAACGGCGCTCGTCTACGGCGGGTTGTCGCTGCCCTACCTGCGTTACCAGTACCTGCCGCCGGGGCAGCTCGGCCCCGATCCGGACCAGTGGAGCTTCAGCGACCGGACGTTCCGCTCGCTGTTCCCCGTGGCCAACACCTACGACGCGATGGACACCAATCTCAGCGCCTTCCGCCGCCACGGCGGCAAGCTCATCATCTGGCAGGGGTGGGCCGATCAGGCCATTCCCGTGTTCGGCACGATCGATTACTACGACACCATGGCCAGCCGGATGGGTGGGCTGCGCTCGACGGAGCAGTTCGCGCGGATGTTCCTGTTCCCGACGGTGGCGCACTGCGGCGGAGGCTATGCCGCGAGCAGCTTCGACCTCGTCTACCCGATGGTGCAGTGGGTGGAGAACGGCGGCGCGCCCAGCCAGATCACGGCCACGGACATCGTTGGCTCCAACACGCTGACGCGTCCCGTGTACCCGTATCCCCTGGTGCCCCAGTACAACGGCACCGGATCCACCAGCGACGCGTCGAGCTTTCACCCGGTGGTCTCACCGCACGCTCGCGACTACTCGCCGTGGATCGGCAACGGCCTCTTCTACCAGCCCGTCGACGCCTCTTCGCGGCGGCATGGGGAAACTAGGAGGAGTGCGAACAGGACCTGACGTCATAGTCGTCGGCGCCGGCCACAACGGGCTGGTGGCGGCGACCCTGCTGGCGGGCTCCGGCCACCAGGTGCTGGTGCTGGAGTCCGCCGGCCATGTCGGCGGCGCCGCGGTCTCGGCGCGCCCCTTCGCGGGGGTGGACGCGCGGGTGTCGCGCTATTCCTACCTGGTCAGCCTGTTCCCGCGCGCGCTGCTGCGTGAGCTGGGCGTCCAGGTGGAGCTGCGCCGGCGTCGGATCAGCTCCTACACGCCCCACGGCGACGTGGGCGTGCTGGTGTCCGACGACCCAGGACGCACCCGGGAGTCGCTGCGGCGCACGCTGGGGACGGGTGACCGGTCCGCCGAGGCGCTGGAGCGGCTGAGCGCCTTGACCGCGGGCGTTGCCCGGCGCGTCTTTCCCACCCTCACCGAGCCGCTGCGCTCACGGGATTCGATGCGACGCCGCGTGGCCGACGACGGGGCGTGGGGACCGCTGTTCGAGCGGCCGCTGTCAGAGCTGCTGGACTCGTCCTTTGACTCGGACCTGGTGCGCGGGATCGTCGCCACCGACGCGCTCATCGGGACCTTCGCCGGCCTCGACGACCCGGGGCTGGCGCAGAACCGCTGCTTCCTCTACCACGTCATCGGCAACGGCACCGGTCACTGGGACATCCCCGTGGGCGGCATGGGGGCGCTGACCGATGGGCTGGCCGAGGCGGCCCGGCGCGCCGGCGCGCAGATCCGGCTGGGGACGCCGGTGACCCGGATCGACGCCGACGACTCCGGCGTCGCCGTGCACGCCGCGGACGGCGGGGTGTGGGAGGGCCGGCACGTCCTGGCCAATGTGGCGCCCGCGGTCCTGACCGCGCTCCTGGGTGACCCTGAGGCCGGCGACGCGCCCGAGGGCTCGCAGCTCAAGCTCAACCTGCTGCTGCGCCGCCTGCCCCGGTTGCGCGACGACTCCGTCTCGCCCGAGGAGGCCTTCGCCGGCACCTTCCACGTCAACGAGGGCTTTGCGCAGCTCCAGCGGGCCTACGCGCAGGCGGCCGCCGGCCAGATCCCCGAGCTGCCTCCCTGCGAGGCCTACTGCCACTCGCTGACTGACCCGACGATCCTGGGCCCCGATCTCCGGGCCGGGGGCGTCCAGACGCTCACGGTGTTCGGGCTGCACATGCCGGCCCGGCTCTTTCGCGACGATCACGACGCCGCGCGCGACAGGGCGGTGCGGGCGACGCTGGACTCGATCAACGCGGTGCTGGCAGAGCCGATCCAGGACTGCGTGCTGCATACGCCCGACGGCGCCCCATGCCTGGAGGCGCATACGCCGGTGGAGCTCGAGGCCGAGCTGGGGATGCCGGGCGGCCACATCTTTCACCGCGATCTGTCGTGGCCGTACGCCGAGGCCGAGGCCGAGGTGGGACGCTGGGGCGTGGAGACCGGGCGCCCGCGGGTGTGGCTGTGCGGATCCGGGGCCCGCCGCGGCGGCGCGGTGAGCGGCATCCCGGGCCATAACGCGGCGCGGGCGCTGCTCGACGCGATCGATTAGGTACTAGTCCTGCGCCGCCCAGCGGTCGATCAAGAAGCGGGCGATCGAGACCGGGGGCGGCAGCTGGAATCCTGGATCGCCGCCATCGATGGCCTCGCGGATCGCCCCGCGGGGCAGCCAGTGGACCTCCTCGAGTTCGCCGTCGGCGGCCCGCGGATCCCCTCCGTCGGACACGGCGTGGAAACCGAGCATGAGGGAGGCGGGAAACGGCCACGGCTGCGACGCGACGAACACCGGGTCCCGGGCGACGATCCCCGACTCCTCCTGGACCTCGCGCACCACCGCCTCCTCGGCCGACTCGCCCGGCGACACGAAGCCGGCGAGCACGCTCAGGCGCCCCGGGGGCCAGCCCGCACGGCGACCCAGCAGGAGCCGGTCGTGATGCTCCACGGTCATGATCACCACTGGATCGGTGCGGGGGAAGTGGTTGGCCCCGCACCGGGGGCAGTGCCGGGAGTACCCCGCCTCGGCCACGTCGGTGGCGTGGCCGCAGTTGGCACAGAAGCGGTGGCGGCGGTGCCAGTTGAGCAGCGCCATCACGTAGGCGGCCAGGCCGGCCTCGGCGGGCGCGAGCAGCGCTCCGGCCTCGCGCAGGCCGAGCACCCGGCGCCCGTCGACGATCCCATCGCGCTCCTGCGGCTCCAGGGCGTCCAGGTCGGCCGCGAACAGGGGCGTCTGGCCTTCGAGGCCGAGGAGGATGGGCTCGTGACCGGCCTGGTCGGGCAGCGGCGCACGGTACAGGGAGGGCACCTGGGCGTCGCCCTGACCGCCATCGCCCCGATCCCCGTCGCCCTGGCCCGGGCCGGCGCCGTCGCCGGGGTCGGCGCCGACGACCAGCCCGTCATGGCCGGCGAGGATCGCCCGCGACGCCGGGTCCTGGGCCAGGCGCCGGACCCAGTCCCCGTCCTTGCGCTCCACCGATGCGCGGTCCAGGACCATCCCGGTGAACGGGGGCCGGGCACGGCTGTCGGAGGGGACGGGCATCGGGGGTGACCTGTCAGGTTATTGATCGGCAGTTCGCCCTTGGCGGGACCGGCCCGCGAGGCGTATGCTCCTCGCGCGGCCACGCCGCCATGTCTGCAGCCGGTAGGGGAACCAAGGAGAGAGGGGATTGCCGTGAAGCGCGGGGTTCTGGCCGTGACCGTGGTAGTGGGCGCCCTGTGCGCCGCCGTGACGCTGACCCCCGCGCTGGCCGCGGCCGACGTCGCGCCGGGCGCGCCCGGAGCCCAGAGCTACTTCGACCTCGCCCGCAAGGACTGCGTCGGCACCGCGCGCAACACCACCTCCCGCGTCTGGTTCACCGTGGCGGACGGCGTCCTTTCTGACACCTACTGGCCCAACGTCGACGCCACCAACATCCACACCCTCCAGTACCTGGTCACGGACGGGAGCAGCTTCACCGATCTGCAGACCCGCGACATGACCTATCGGGTCGTCCCGGATCCGAGCGGGATGTCGTGCACGATCGTTGCCTCGAGCGCCGCGCACCACTACCGCATCAGCACCACCTACATCGCCGACCCCGCCCGCGACGCGGTGCTGATGCGCACGCGCTTCCGCGGCCCCTCGAGCGACCAGGTCTACGTGCGGCTGGATCCGCTGGCCGGGGGGACCGGCGGCGGCGGCAGTGCCAACGCCGGCGCCAACAGCGCCGAGCTGGTGGGCTCGGTCCCCGTGGACTTCAACACCAACACCTCCACCGACGCCACCAACCGCGACTATGCGGTGCCGACCTATGAGGCGCTCCAGGCCAGCCACGGCTTCGGCGCCGAGAGCGTCGGCTACGCCGGCACGGCCAGTGACGGCCAGGAGATGCTCGACAGCACGCACCAGCTGACCACCCATGACTCCGCGCCCGACGGCCACGTCGCGCTCACCGCCCAGCTCAACTTGCGCCGCGGTCGCTCAACCACGCTGGCGCTGGGCTTCGGACAGAACCAGACGCAGGCCCTCAGCGTCGCGGGCGCCGCGGTGGCGCAGCGCTTCGGGCAAACGTGGCGCGACTACGAGGCGCAATGGCGCCGTTATGACTCCCAGCTACGCCGGCCCGCGGGGTGGCTGGGCCGCGCCACCGCTCAGGAGTACTACGCCTCGGTCAACGTGGTCAAGGCCTCGGAGGACAAGGAGTTCGCGGGCGCCATCGCCGCCGGTCTGGACTCCCCGTGGGGACAGTCGGTTCCGGCCGGCAACAACGGCAGCAACGGCCGCCCCCACTACTTCGGCTCCTACCGCGAGGTCTTCGCGCGCGACCTCTATGAGGCCTTCACGGGGCTGCTGGTCGCCGGCGACATCCGGACCGCGCAGGACGCCACGACGTTCCTGTTCGACCGCCAGCAGCAGGCCGACGGCTCCATGCCGCGCAACTCGCTGGAGAATGGCAAGCCGGCTCCCGACACCGGCGGCCTACAGCTTGACGAGACCTCCTACCCGATCCTCATGGACTGGCAGTCGGGCCTCGCTCATGACGGCGCGCTGTATCGCGACCACGTGATCCCCGCCGCCGACTTCCTGGTCGGCCACGGGCCGTCGGACGGCGTGGAGCGCTGGGAGGAACAGTCCGGCTTCTCGCCCTCCACGATCTCGGCTGAGATCGCCGGCCTGACCGCGGCGGCCAAGATCGCCTCGGTCAACCACGACACGGCGCACGCGCGCCTGTACCAGGCGACCGCGGACCAGTTCGCCCGCAAGATCAAGGCCTGGACGGTGACCACCACCGGCCCGTACGCGCCGCGCTACTTCATCCGCGTCTCCAAGACCGGGGATCCCAACGCGGCGATCTCCTACAACCTCGGCAACGGCAGCATCGACGCCGACCAGCGGTCGATCGTCGACGCGGGCTTCCTCGAGCTGGTGCGCCTGGGCATCCTGCCGGCCCGCGATCCGGACATCCGAGCGTCGCTCTCCGTCATCGATAACACCATCGAGCGCCAGACCGACAGCGGCCCGGGCTGGTACCGGTACGGGACGAGCACCCCGGGCTCGGAGGACGGGTATGGCGACTGCCACGTGGCCGATCCGACCGACTGCTCGCCGGAGGGCGCGCCCTGGGCGCCCACCGGCCACGGGTCCGGCCATCTGTGGCCGGTACTCAGCGACGAGCGCGCCCAGTACGACATCGCCTCCGGCCACGGGTCCTCGGCGCGCACGCTGCTGTCCGCCATGCTCAATATGACCTCGGGGCAGGGCCTTGAGCCCGAGCAGGTGTGGGAGGACGACCCCGTGCCCCCGTCGGGGACCGACCCTGCGACCGCGTCCATCGGCTTCACCAACGGCAAGCCGGTCGGCTCGGCGAGCCCCCTGACCTGGGCGCAGGCCACGGTGGCGCGGCTGACCCGCGACTTGGGCGCCGGACGCAACCTCGAGACCCCCGCCATCGTCTCCGATCGCTACGTCGCCCACGGGATGCCCGGCGCACTGCCGTTGACGATCACCTCGCCGGCTCCGGGATCAATCGTCACCTCCCGCTCGATCACGCTCACCGGAACGACCGCGCCGCACGCCCTCGTTGACGCCCAGGCCGAGACGCCGGCCGGTGGTGCGGCGGCGACGGCATCGGCCACGGCCGACGGCTCCGGCAACTGGTCGCTGACCCTCACCCCCACCACATTCGGCTCGCCCACGATCACCGTGACCGCCAC
The DNA here is from genome assembly GCA_036497165.1 of Solirubrobacteraceae bacterium. Taxonomy (GTDB): domain Bacteria; phylum Actinomycetota; class Thermoleophilia; order Solirubrobacterales; family Solirubrobacteraceae; genus Palsa-465. Next base: position 76,456 of record DASXJW010000161.1, read on the forward strand.
GAAGGCCAACAGCACCGGCTACGCCCAGGAGGCGGTCTCGGACGTGAGCCTGCCCGGAACGATGGTCCTCAACGTCGCCGATCCGTCCGGAGACGACAACGGTCCGGGGACCTATGCCTACCCGACGCCGGCTTCGGTGTTCGCGCCCGGCGTGTTCGACATCACCAAGCTCCAGGTCAACGAGGACGCGAGCAACGTCTACATCCAGACGACGCTGCGCAACCTCGTCAACACGTTCGGCGAGGACTTCGGCGCCCAGCTGCTCGACATCTACGTCCGCGATCCGTCCGTGTCGTCGAGCTCGACCGCGGCGCCCTTCGCGAGCCGCAACTACTCGATCGCCTCGGGCGATGCGTGGACGGAGCGGATTGAGGCGCAGGGCTTTGCTCCCGTGCAGTGGGTCAACGCCGCCAACACCTCCCTGGGCTCAGCGCAGCTCGTCGCGGACACGACAACGCACACGGCGACGATCATCCTCCCCCGGGCGCAATTCGGCGATCTCACGTCGGGATGGGTGTTCACCCTCGCCCTCACCGGCCAGGACGGGTTCAGCTCCGACCAGGCTCGCGGGTTTGCGCCGCAGCCCCAGGACTACACGTTCGGCGTGTGTTCGGCGGGCGAGTCGAGCCCCATCTGCGCCGTCAGCCCCGGCACGGTGCCGAAGGTGATGGACACCATCACGCCCGCCGGAGTCGATCAGGGCACCGAGCTCAACCCGCTCAACGGCCCGGTGCAGCTGAAGGGCATACCGGTCCCATAGGAGGTAGGCCTCACCCGCGGATGGCGACGGGCTGTGCGGTGAGCGGGAAGCTGACGCCGGTCAGCTGTTCGGAGACATCCCACAGGCGCCGCGCCACGTCCATGTCCTGCGCCGCGCTCGAGCGCCCCACGAGCTTGGGCGCACCGCGGCCCTCCATGAACCCGCTGGGCCCCGCGTAGCTGTTGCCGGAGATGTCGGTCACGGCGGCGTAGAGCGTCGGGAGCGCCCCGGCGGTTGAGTCCTGCGCGACGACGCGGTTCCCCACGGCCGAGAGCAGGTCAAACACCCGGTTGCCGCTGTGGAACTGGAGGTTGGTGGCGGCGTAGCCCGGGTGGGCGGCGGTGGCCCTGACCGAGGAGCCGACTGCGTCAAGCCGGCGCTGGAGTTCGGCGGTGAAGAGGAGGTTGGCGAGCTTGGACTGGCCGTAGGCGCGCCACGCCCGGTAGGTCTTGCGCTCCCAGTTGAGATCGTCGAAGTCGATCCGGCCCATGCGGTGCGCGCCCGAGGACACGGTCACCACTCGGCCGGTGACGTGGGGCAACAGCAGGTTGGTGAGCGCGAAGTGGCCGAGGTGATTGGTCCCAAACTGCAGCTCAAAGCCGTCGGCGGTCTCGGATTTCGGCGGGATCATGATCCCGGCGTTGTTGATGAGGATGTCGATGGGCCCGTCCCATTCGGTGGCGAAGTCGCGGATGGAGGCGAGGCTGGCGAGGTCAAGCGGGCGGACCTCGGGGGAGCCGGGCATCTCAGCGGCGGCCAAGCCGCCTTTGGCGCTGTTGCGGACGGCAAGAACGACGCGGGCGCCGGCGGCAGCGAGCGCGGTCGCGGCGGCTTGGCCGATGCCGCTGTTGGCGCCGGTGACGATGACCGTGCGCCCGGTCATCTCGGGGATGCTGGAGGAGGAGAAAGTAGTCATGGACAACAATGTAGGCGCTGACCACAATGTTGTCAAGGACTACTTCGTTCGGTAGGGTGTTCGCCGCGATGACGGAGCGTCCTTACCACCATGGCAACCTGCGCCACGCCCTGCTCCATGCCGCCGAGCGCACGGTGCGCGAGCGCGGGGTCCAGGACCTGTCGCTGCGCGAACTCGCCCGCGAGGTCGGGGTCAGCCACGGGGCTCCGCGCCGGCACTTCCCCGACCGCCAGGCGCTGCTCGACGCCCTGGCCGAGAGCGGCTTCGAACGCCTGGGTCGTGAGCTGCGGGCGGCGGTCGACGCCGCGGGCGACGACTTCGAAGCACGACTGCGGGCGACCGGCGCCGCCTACATCCGGTTCGCGACCGAGGATCCCGCCCTGCTCGAGCTCATGTTCGCCGGCAAGCACCGCGACGACGCCGCCGCACTCCAGGAGGCGGCCGAGCGCGCCTTTGACGTGATGCTGGAGCTGATCCTTCGGGGACAGGCCGAAGGGCGTCTGGAACCGGGCGACCCCGAACGGGTGGGCCTCGTGCTCTTTGCCGCCATCCAGGGAATCGCGTCGCTGCTGGCCAGCGGGATGCTGCTCCCCGAGCAGCTCGACGAGCTGCTGGATGACTCCATTGCGCGCTTCCTGCGCGGCTCGCAGGCAGCGGTCTGACGTCAGGCCGGCGACGTCAGCTGCGGTAGGGCGTGGGATCCGGGAACGGCGCCTCGTCGTGAGAGAGCTGCTCGTCGAGCGCATCCTCCTCGGCGCCGTGGCCCTCGATGCGGATCCGCGGCAGCCGCCGGTCGATCCAGGACGGCAGCCACCACGTGCGCGGCCCGAGGATCTCGAGCACCGCCGGGAGCATGACGCACCGGATCACGATGGCGTCGAGGAACACGGCGGCGGCGAGCCCGAAGCCGAACTCCTTGATCGAGCGCTGGTCGCCGAGCATGAAGGAGAGAAAGACGCAGATCATGATCGCGGCCGCGGCGCTGATCACCCGCCCCGTGTGGGCGATGCCGTCGGCGACCGCGCGGCTGGCATCGCGCTGGCGCACCCACTCCTCGCGCACGCGTGAGATCAGGAAGACCTCGTAGTCCATCGAGAGGCCGAACACCACCGCGAACATGAGGACGGGTATCCATGGTTCCACCGGGCCTGGGGTGACACCCAATATCCCGGCGAGGAAGCCGTTCTGGAAGACGACCACCGTCACGCCCAGCGCGCCTCCGATGCTCAGCAGGTTCATCAACGCCGCCTGCACCGGGATGACCAGCGAGCGGAAGATGACGAACAGCAGCAGGGCCGAGAGCACGACCACGATGCCAATGAACAGCGGCAGCTTCCCGGCCAGCACGTGAGAGAAGTCGATCGAGCCCGCGGTGAACCCGCCGACCAGCGGCCGCTGGCCCAGGTTCTTCTGAAACGGCGGCAGGACCTCGTCGCGCAGGTGGGTGACGAGATCGGTCGTCGCCTGGGCCTGGGGCGCGGAGGCCGGATAGGCCTCCATCACCGCGACCCTACCGGAGGGCGACACTCGCGGCGCGGTCACGGCCGCCACGTCGCGCGTGCCGGCCACGGCGGCGCGCACGGCCGGCAGCTGTGACCGCTGTGCCGGATCGGACATCTGGACGACGATCTGCAGCGGGCCGTTGAACCCGGGGCCGAAGCCTCCGGCGAGCAGGTGGTAGGCGCGATAGGTGCTCGTGTTGGACGGGTCATTGCCGGCGTCGCTTGACTCCAGCCGCATCCCCAGCACGGGGATGAGGAAGACGAGCATGAGCGCGGTGGATGCCACCGCCAGCGGCCACGGCCGCTTCTGCACCTGCAGGCTCCAGCGCCGCCACGCCGATTCGCGGGTCGCCGCGCCGCGCTCCATGCGCCGCCGCGCTCGGCGCGTGGGCCGCACGACGCGGTCCCCCCACGACGCCAGCAGCGCCGGCAGCACGGTGAGCGAGGCCCCGAGCACCAGGAGGACGGCCAGCACAGAGGCGATCGCCAGCCCGTACATGAAGGTCACGCCGGTGGCGAACATGCCCAGCAGCGCGATGATCACCGTCGTGCCGGCGAGCAGGATCGCGCGCCCGGAGGTGTCCATCGCCTCCACGATCGACCGCTGCACGTCCTTGTTGTGGCCGTAGCTCTCCTTGAAGCGGGTGACGATGAACAGCGCGTAGTCGATGCCCACCCCGAGTCCGATCATCACCGCCAGTTCCGGCGCGACGTTGGACATGCTCGTGACGTGGGTAGCGATCCCAACGAGCGCGAGGCCGGCGATGAGGCCGAGCCCCGCCGTCACCAGCGGCATCCCGGCGGCACTCAGCGAGCCGAAGGTGAGCAGCAGGATGAGGAGCGCCGCGATCACGCCCACCGTCGTGGCCGGGCCGATGTTGAACCCCTGGGCGTTCTCGATCACCTGGCCGCCGGCGGCGACCTTGAGCCCGGGCACGTTGACGGCATTGACGGCGTTGAGCACGGGCTGCCCGGTGGGGTTGGCCAGCAGGTTGGCTCGCTTGTCGTAGGCGATCGTGGCGAAGGCAGTGGCGCGATCCTTGGAGACCTCGACCGCGCCCTGCCGGCTGTACGGGCTGATGACGCTGACGACATGCGGCATCTGGGCCACCTTGCCCAGCAACGGCGTGACGGCGTTGCGCACCGCGGGATCGTCGATGCTGCCGTGGGAGGTGTGGAAGACGATCGTGTCGACGTCGCCGCTCTGGGCCTTGAACTCCTTGCCGAGCAGGTCGACGACGTGCTGGGCCTCGGTCCCCGGAAGGCTGAAGTCGGTGGCGTACTGGCGGCCCACGGCTCCGGCGATGAGGGTCGCGAGCACCGCGATGAGCACCCACCCGCCGATCACCCAGCGTCGATGCGCGATACACCAGCGACTCAGTCTCACCATGCGAACGACTCCCCTTCGCGTCCAGGTCTGCGCCTATGCCTGCCTGCCCACTGTAGCCAGGGAGGGTGGTCGGCTCGTGAACTGCCTGTGACCCGGGATGCCCGGATTCCGGTCCGTTTCACGGGTCCGCGCAGCACCCCGCTGGTCCAGCCCCGCCCCGCCAGACTGAGCCCCGCTCCCCCAGCCATCCCCGGCGAGCCCCGCGCGGCGAACCTGGAAAACGCGACAAACCAACCCGCGCGTCGCACGTTTTCCGCGAAATGCGGCTCAGGGATGGAATTCGCGGAAAACCTCAACCCCCGCCGCAGGTTTCCCGCGTTTTCCAGGTCGGCGGAACTGCCGTCGCCGGATCGACGGCTAGCAGGTCGGGCAGAGGCGGGTACTGCCCGGCGCCAGCACGACGATCCGCTTGGACGGCTGCCTGTTCTTGACGAACGTGAAGATGTACTCCTTGCCGATCCAGCCCGGCTCGATCATCGCCACGAACACCCGGGCGCCCACCGCGACGTGCCGGTGCGCCACGAGGCTCGTCAGGTCGACGTTGCCCAACGCCGGCTCCACGCTCCTGCACTTGCGCTTCGTGCCCTTGCCCTTGCAGACCCGGTGCTTGGGCACCGTCGCAGTGTGCTTGGAGATCGGACAGCCGCCCTTCGCCTTGCAGGACAACAACACCTTCGCGCCGCCGGGCACGCCGCTGATGGTGAACGAGTCGATCACCGTGTAGGTGGCCAGCGTCGGCTGGAAGGCCCACCCCATCGTCGCCGCGATGCGCTGCAGTCGGGGCAGCACGATCGTCGCCGTCGCCGCCTTCGAGGAGCCGCCCGAGTCCGTCGCGTTATAGACGAACCGGTCGGTGCCGCTGAAGCCCACATGCGTGGTGTAGGTCACCTTCCCGTTGGACTGGTTGACCTTGCCCAGCTTGCCGCTGCTGGGCTTGCTCACGATCCCATAGCTGAACGAGTGCCCCTTGGGTCCCTTGCACTTCAGCGTGAGTGTCACCCTGGTCGCGCCCTTCTTGCCCCTCGCCGTCACGTTGGAGCAGGTGGGGACCGGCAGGAACGG